>JAKSHT010000024.1 GCA_024399215.1 archaeon | reverse complement strand
TTCTGTTATATTTTTCTGCCAACCCTAATTGTTCTGTAAAGAGAACCGTTTGATTTTCCAAAGATGTCTTTCCAAAGTCTAGTCCTATCTCTCCGATATTTGCTCTAGAATCTGTTCTCAAAATTGACTCTAACTCGTCGATATTAATGCCCTCGTTAACAAACCAGGGATGAACTCCATAAAAAGGAACTATCCTGCTATCTTCCTTGCAAAGTTTCTTTAGAAGTTTCCATTCCTTAATTTCTGAGGTACAACTGAAAAGCATTTTTGCATCAGAAATATCATCGTACCCATTGTCAAATTCTGGATCGGTCATATGTAGATGAGCATCTACAAACATCATGTAGCAATTCTGTTTTGTATATTTACGCTGTATTTGTATTGCGATGAAAAATTTAGAAATTTGAGGCAATTATTGCGTGTGGACCATATTAATATCCAGTGCTGTCTCATTGAAAATAGCCCTGCGATGTGCTGTATAGCCCTACGGCGGGTGGAAATGTAGGCTAATCGCGTATGGGTTTACATAGAGCTAAAGCAAGAAAAACGTCGCCTAAATTCTGACAAGGAAGATGCAGATGAGATCATCTGTCTTTAGCCTTTCCGAAAATATCGTACAACAAAAGAATAGTTCCAAATGTCACAATTGCAATAATGATTGGCGCAAATGCTTTAAGCGTTACCTCAACCATAGCTATCGTTGCTGCTATCATCGAATCTATATTTATTGGTGTGGTTCAGCGTACCCACCACGCCGATCTTAGCATGTTGCGTAAATATTTTTATACGATGACAATAGACCCACTCGTTCGTAATGAGCTATGATGTGATAATAATTGGAGCCGGCCCTGCTGGGTTAACAGCTGGAATATACGCCAGGACTAAGCTAATGTCCACATTGATTATTGATGCGGGTTCTATCGGTGGACAATTGACTAGCATCTATCCAGAGAAGGATATCCACAATTTTCCATGTTTTGGTAGCATTCAGGCTAAAGATTTATCTGACAAGCTTCACACGCAAGTTGAATCTATGAATTGTGAAATTCATGAAAAAGAAGTAGTTGAAGAAATTCGTGATAACAACGATGAATTTTTTATAAAAACTAATAGAAAAGAATATCTCGCCAAGTCTGTCATAATTGCCGCTGGGATAGGCATATTTAAGCCTAGGGAAATAGGATGTAAGGGAGAGCCCGATTTTAAAGACAGGGGGTTGTCATATATTATGCCCCCAAAAGAGGAGCTTGTTGGCAAAAAAGTTGTTGTATTTGGTGGTGGAAATAGCGCCATAGAAATAGCAATGATGGCGAACTCTGTAGCTGATACAGTCATTGTTCATAGAAGATCTGAGTTTAGGGCTGATGAGAGCAATGTTATTGATTTAATAAACAGTGGCGTCAAAACAATTATGCCGGCTGAATTGCAGTCTGTTAACGGGACAGATCACGTAGAATCTGTAACGTTGAAGATGAATGAAAAGACCGTAGAGTTGCCCGTGAATGTCATTATCATTAGCATAGGAACACCATCCAATCTTAAAAATTTAAAAAAGTGGAATCTTGAATCCACAGAAAATGGACTCATCAAAGTGGAACGTGACATGTCAACGTCTAGACGTGGAATATTCGCTTGCGGGGATGTTGTCGATTATCCAGGAAAACGTAGACGGATTGTTGCCGGATGCGGTGAAGCTTGCACGGCGGCTCTGAGTGCTCACGAATTTGTGAAAGGGCACAAACCTTAACCAAAAAGCCCCTGTTAAGGGTAAAATGTTTACCTGCTTTTTAGAGCACTCACTCTTCGATTGCGTCAGATGGGCACTCGTCAACACATTTACCGCATTCAATGCATTTCTCAGCGTCAATAACTGCGATGTCATCAACGGTAATCGCACCCTCAGGACAGGCGTCGGCACATGCGCCACACCCAACACATTCACTTTCTTTGATTGTAGGCATTCAATCAACCTCCTTCAGTCGGATCGCGAACGGTAATATTTAATTTTGGTTTATGAAATAGTGCCAGAACCTAGGATATTAACAGAAAACATGTATCTACCAATTGGTCGTTGTGCCCCAAGTAATAGCGGGATTTGCCTCGATAATTGTTTTAACACTAGACATGCGACATTTTTTAAATCTATAACTTGCACAGTGTAGTATCATGGATAACTGTTGTGTCCTTGCAGGCCGTATTTGGAGTGGGGATGTCTTCGAGGACGGCTACGTTACTGTAAACAATGGAAAGATAGAAGACGTTCAGTATGGCAAATATAATGGATTCCCAGATTTCAAAGGGTGTATTTTCCCTGGAATTGTAGACACTCATACGCATGTTGCTGATGCAGGACTAAAAATCGACAAACGATACAGTATTGAAGAACTAGTTGCGCCCCCATTGGGATTGAAACACGAGTATCTTAACAAAACATCTCCAGATAAAGTCAGAATGAGCATAACGTCTTACATTAACACCCTTCACAAAAAAGGGGTGTCAAGGATAATAGATTTCAGAGAGGGAGGGGTTAAAGGTAGCGCAGTGCTTAGAACACTTTTTCCTGAATCCATTATCCTTGGAAGACCTCTTTCTGAAAATTTTGACGTTAATGAGATTGACGATATTTTGAATCATGCTGACGGTATTGGAATTTCTAGTATATCCGATATGAATCATGGATACATTGATGCCATCGCTGAAGAAGTTCATAGAAGAAAAAAAATGTTAGCATTGCACGTTAGTGAGAGGATTAGGGAAGACATAGACTACGTTATCTCTTTGAAGCCTAATTTTGTTGTTCACATGGTTCACGCAACAAACGCTGATATTGCAAAATGTGTTGATAATAACATTTCTATATCAGTATGCCCCAGATCGAATCTTTATTTTGGAGTCAAAGCACCTGTTAACAGTATGATAAACGTGGGCGCAAATGTATCCATAGGCACTGATAACGCAATGTTAACTCCCGATTCAGATATTTTTAACGAGGCCAGAATATTTTATAAACTTCTTTCTGTGACTAATAGAGAAAAAGGAGAAACATTTCGTTCTCTTATTGCGCGTGGAAGGGAGTTATTAAACGAAAACTCAGCGCTGGAAAAAATGATCGGTAAAAATGTAGACATTGTGGCGATACCATGCAGAGAGGAGCATATTTTGGCCAACGGATGTGCCAACTTAGTACGTTTTTACTGAAGGAATTGATTTCATCATATAGGTGCAGGAGCTAGTGTGATATATTTTGAGCATGGCGCATCGATCTGATATTACAGATGTGAACAACTGTACTATAAAGAAGGGAAAGTTGGTGGATTGACTAAAATATCAGTCGACATACACGGCATAATTTCTCTGTTAGAAAAAAATCCAATTAAACGTTTAATTACTACCGTGTCATGGGAGGAAAAAGGATGAAAACAGTTGCAGACATCATGTCACGTCTACCCATTGTCGCTGAAGTTCCTGGAACCCGTAGCGATGCAATTAACATAATGGTTAGAAATGGCATCACAGGAGTTCCGGTTGTTCGTTCGAGTGATGGTAAATTAGTGGGGATTGTTTCAAGAAAGGACATATTCCGAAATTTTAATGAGGATCAGCTCTCGATCATAATGAAAAAAGATTTTATTACGGTTGAATCCACAGCAACAATTCCTAGTGTCGCGAAGATATTCCTCGACAGAAGAATTCATAGAATTCCTGTTGTTGAGAATGGAAAGCTAGTTGGTGTTATTACGCCCACAGACTTCCTCGATGAAATAAGAGAATTGAAAACAAATGTCACTGCTGGGGAAGTTATTACTCAAACATGTGCAACAGTATACGTCAATGACCCTTTATCGTATGTAGTTTCATCGATGAGAGTCAATGAAATAATGGCACTTCCAGTCTTAGATGCAAAAGGTGAGTTAGTTGGTATCATTACGGACAGGGATCTCTTTATTGATCAAACAAAAGATCTTGATGCTTTAAGAGAAATGGGACTTGATGAAACTGACCAAATGCTTGCGGGATATAGAAACGTGCTTCCATTATTCTACGTGGCAACAAACAAGAATTTACCGGAAGAATATACTGTACGGGATTTTATGGTTAGTGATCCCACGACAGTTTATAAAAAAACATCGCTGTCTGAAGTTGCTAAAATTATGAAGCAAAATAATTTCGGTCAGATACTTGTACACGGAAACAAAGGCGAGCTCGTCGGTATGATTTATGATATTGATGTACTTGCAGCACTTCTAAGGTAGTAGTATGCCAGATTCATCAGAACTTTTAGCTCTTTGTAAACGTCGGGGCTTCATTTGGCCATCATTCGAAGTGTATGGAGGGGTCGCGGGAATGTTTGATTATGGTCCCCTTGGTTGCACTCTTAAGAATAACATCATAAACGTGTGGAGGTCTATTTATAAGGGAGAAGAAAGGTTTGTTGAGATTGATTCTGAGACTATATGTCCGAGAGATGTTTTCAAAGCGTCTGGACACATCGATGGTTTTTCTGATCTTATTACGTACTGTCAAAAGTGCCATACACCATTTAGGGCAGATCATTTGGTAGAAAAGTTTTGTAAGAATCCGGATAAGCTCACCCCTGAAGAACTAGAAAGGATGTTTGCCGAATGTGATGTTAAATGTCCGGAATGTGGTGGAAGTTTCGGGCAAATCAGCGAATTTAACCTTATGTTTAAGACCAGTATTGGACCTGGTTCTATACGCGAGGGATATCTTAGGCCTGAAACAGCGCAGGGGATATTTGTCAATTATCTCAACCTTTACAGATATAACAGAGAAAAGCTTCCGTTCGGTGTTATACAGGTAGGCAAGAGCTATAGAAATGAAATTGCGCCTCGTCAAGGCATGATGCGCATGAGAGAATTTAATCAGATGGAGGCAGAGCTTTTCGTCGATCCAGAAGATAAAAATTGGCCTGGATTTAAGGAAATTGAGGACGAAAAGTTAGATCTTGTTCCAAATACAACACTTGAACTTACAACGATGACGGTTAGAGAAGCGGTTGAAAGGGGTGTTATTGCCAACCCTGTGTTGGCATATTTCGTGTATGTAACGAAACGATTTCTCACAATGGTTGGCATAGATCCTAAAAGACTTAGATTTAGAGAACACGAAAAAAATGAAATGGCCCATTACGCAACTGATTGTTGGGATGCCGAAGTTCTGCTTTCATATGGCTGGGTAGAAATTGTTGGTATTGCTGATAGAGGATGCTGGGATCTTTCGAGACATGCAAAGTTTTCTGGTCAAGATATGACATATTTTAGAAAATATGACGATCCTAGGGAAATAGAAGTGATTCGAATTAAAGCTAAAAATAGAGCAATTGGCCTTAAATTTAAAGAACGAGCAAAGGACGTCATGGCAGGAATTGAATGTCTTAGACCCGAAGATGTTGAGAATGGAAAAATTACTGTTAGTGTTGGTAACGAAGTTATTGAACTTAACGAAGAGTTTTTTGAGATAATTCATAGCAAGGAAAAAGTCACGGGTGATCGCATTATCCCGCATGTTATTGAGCCATCTCATGGACTTGACAGAATACTATATTCCATTCTTGAACATGCATATGAACGTGATAATGAAGAAAACCGCACGATTCTTCATTTTGCGCCAGCAGTAGCTCCAATTAAAGTGGGAGTGTTTCCGCTTATGGAGAAAGATGGTCTTGATGAAGTAGCCTACAAAATTTACAGTGATATTTGCTCCTCTGGAATCGAAGCGTACTACGATGGCTCAGGTACAATTGGAAAAAGGTACGCTCGCATGGATGAAATTGGGACACCTTGGTGTATTACGGTAGACTATGAAACTATTGAAGGTGATTCTAATAAAGGAACTGTTACGATCAGAGATCGAGATACTAAAGGGCAGAAGCGTGTAGAAATAAGGAGTATTAGAGAAATCCTGGGAAGGTTATTGGCGCAGGGTTTACATCCCTGTGGAAGCCTTCTTTAAACTATTTAAAGTACCTCGCATCTTTCCAATTAGCACTGTAGGGGCAATGTTTTATATTGTTATCTAAGCGATATTGCACTTAAGGTGTGATATGGGGACGGAGGACTTACAAGACGTTGAGAGGATTTCCATTCTTAGATCTCAACTTGATAGCAAAAGGGTTGAGGAGATAATGGACACTGAATTCCCAACTATCGGATTGGATGAAAGACTTGTAGACGCCATCACACTGATGCGTAGATCGGGATACCAAGACATCCCAGTTGTTAAAGATGAAGAGTACCTTGGAACGGTAAGTTATGGAGATGTTCTCAAGAAGAAAAATACTGCGTTAGATTCAAAAATTAGAAACCTTGTAAGTATGTCTCCCATGATAACCAAAGAGACGGATATTACAAAAGTTGCAGAAATTATGATAACGAATGATTTAAGGCAGGTTCCTGTTGTATGCGCTGATAAAAAGAAGGTTATCGGATGCATCGGAAGAAATCATTTGGTTAATTTAGTGGCTGGTGTAAAGGCAATAAGTGACATTAAAGTGTGGGAGGTAATGACGTCTCCCATTGAAAGTGTGTATGAATATTCTACGATCGATGAAGCCATGGGTGTCATGAGATCTCTCGATGTAAGAACCTTACCGGTGATTGACGATTTTGGAAAAGTTATAGGCATTTTTGGGATGAACGAAGTTATCGCCAGCAGCTGGAGACCGTCAAATAAAACAATAGGAGATATTTCTGGCAGGGACAAAAAGTCTTCCGCAATAGTGGGATCTATTTGTGTCCCGACGGTAAAATCTGTAAAATGGAACGATGTCCTTGGAAATGCAATGAGAATTATGTTAGATGATGAATTTTCAATTGTGCCCGTTACAGATGATGATAAACTTGTTGGCACTGTAGCACAATGCGATATTATTGAACTTGTATCCGCGTGCAAAAAAAGGGATCATCTTTTTGTACAGTTAAGTGGCCTTGATGAAGTGGACAAAGCAAGCACAAGTGCAATCTATGAAGTTGTAAAGGATGAAGTTGATAAAATAAAGAGGATAGGTTCACCAGAATCACTTTCCATAAACATATCAAAATACAACAGACAGGGCGAAAGGAATAAGTATAGTATGAGCGCCAGGCTCATATTCAGTGGACGTGTATTTAATGCAAAGCAAGTCGATTGGGACCTTATTAAAACGGTTAATGATTTGGTAAAGAAGCTTACCAATGCTGTGTTAAGTTCAAGGATACGACTACATCCTTAAGAAGAAGGAAGAGGGCAGAAATCGTGTAGAGTCCTCTCGCTCGTTT
>JAKSHT010000023.1 GCA_024399215.1 archaeon | reverse complement strand
GACGGATCTGTGGATAGGGGGGTATCGTTTGTGTGTGGTAATGGGAGTATTAGTGATGATGTTCATATATATGGTGAGCAAAGGGCGCAGTTTTTTGATATGATTAAAAATTATGATATACCTCTCATTATCGCATCATGGAGATCATTTAAGCCTAGCCTTTGGAGAAAAGATAGAGAATTATGGCGAAACGAATATGGAGGAGAGATTCGAAGGAAAATTAAAGATAAGATGTTTGATCTTGGGATACTGGCTGGTTATATGTTGTGGCTGGATAACGTAACATGTACCCAGTACGATTTTGTGAACTTGCATCCTGCACTTCCTAATGGTCCAAAAGGGACATGGAAGGAAGTTATTTGGCAGCTTATTCGAGAGAATGAAATCTATCAGGGGGCCATGATGCACGTTTGTACTCCGGAATGGGATAGAGGTGCACCAATCACATATTGTGAGTTTCCAATACACAATAAAGAATATGACGATCTTTGGATAGACCTTTATAAAAAGTTGGAGACAAAAACACTCGATGATATAGTTGCAGAGGAGGGGATGGATTTGCCGCTTTTCAAAAAAATTCGTGAAGATGGAACAAGACGAGAATTGCCTCTTATAGTAGAGACAATTAGACAATTTGCGAGCGGGAATCTTTGTATTAAGGAGAAAAAGCCCTATATTAATGGAGAACCGTTGAATTACCCGTACAATCTAAGCCTAATAATCGATGAGAAGATCGGTGATCCAATAGATGGAATACGATTCGATAGATGATTTTGGATTTGTTGATGAAAAGCAGATTGCTCTCAGCTGTAGTGGGATTCTTACTCGGAATAACTTTATTAGAGCATTGTGCGGGAGATTCATTCGAAATGGCGAACATATCTTTGATGTTCTGTCAAGGTATGAGTATATTACAACATATGTCCTTATGAGAAATGATACGGAAACTGAATCAGTAATGAAGATGATATTCCCACTTCTCAAGGCTTATGGCGCTACAGATAGTATGGTCTATTCCTTCGTAAAAGATACGTTGACTATTACTCCAGGTGTGCTTAATGTTGTACAGTATATCAGATACCTAATGCCGACGTATGTTATGACTAGGTCCCTAGTACATTACGTTATGAGATTCTGTGAGTGTACTGGCTTTCAATTTGATAATGTATTCTGTACACATATTGATTTTGACGTATCCAGTATAAATAAGCAAGAAGGTAGACATATCAGGGAGATTGCGTCAAGGATATCTACGCTCCGTATTCCAAAGGTGTCCTATATTATGTCTAAAGCTAGATATTTGGATGCGGATGATGCCGCAATAGTTTTGGAATTAGACAAAGATTTACGTGATATTTTCTCAGATATGAGCATCGGTAGTGAATTAAAAGACATTGAGTTCTTTGGTTCTAGTGAAAAAATACGGCAGCTTCTTGAGATACGAAGAAGAAATCGTATCGATCTTGATTCGACTATTTACGTAGGAAGCGATGCGAGTGACTATCAGACATTGGATTTAGTTCGAGCCTCTGATGGTCTTGCAATATCGTTCAACGGCAGCGAATACTCTATCAGGGGATCTAATGTGATGATATTGAGCAATGATGTATCGATTCTCAATCTTTTGGCCTCTGAGTTTTACAATGAAGGTATTGAAAGAGTTTATGATCTTATAGATAACTGGAATCTTGAAAAATTGAGAATATACCCATGTTTTGATAGGAATCTTGCAAATGTCATCCTGAGAGCGTACCCGAAGAAACTTCCAGTTGTTAGGAGAATTACAAGATCGAATATTGACGAGTGTATAATTCAAGGTGAAGATTATAGCAGGAAAATGAAAAAATTATCGTGTCCTTGGGTATAATACGTTTGTAAAAGGATGTTTCTTACAGCATGTTTATCTTCGAATAGGTAAGCGAATCGCAGAGAGTTAACGAGACAGGATGCCTGACTACACCACGCGGGTGCGAATGCACGTAGTGCTCATGTCGGGATTCGAACCCGAGTACCGGCCTCGAAAGGGCCGAATGATTGGCCGCTACACTACATGAGCTCCGGTGGGCATAATAGAGACTATTTAAAAATATTTGGTTGGACTATGTTGTACGTGCTTTTAAAAAGAGAACAATTCGTTAAATTGTTTGCATGTGATATGGCTGCTTTGGAGTTAGGCTGAGAACAATTGAGGGATTCAATGGTGGCTGATTAAAATTTACTCTCAATTTAGGCTCTTTGTAAATTTGTGTAATTGTGGGACATAGAGTCGTATGTCTATCCTATAAAATGAATGGTTATGCACAATTAGTGTGTCGCTGCCGTGGCTGTTGAAGAGGTTGTCTAAAGCTCTACTCTGAGATCTACTGAATCCCCTTCAGAAAGACCAAATGTTCTTCTAATATGAAATTGACAGACAATTTCTAGTATTTCTTTATAGTGTGACCTTTTAGGTACTATGACTGCACAGTCCACATTGTGTATTTTTGCTTTATAGAGAGCAACATCTCCGAAACTTCGACTTGTGCTGGAAAATCCTTTGATGACCATTCCTTCAGTATTTCTAATAAGGTCCAATTTTCCAAGCTCGTCTTTATCAATAGCAACGTTAAAGGTACCTTCATAAGGGATATAGCCAAGAATCTTCTTGAATTGGTCCATATAGTCTTTCTGACAAACGTAATACTTCCCTTCACCCATTCCAGATGTGACTACACCGCGAAGTGTTATGTACCCCTCAGACTCGAAAATTTTCTGGTATTCTGTGTATTCTTTCTTTATGGCTTCGATTCCTTTATCTGTAAGTTTGATGCGCTGCTTCCTCGCGCCGAGGTCACGAATGATGAGCCTGCTATCCAGGAGCTTTAAAATTCTCTTGGAAGCGGATTGTTGACTTATTCTCAGCTCACTCCCTAGCTCTCCTGATGACATTACGGCGTAGTCATCCACACCGCCAAGGAGGGCAATCTTTTTGAGGGCTGAGATGTGCTTCTCATCCATCGGGTAGACTATCTTGGGTGCGGTAATAAAACTTGTCCCTAAAGCGTGGGAGTATGCATAATAAGCTGAAGGGACTTAGAAATTACAGCCTGTCCCAAGTGATCCATTCTCTAACTGGCTTCGTGAGGGATAGCAGAATGATAAAGATGGCGATCATAGCAAGAGCGGATCTTAGGTGTCCGAAGTCTATCATCGGAGTAATGCATGTAGTGATCACGGCAACGTTTAGTAGTTCGATGAAGATAAGCGAGGGGTAATTACTCTTCCCATTCCGATGCAAAAAGCCTGCTGACGAAAAAAATAAGGTCGCTACTAGCAGATAAATTCCGATGTATGTCAAAAGATCATAATTCGTGTAGGTGTAATCCGTATAGATGTAGCGGAAACCGCATGTCATCCCGATAATTGTTGCGATACCGCCGATGGTCCCTGAAGCGGAAGCTGCGGCGGCGGTTTTTGGTCTGTTGGCCATGACTGTACCCGCGGCGGTTACTATTGTTTCGTTTAATAATTATTTTGGTTGAATGTTGAAGAAAATGAGTGCGGTTGGATACTACAAGGGAGGTTATGTACTTTGAATAATGATCGAATGCCGTTACGTGCGTCGGCTGTATTAAGTCTTGAGGAGTTGTGTTGGCCTGTGTAGTTATCCCTATAAAAGATTTGTATTCATTCTGTGGATGTTTAGGATGTATTAATTTAGAACCCCACAAATTAAAAGCTGCACTGGAAGACTCACATTTGTGTAGAATACCACCTACTGTATAACTGTATGCGGCAACACGTTGGTCGTTTAGGGAACTTGATTCTATAATTCGTAGCTGCCATTAGTAGCTTAGTCGATAGAAAATAGAAAAGGATTTTCTGGTGCTGTAGTCTAAATTAGTAACCGATACTAAATTTTGTTAGCAAAGATGTCAAATGAACTTTTTCATAATAGTGGACTGTGGTTCGTAACCGGCTGATGAATAAAGGTTGAGAGCTTCTTTGTTGTGTGCTCCCACGTTTAGAGTTATACTTACAAGGGAATTAAGTTTGCACCAGAGCTCCGCTGAGTCAAGCAATGCTTGGCCTAGGCCTTTTCTCCTTTCGTTTTTTTCGATGAAGATGCCCAACAGATATCCTGTGTCGTCGCATGTATATTGATCCCTAGATTTTCCCATCCAAAGTATTCCAATATTCCGTGCTTCGTTACTAAGTTTAAATGCTTCGTTGAGCATTGGACCTTTAGATAATTTACAGCTTACTACTGAAATTATGTCGTCTATCCAAAGACTTGATAAGTTTTTTTCTATGCTGGAAACAGATGAGAGGATTGTTTCTTTTATGCACGAGAGAAAATAACTGACGTCGTCGTTTTTTTTAATTTTTGTGAGAGTGTAGCCTTTGAGAGGAAATGGTATTTCATTCATACGTATAATCATCACCGTACCCCTCTACTCGACTTATATTCCTTTAATCTTTATATGTAGGTGTATAGGTAGCTGAGCGTTCATTTTCTAGTTTGTTTAAAGGTATAAATTATATTTATATAGAAGAACAACTTTAGGCGTTCCAGTAACGTAATAGAGGAGGAAGAGAAGATGGGAATGGGTAATACACCTATAGTAATCCTCAAGGAAGGGACCAAAAGAGACAAAGGAAAGGACGCTCAGTTCAACAACATAGCCGCGGCAAGGGTTATTTCTGATGCAGTAAGGAGTAGTCTGGGACCTAGAGGAATGGACAAGATGCTTGTCGATTCGATGGGAGATGTTGTTATAACCAATGATGGTGTGACAATTCTTAAGGAGATTGATGTCCAACATCCAGCAGCGAAGATGCTTGTAGAGGTTGCGAAGACGCAAGATTCGGAGGTTGGAGATGGGACAACTACGGCTGTTATTCTTGCAGGCGAACTTCTTAAAAAATCGTTGGATATGATTGATGCAAATGTTCATCCGACAATTATTGCGGGAGGGTACAGGCTTGCAAATGCGGAAGCACAGAAAATTCTTGCAGATGTTTCGATGAAAGTTTCTATCAATGATACAGAGACCCTCAAGCAGATTGCAGAAACTTCTATGAACAGTAAGCAGATCAGTTCGTCTAAGAACTTTTTTGGAAACATAGTTGTTGACGCTGTTAGAACTGTTACGGAGAAGACAAGGGATGGCGGGTACAAAGTAGACTTGAACAATATTCAGACGGTGAAGAAGACTGGGGCTTCTATGGATGAGACACAGATTGTCAAAGGCCTGATAATTGACAAGGAGCCGGTTCATTCAGCAATGCCTAAGGTTATTAAAAATGCGAAAGTAGCTCTTGTTGATGCTGCTTTTGAAATTAAGAAGACGGAGGTCGAAGCAAAGATTAAAATTACAGACCCCGCGAAGCTTAATGATTTTCTTATGGAAGAGGAGAATATACTTCGAAGAATGGTTGAGCATGTTAAGGCTACAGGTGCGAACGTTGTCTTCTGCCAGAAGGGTATTGATGATTTGGCGCAGCATTTCCTCGCGAAAGAGGGTATCTACGCTGCTAGGCGCGTGAAGAAGTCGGATATGGAGAAACTTGCCGCATCTACCGGAGGTAACATAGTCAATAAGATTGAAGAGCTTGAGGAGTCAGATCTTGGAAAAGCAGGACTTGTTGAAGTCAAGAAGATTCAGGATGAGGCAATGACTTTCATAAGCGACGTAGAGAACGCGAAGTCTGTTTCGATTCTTGTTAGAGGTGGAACTAAGCATATTGTTGACGAGATTGAAAGGTCACTCATAGATGCGTGGTCAGTCACAAAAGTTGCAATTGAAGATGGAATGATGGTTACAGGCGGTGGTTCAACAGCAGTTGAAATCGCAATGCAATTAAGAAACTACGCTGCATCTGTAGGTGGCAGGGAACAAATTGCAATTGATGCGTTCGCGTCAGCTATGGAGTCGATTCCCTCTACGCTTGCGGAGAATGCTGGTTTGGACCCTATCGATATACTTATTGAGATGAGGAAGCAGCATAAAGCTGGCAATAAGCATGCTGGATTGAATTTGTTCACTGGGAAGATAGAGGATATGCTTGGTCTTAACGTTATTGAGCCGCACAGAATCGGGAAACAGGCTATTAATTCTGCAACAGATGCAGCTGTTATGATTCTTAGAATCGATGATGTTATTGCTGCTCGTGGTACGCCTACACCTTCGGGACCACCGGGCGGAAGTGGTATGCCAGACATGTCCGGTGACTAAATAGTAGCAACGGGAGAGGGAGAAATCCCTCACCGCCTAGTGCTTGGACGTTGAGGGAATGAGTAGATGGCTGGTGAGTTTGAGGAGGATAGGTCTGGTACTGAAGAGAAGTCTTTGGTAGAAGAGCTCCAAGAGAGACTTGAGAAGGCTGAGAATGAGGCTGCAGAGTATCTTCGGGTGGCTCAGAGACTCCAAGCGGATTTTGACAATTTTCGAAAAAGGACACTACGTGAAAATGAGGAATTTAGGACGTTCGCTGTAGCGGGTATTATTTCGGAGATACTGAGCATAGTAGACGACTTCGACCGCGCTCTTCAGCAGGTTAAGGAGAAGAGTGATTTTGTGGTGGGTGTCGTTGGAATAAGGCAGAATCTTATGAAAATTCTGGAATCGAAAGGACTTAAGGAGATTTCTACAGATGGTAAATTCGATCCGAGTTGTCACGAGGCTCTGTGTACAATAGAGTCTGATAATGAAGGTAGTATTGCAGAGGTGTTCCAGAAAGGATACCGTATTGGCGATAGGATACTCAGATGCTCGAAAGTGAAAGTGACAACTAAAAAACAGGAAATAAAAGAAACACAGGTGAGTGAAGATGTCTAGAATTATTGGTATTGATTTAGGGACAAGTAATTCTGCGGCTTCCGCTATGGAGGGTGGCAGACCGTCTATGATCCCTAGCGCAGAGGGTACAAGTATAGGTGGAAAATCATTCCCTTCGTATGTAGCGTTTACACAAGATGGACAGCTCCTTGTTGGAGAACCGGCAAGAAGGCAGGCTGTCACCAATCCGGATGGTACAATTAAAAACATCAAAAGAAAGATGGGCACTAGTGAGAAGGTAAGAGCACTTGGTAAAGAGTATACACCTCAACAGATTTCAGCCTTCATTCTTCAAAAGATTAAAAGGGATGCTGAGTCGTACCTTGGGGAGCCTGTGGACAAGGCTGTAATTACTGTACCAGCTTACTTTAATGATAATCAGAGGCAAGCGACCAAGGATGCGGGAGCGATCGCAGGACTTGATGTCGTTCGTATAATTAATGAACCAACGGCGGCAGCGCTGGCGTACGGTCTTGATAAGGGCAATACATCACAGAAAATCCTTGTGTTTGATCTTGGAGGGGGAACTCTAGATGTTACGATTATGGACTTCAGTGATGGAGTTTTCGAAGTGCTTTC
>JAKSHT010000022.1 GCA_024399215.1 archaeon | reverse complement strand
TGCTGGCTTATTCCGAGTTCACTTCCTAGCTCGCCTGAAGATATTACGACGTAGTCGTTTATACCGCCGAGGAGGGCAATTTCTCTAAGGACTGGAATGTGTTTGTCATCCATTAGGCTGAGCTATCTTGGGTGCGATAATAAAAAGTTTGCTCTTTCGCACCCAAATCAAAACGCGTGCAAGCAACTCAAAAAGATGGAGTTGCATGGGAATTTACAATCTGTCCCAAGTAACCCACCTCTTGACTGCTCCGGGAATGGTTAGCAGTAGAAGAAGGACGGCAATTGGAAGAAGAGCAATACCCCAATCATGGAAGGCTGGTTCTGTATGGATGCGTATCCATATCACGAGGATATTCAGTAATTCAATGAATATGAGTGATAGATAACTGCCTTTGCCTTTGCTATGCAAGAAGCCTGCTGACGCAAAAAATAAAGACGCTATGAGTAGATAGAACCCAATAAATATCAGAGTCTTCGTGTCAATATAAAGGGTGCACGCCAAACCGGCGACCGCTGTAATGCCGCCGATAGTTCCCAAGGTAGAAGCCCAAATCGCTGTTTTTGGTCTATTGGCCATAGCTATGTTAACACCTGTCGCCGTTATTATTGTTTCGTTTGACGGACCACTTGGTGTGGCTTAAATGTGGCTCTATGTGAGGAATAATGATTGAAAAAAGGGCTACTTATTTTGTTTGAGTGCTTGTATAACATTTGGTGACCTGGCGTTACAAAGGCGACAGGTTAAGTTGCGAATGGTGAGATAACATTCACTCCCATTTAAGGTTTTGTGTCTATATGATTTTTAAGAGTTTGATGAACTCAAACTCGTCGAGAGGCTTTGGCTGGTTTTATCAGATAAATTTCTTCATAACTATGGATTGTGGTTTATATCCAGATGATAAATAGAGGTCAATGGCTTTTTTGTTGTATATTCCTGCGTTTAAGGTTATGCTAGAAAGAGAATTAAATTTACACCAAAGCTCTGCTGAGTTAAGTAAGGCCTGACCAAGGCCTTTCCCTCTTTCGCTCTCTTCGATGAATATGCCTAAAAGGTATCCCGTATCGTCACAAGTATACTGATCCTTGGATTTTCCCATCCAGAGTATTCCAACATTTCGCGTTTTTCTAATAAGTTTGAACGCTTCGTTGAACATTGCTCCTTCGGATAGATTAGTATTTACTATTGACACTATGTTATCTATCCAAAGATCTGACAAACTTTTTTCCTGCTCAGAAACAGATGAAAGGATTGTTTCTTTTATACACGATAGGAAATAGTTCACGTCATTTTTTCTGACCCTTGTAAGAATATAGTCTTCAACTGGGAAAGGTATTTCATTCATGCAAATAGCTCCTTGCTGAGTTACTTTATGGTTGTTTTAATCTATATGTGTCCGCCAGGTGATTGAGTATTGATTAGTTCTTTTGTTCAATTATGTGAATTATATTTATATAGAAGAACAACTTTAGGCGCCCCAGTAAAGCAATAGTGGAGGAAGGAAAACATGGGAATGGGTAATACGCCTATAGTAATCCTCAAAGAAGGGACTAAAAGAGACAAGGGAAAAGACGCTCAGTTTAATAACATAGCCGCGGCAAGAGTTATTTCTGATGCGGTGAGGAGTAGTTTGGGGCCTAGAGGTATGGACAAGATGCTTGTCGATTCTATGGGCGATGTTGTTATCACCAATGATGGTGTAACGATTCTCAAAGAGATAGATGTTCAACATCCTGCAGCAAAGATGCTGGTAGAGGTTGCTAAGACGCAAGATTCTGAGGTTGGAGATGGAACGACGACAGCAGTTATTCTTGCTGGGGAGCTCCTTAAAAAATCATTGGACATGATTGACGCGAATGTTCATCCTACGATCATTGCAGGAGGTTACAGACTTGCAAACACAGAGGCTCAAAAGATTCTTGAAGATATCTCCATGAAGGTTTCAATCGATGATACTGAAACTCTTAAGCAGATTGCGGAGACTTCTATGAACAGCAAACAGATTAGTTCATCAAAGGGCTTTTTTGGAAAAATAGTTGTTGATGCGGTTAGGACTGTCACGGAGAAGACGAGAGATGGTGGGTACAAGGTAGATCTGAACAACATCCAGACAGTGAAAAAGGCTGGAGCGTCCATGGAGGAGACCCAGATTGTGAAGGGGCTGATCATTGATAAAGAGCCAGTTCATTCTGCGATGCCCAAAGTCATTAAAGATGCGAAGATAGCCCTTATAGATGCAGCCTTTGAAATTAAGAAGACGGAAGTTGAGGCAAAGATTAAGATCACGGACCCTGCAAAGCTTAATGATTTTCTTATGGAGGAGGAAAATATACTCAGGAGAATGGTTGAGCATGTTAAGTCTACGGGTGCGAACGTGGTGTTTTGCCAGAAGGGGATTGATGATTTAGCACAACATTTCCTTGCGAAAGAGGGTATTTACGCTGCAAGGCGTGTGAAGAAGTCTGATATGGAAAAACTTGCAGCATCCACGGGTGGCAGCATAGTAAACAAAATTGCGGAGCTAGAGAAGTCAGATCTTGGAGAGGCGGGGCTTGTTGAGGTTAAGAAAATCCAGGATGAGGCGATGACTTTTGTGAGTGGTGTAGATAACGCGAAGTCTGTTTCGATTCTCGTTAGAGGTGGGACTAAGCATATTATCGATGAAATTGAAAGATCGCTTGTCGACGCGTGGTCAGTTACAAAGGTCGCAATTGAGGACGGGATGATGGTTACAGGTGGCGGTTCAGCAGCGGTTGAAATCGCAATGCAATTAAGGAACTACGCCGCGTCTGTTGGTGGCAGAGAACAGATTGCAATCGATGCGTTCGCATCTGCGATGGAGTCAATTCCTTCCACTCTTGCGGAAAATGCAGGGCTAGATCCAATTGATATTCTCATTGAGATGAGAAAACAACACAAGGCGGGCAATAAACATGCTGGCTTGAATTTATTTACAGGAAAGGTTGAGGACATGCTCAAACTCAATGTTATTGAGCCTCACAGAATTGGGAAGCAAGCTATTAATGCTGCAACCGACGCGGCTGTGATGATTCTTAGGATTGATGATGTCATTGCTGCTCGTGGGACACCTACACCTGCGGGGCCGCCAGGTGGAGCTGGTAGTGGTATGCCGGACATGTCCGGTGACTAAGTGGCATGTAATGGCGGGGAGTTACACCCCGCCTCTGATGTCTGAACGTTTAGGGAAATTATTATATGGCTGGCGAATCCGAAGAATCTGGGTTGGGTACTTATGAGACGCCCGTGGTGAAGGAACTTCGGGAAAAACTCGAAGAGACAGAAGGTAAGGTTTCAGAATATCTTCAGATGGCCCAAAGGCTCCAGGCAGATTTTGATAACTTTAGAAAGAGAATACGGCGTGAGAATGATGACTTCAAGGCGTTTGCGGTAGCTGAGATGATTTCAGAGATGTTAGACATAGTGGATGACTTTGACCGTGCCCTTCTGCAAGTTAAAGAAGTGAATGATTTCGTGATGGGTGTCATGGGCATCCGTCAGAACCTTATGAAGGTCCTAGAATCTAGAGGGCTCAAGGAAATTCCTACGGATGGGAAATTCGATCCAAGTTATCATGAGGCTCTAGGCATAGTAGAAGGTGATACTGAGGGAGATATTGTCGAGGTATTCCAAAAAGGATACTGTCTTGGTAATAAAGTGCTTAGATACTCAAAAGTTAAAGTTACTACGAAAAAACATGAAATAGAAGAAACAGAGGTGAATATAGATGTCTAGAATCATTGGAATAGATCTAGGAACGAGTAATTCTGCGGCTTCTGCTATGGAAGGCGGCAGGCCGTCTATGATTCCTAGTGCAGAGGGCACTAGTGTAGGCGGAAAATCATTTCCTTCATACGTAGCTTTTACACAAGATGGACAACTTCTTGTTGGAGAACCAGCGAGAAGACAGGCCGTTACTAATCCAGATGGTACAATAAAAAATGTTAAGAGAAAGATGGGTACCAACGAAAAGGTGAGAGCGCTCGGTAAAGAGTATACCCCGCAGCAAATTTCGGCTTTTATTCTTCAAAAGATCAAGAGAGATGCAGAGTCGTATCTTGGGGAGCCAGTTGATAAGGCAGTAATTACTGTGCCAGCCTACTTTAATGATAACCAGAGACAAGCTACAAAAGATGCTGGAGCAATTGCGGGGCTTGATGTTGTTCGTATAATTAATGAACCGACAGCGGCCGCGTTGGCATATGGGTTAGATAAGGGCAATACATCGCAGAAAATCCTAGTGTTTGATCTTGGAGGAGGAACTCTAGATGTGACAATTATGGACTTTAGCGATGGAGTCTTCGAGGTACTCTCAACATCTGGTGACACTCATCTTGGCGGTTCCGATATGGATGAGGCGCTTACTAAATATGTCATCGAGGAGTTCCGAAGGCAGTCAAATATTGACCTTTCAAAAGATAGCATGGCATTTTGGAGAGTTCGCGAGGCGTGCGAAAAAGCGAAAATAGAATTGTCGACTACCATGCAGACGGAATTAAATCTTCCATTCATAGCGTCAGACTCATCTGGCCCGAAACATCTTATTCAGACTGTTACACGTGCGAAATTGGAAGAGATCGTTGAACCTATCGTTTCTCGTTGTAGGGACTCGATTATGCAAGCACTTAAGGATGCTTCGCTAGATGTTGACGGCGTAAACAAGATAATCATGGTTGGGGGGCCGACAAGAATGCCGATTGTCCAGAATTTTGTTGAAAATATTGTTGGTCCAAAAATTCAGCGTGGAATCGATCCAATGGAATGTGTTTCGATGGGTGCATCTATTCAGGGAGCGGTTCTTTCGGGGGAAATTAAGGATGTTCTTCTTTTAGATGTTACGCCTCTTTCATTGGGAATTGAGACGCTTGGTGGGGTTGCGACAAAACTTATCGAGAGAAATACAACGATCCCTACGAGAAAGTCGCAGGTGTTTTCAACTGCACAAGATAATCAACCCTCAGTGGAAATACATGTGGTCCAAGGAGAGAGAGAAATGGCTTCTGATAACACATCACTCGGAAGATTTATTCTTGATGGGATACCCCCTGCACCGCGTGGAGTTCCACAAATCGAGGTGACGTTTGATATCGATGCCAATGGAATTATTAATGTTACAGCAAAGGACAAGGGAACCGGCAAGGAGCAAAAGATTACTATTGCTTCATCCAATAAATTGTCTAAAGAAGAAATCGATAAAATGGTCAAGCAGGCGGAACAGTTTGCGGATGCCGATAAAAAGAAGAGGGAAGAAATAGAAGTTAGAAACCAAGCCGAATCAACTGTATATTCAGTAAGAAAGTCACTCGGTGAGCTCGGTGATAAAGTTACAAGCGAGGAGAAAAGTAAGATTGAAGCAGCTATCAATGATCTCGACGATGCTAGAAAGAATGGAAGTGTTGACGAGATTAAGAGTAAGATTGAAGCAGTCTATAAGTTAATGGGCCCTGTTTCACAAAGAGTTTATAAGCAGCAAGGTGGCCCTAATGGAAGCTGTGGCTGTGAAAATTCGAAGCAACAGAGTCAAGAGTCTAAATCTGGAAAGAGTGAAGATTTCGTAGACGCTGATTATAAGATTGTGGATGATCAGTGAGTATGCCAAGAGACTATTACGAAGTACTTGGTGTGTCTAGGACGGCGTCGTCAAGTGAGATAAAGAGTGCGTATCGTAAACTTGCGCGCCAGTATCATCCAGATGTATCTAAGGAGTCGAAAGATGTCGCCGAGGAAAAATTTAAGGAGATTTCGGAGGCGTACGAGGTACTTTCTGATTCATCCAAACGGAGGCTGTACGATCAGTATGGGCACGCTGGTGTGAATCAGCAGTTTAGTGGAGGAGGATTTAGCTGGGAAGACTTTACTCATGCTGACGATATCAGAGATATATTCGGCGACTTTTTTGGTGGCGGCGATATATTTGGTAGTATCTTTGGAAATAGGGGAAGCAGTCGATCTCGTAGTGATTCCAGAAATGGGGAATCACTAAGATACGACATTGACTTGACAATGAGTGATGTTCTTAAAGGCAAACAGATCGAAATTTCTACTCCTCGTGTAGTAGACTGCCCTGAATGTGGTGGAACGGGAGCTAAGGGTGGAAAAACGGAAACCTGCAAACAATGTGGTGGAACGGGACATATGCAGCGGGTTACGAGGACACCTTTTGGCCAGATGTCTTCCATAAGTGAGTGTTTGGTTTGTAGTGGAACCGGGAAAGTAGCAATAGAAAAGTGTTCAAAGTGTCAGAGTCGTGGGCGTATTGAGAAATCTGCTAAGGTTAGTATAAATATTCCACCAGGCGTGGATGAGGGTTCAAAGATTAGGGTGGCGGGCCAAGGAAATGCTGGATATAATGGAGGCCGACCGGGGGATTTGTATGTTGTTGTGCATATTAAGGCGGATGGTAAATTTGAGCGAGATCGAATAAATCTTTGGACTAGTGTTGTATCGACATATTCAAAGCTTGTACTTGGGGGAGAGGTTTCGGTTACGACTATAGACGGGGAGACTGTTATGCTCAAAATTCCTGCCGGAACTCAAGTAGGTTCAGTTCTTAAGATTCCAAAAAAAGGTCTTCCAGAAATTAATTCGCCAAAAATACGGGGCGATCTTTTTGTGCGCGTGAGGATAGACATACCGGTGAAAGTTTCCGAGGCGGAGAGGGAGCTTTTGAGAAAACTTGATTATGAATGTTCCTCTGCGAAGGAGAGTAAGGAGAAAGGAGCATTTCGTAGGAGATTTGGAATTTAGAATTCTGTATATATTTGATGTTGTCTGCGCTTAATTTTGGGAAACTTGGTATCTTGTGTTATGGTTTTAGGATGGTGTTGGAGGAGGGGGGATTGGCTTTTGGTTTGTCGTTACAAGAGAGACATTTGCTGTAGATTGGGAAATTGAATAGATGTAGAGGAATGGGATCGTACGAGATTTCTATATTTTGTAGGGACTGCTGGTAGTGGGAAAAGTACCTTGGTAAAAGCTTATAAAAATTGGCTGGACTGTGAAAAAATAGATTCTATAGTAATTAATATGGATCCAGGGTCTGACGTTCTTCCTTATGAGGCAGATATCGATATTAGAGAGTGGATTTCTCTGGAAGAGGTTATGAACGAGTATGGACTCGGACCTAATGGTGCGCAAATTGTTGCAACAGATTTGATGGCGCTTAATATAAAGAAGATTACAGATATTATAGACGACGAAGAGGCAAAATACGCGCTCGTAGACACACCTGGCCAATTAGAACTTTTCGCATTTAGGCAATCGTCTGATAGAATTATTGACGCATTTGGAAAGGATAAATCCACAATAATTTATCTTTCAGATCCAGTGTTGTGCAAGACGCCTAATGGATTTATTTCCAATATGATGCTGGCGTCATTGGTTCAATTTCGACTTAATCTACCTATGGTAAACGTTGTCACGAAATTAGATATCCTTAGCCGTAAAGAGGAGATACAGATGACTAACTGGTTTGAAGATTTAGGTGCATTGTACGATTCACTTTTAGATAGTGATTCCGAGTCTCAAACAATAGTTGGAATGGAGCTTTATAAGGCGTTAGAAAACATAGGGATTTTCGGGGAAATTCACGCAGTGTCGGCTATGAAAGGTATTGGACTTGAGGATATTTACAAATTAATCGATCCTGATGGCGAGATGCAGTGAGATTTGTAAGTATGTAAAGTGTTATGGCAGGGGAGGTGTAATGAAAGCTTTGGCACTGCCTGGTCTACTCTGCTGCCGGCGCAAGTGGCGTAATTGCCTTCACTCTTGATTAGAGGGAAAAATTAAGCTGCGTGTGCGTTTTATCCGAACATCACCGTAGGAATTTGTTTG
Organism: archaeon; assembly: GCA_024399215.1. Taxonomy (GTDB): domain Archaea; phylum Thermoplasmatota; class Thermoplasmata; order Methanomassiliicoccales; family Methanomethylophilaceae; genus Methanarcanum. Next base: position 343 of record JAKSHT010000022.1, on the reverse strand, counting down.
GCTTTGTTTCTAGCTACTTCTAAAACTTTAACTTTGGCAGTCACTAGATCATTCATAGTGACAGTGTTACGATTACATCGGATTGCAGTCATTCCTGCTTCTGTACAGATAGACTTGATTACAGCACCGGAGGCTCCTTCCGTAATTTTTGCCAATTCTTCTAAGACAACATCGTTCGCCATACACATGCGAGCGGTGTGAACTTTGAAGATATCGATACGTCCATTGATATCTGGGAGCCCAATCTCTATTACACGGTCAAATCTTCCCGGTCTGAGAAGAGCGTCATCGAGGATGTCAGGTCTGTTGGTCGCACCTATAATTTTAACCTCACTTAGAGACG
>JAKSHT010000021.1 GCA_024399215.1 archaeon | reverse complement strand
TTATAATCCAGTTTAGATGTGTCGAACATCATCTTTCTCATACCTCCTAGCGGGTCGCGAACCCGCACAGGTCGGGGCTTTATTGATTCTGTCGGTATTAAAGGTGCAACGTATAACTGGGCCCGGTTTATTATAATTAATATTTATAGTTTTCATATTTTTAACTGGATGTTAGTCCAATAATCATTGTGTGTTTTTTATACTATTGATAATTATTTTTGGTGTGATTTGAGTACAATAGTCCTATGTAAGCGGCTTTTTCCTGAGAAAATACATTCAAAAATTCAATTTGAAAGCTGGAGTTATGTTTTCTAGCAATGTATAAAATTATTTATTTTTGTATATTGATTAGTTATACAATGACCTCCTTGGTTTATCTTAAATCTAAGAAGAGTGGTGTGATTTACGTTTATGTTAATGAAAAATCGGAAAGAGATGGAAAGTATCACAGGAGATGCATAGGTCATTTAGATACATTTGGCGGGGAGATTGTCCCTAACAGAAAAAGAGAATTGTCTCCACAACCAAGAGTTAGGTCTTACGGAATTAATGCTATTCTAAGAAAAATTTCAGATGAAATAGGATTAACAGAATCTCTTCAAGTTGTCTTCATTGACACATGGGACTCACTTTTGTCTTTAGCGTTTTACTGTTTAACTGAGAGAGGACCTTTGACTAAATTAGAGCAGTGGATGGAGTACAATGAGACCCCACGAGTTATACCCCTAACTAACAGTAATGTTGCAGGTATACTCAAATTAGTATCTTCGAATTATATTGAGGCATTCTTTAGGGTATGGAAAAAAAGATTGATTGATGAAAATTTTGTTTTGACACTTTTTTCATCAAATAGAAATGCGGAAGTTGCAGAATCTGATCTAGATGCGATGTTTCCGACTAACGTTGAAATATGCTACGGAAAAAATAGTTTGCTTCCAATAAGTTACGTAATTAACAAATCATCGTATGACGTGTTTTCACTTAGTAATAAACCTGATTGGATCAAAAAAAATAATGTTCTGTACTTCATCGATGAGAGTTTGGATGATGTCATCGGCATGGATTCATTGCTGGCCAACGTGAGATGTGTTGTTTCTCTTCCGAACAAGAATCCTTTGTTCAAAGAAATAGTTTCAAAAAATGTAATTGAAAAGAGTTTTTCGGATAAAGTAATAAAAACAGTGAGGTATCGTATACGTGGCAAAATGGTATTTGTTCACATAATGTATGACTCGAACGAAGCAGAAGCGAAAATGTATAGATTTTTAGATATTATCAATACATGTCGTTTGGAATTGGATCATAAACGTTATGTTGAGCCTCATGTTCCGATATACCACAAATATTTTTCAGTGGTTGACGGAAATGTTGCCAGTCTGAGTAATATTGATGAAGAAAGCAGCTGTTTAGGGTTCAGGACAATATTGTCTAATAACATGATTGCTGCAGACAAGGCAATAAAATGGTTTTTGAAATGTAGGCATGCGAAGAATTTGTTTAATGGCATTTATAATGATCACGACATTACGAGGATGAAATTTTATCTACAGAGTAATTTGGAATCCCGAATATTCGTTCAGTTTCTTGCTCTGATATTATGTAGTGCATTAGAGAGAAAAATAGAAGAAAAAGGATTGAAGGAATCTGTAGAAGACGTATTGACGTTAGTTAAGGAACTAGTGCGTGTAGATATACCTGGTAGAAAGAGACCCATGATGTCAATGATGAGTGTCCGTCAAAGAAACATTATGGAGCTTTTGCTTTGCGATGATGCCAAATGATTGACATTGGGTGGTTGGTCCTGGTAACTGTAATCGGGCAGTAATAATGGTCAGCCTCTGGATACAGTTGGTCCGCTGGGCTATGGTAGTTTCTTCAGATTGACGGAATTAGGGCGGAAATTATGGTGCCGAGGATGGGGTTCGAACCCATGACCTTCGGATCTCCCTGGAAGACGCCAGTTGGCCATCGACCATATGAGTCCGACGCTCCGCCAAGCTGAGCCACCTCGGCGTGTGTGATCTCGGAATAAATTGATCTGTCTACTCTTTTGTAGATGTATCTTCAATTTCCTCCGGAGGAGCGGCTATGTTTGAAGGATTTATAAACGCATCCATAATTGACTCGCTGCATTCTTCTTTTGCCTCAAGAACTTCACTCTTGCGGATTTCAATACGCTTAATAGGAATGACTGTATGGCATGCCTTTGCGACGTTTCTGCTCATTTCACCAGATATAATAATCTTGACAATATCAGACAGTTTGTTATCTTTCCCAGTCTGAATAAGGTGTTCCGTAATACAGCGCCTCATTGCCTCTTCCTGTGATGCTTGAATTCTTTTCTCAGCGATAGACATGGTCTTGATACGAATAACGTATCCGTCTGCGGTTGTAATGTCAACGACGTGATCTGTTTTCGTCTTTTTTCGTCTTGTTAATCTTCTGATGTAATCACTTGTAAATTCATGCCCTATGAAGACTGTCTTAGCATCATATCCTTCGACTTTACTTATTTTAAAATTCATTTTGATATGTTGTTTGGAGTAATCACCAGTGAGCTCATTTATGGTGACATCTACCGTCCTTCCATAAAGCATTTCGACGCTGGCCGAAGGAGTTTCCCCAACTTCAATTTCATTGAACATCCGGGGCGCATGTACCTTGTACCATTCCTTTGACTTCCATTTGTCTTTAACTTTATGAGCTATGGATTTCGCTCTGTTTCCTGCCATTAAAGTCCCCCATAGAACGTAAACGCGTTGCTCATGTACTGGTTATATAAAACGATTTGCTAAAAATTTGATGAGATTTAAATAATAGTGGTACAAACATCTGAACCGGGGAATAGTTCATACGGGAGAGTAAAAGAGTTATCGACTACCAGAGGTCGTTATTGTTGCGAATATTAGAGTCCTATTCCCAACCGTCAATGTCGTAAAACTTACGATCTGAAAAGTAAGTTGGTATGTAATTCTATGTAAACTGGTTCAGGGACAAAAAGAAAAGTTGGGGAATAAACTCCCCTTTTAAAGTACAACTGGAGACACGTGTGCCGAGAGACCTAGTTCTTCTGCAGTCATACCCATAGCAATGCCGAGAAGCTGGGAGAGGTGAAGAACTGGAAATGCGTATCCAATTTCCTTCTGTCCAACATCGAATTGAAGGTGACAGAACGGACATACATCGATTATGTATTTCGCACCTGACTCTTTTATATTTTCTAGATTGGCCTGAGTAAGCTTCATAGCGTTTGCTGGGAACCCTGCTCTGAGACCTCCTCCAGCGCCGCAACAAAGAATTTTCTGCTTTCTGGGCATGCTCTTTGCACCGGTTGCTTCGATAAGATCGTCAAGAATGTGTGGATTCTCAGGATCGTCGAGTTGTTTGATCTTACTTGGTTTCAGGAAGTGACAGCCGTAGAAAGCAGCTGTTTCATACTCAAGGGGTTTTGTAATTTTTGATTTGATTGATTCGACACCGACATCTTTGTAAAGAACCTCTGCGAAATGTCTGACCTTGGTAGTACCCTTGTATTCGAGCCCGATCTTTGAAAGAATTTTATTTGTTTCTGCAAGAAGATCTTTGTTCTCTGAAAGCTCATGAGCCGCGTCGAAAAGTGATCCATAACACCCGTTGCATATAGTGAGGATGTCAAGGCCCTCCTTTTCTGCAAGAGCAAGATTTCTTGCTGCTGCGGCAATCCAAGTTTTTTTACTAAATGCCCTAATAACCCCAGGTGCAGGACAACAGCTGGCATCTTTTAGGTCGACAAGTTCTATTCCTAGTTTTTCAGCAACAACTCTTGTGGATTTCTCTATACCGGGGTACCTAAGAGGTGCGATACATCCGAGGAAAAATGCATATTTTGTCATTTGTAAATCACCCAATTAATTTGTCAAATTCAGTTGTTTGAAGAATCGTATCAAAATCTTCTTTTGCTTTTTTGTTTGAAAGAACTGTTGGCGGAACTTCTGGGAGCCCTAAGCTTACTCTTTGGGCCTTAATTTTATCGTTTATAGAGACTGTATGTCCAAACTTAAGCAGATTGCTACCAGTTTTTTTGTGAGCATCGAACATCTTTCCATTTTCGACTGCGATATTCCTTAATGCGACGACGATATCAACAATTGGAACGCTGCGAGGACATCTCTCTGCACATGTGTAACAAGTTGTACACTGCCAGAGGTCTTCACTTCCGATAATTGCATCTTTGAGGCCTAATTGTGCCATTCGCATCAGTTTTCTGGTTCTGTAGGCTGTATTTCTTCCAGACGGGCACGAGGCTGTACATGTACCGCATTGGAAGCATTTCATCACATCCCCCCCGCCCACTAGAGCGAGTTCACTTACAAAGTCTGGATTGGGCAATACCATGCTATCACTATTCCCAGGTGACGTTATGCTAACTATTTAATAACAGATTGTTGAACACCTATAGTATTATCTTAAATGATAATACCTTGATTGTAGTGTTTTTAATAGAAATGGCACTTCTCTTTTCTCATCACGGTATACGGCGGTAATAGCGTGTCTAAGAAGTTTCTTGTCTGTGGAACTATCAAATTTTATATCTCTTTTAGAGAGCAAAATTTCGTCAACAAAGAAACTTTTTTTTGAGTTGATTAGATCTGATAAATCGCAGGTTTCATGGACTATTTTATACTTTTTTCCAATCAAATCTAAGTGTGAATAAGCAATTCTTTGCGCTCCGTACTTGTATCTTACGTATGAAGGCCCATTGTCTACATGGATCATATCCATGTAACCAATTTCAGACCAATCATAATTATCTACCATCTCAAGATTCTGGGGGTCGTCCAGAATTATCATATCAGAATATCCGCGCTTTAAGGAGTTTATGTTTGTATAGTCATCGGATACGATAATATTTGCATTCAACTTGCAGTGGGCGATAGAATGCATGATTAAATTTTCCGTTACTGGAGAGCACGATATTGTAAATGGTATGTCGTCTTCGCAACGTGCTTTAATCATTTCGTAGATTTTCATTAATTTTTTGCCTATATCGGTGAGTTTGGTACCTGTAGCTGTAGACAGCACTAGTTTAGATTCAGTTAGTTCTTCCATTAGAGATATGTATTTATGCACAACAGGAACGGATAGCCCAAGCTTTTTTGCAGCTGCTGTTTTGCTCCCGTATTTTTCTATCGCTAATAACGTATCGAGACGTCTAGAAGTGAGATTTTTTCCATTAACGATGATAGAGACCCCTACTTCTATCTTCATGTGAGAGCAGAGTAACCTATGGGTATAGAATAGTTATGACTAGGTCGCAGTATTATCATATTGGTGCTTAAATCCTAGAGGAACTTGCAGTTAGTTTAGTGATTTCTTATAACTTTTTTACTACGTCCTCTTTTTGACAGATTTTGACGTTCGTCACCACTTTTGGTTTATTTTTTAGTTTATGTTTAGTATAGTGAAACAATCCTTAACTAACATAAAACTTCAAAGAGCAGGTTGAAAAAGAGGAGTATTTGATGTCCTGGATTTATATTCTCAGAGTGGAGAGGAATCACTTTAGAGATGTTATAACATTGCGTGGAGCGATGTATTAATGATAGTTTTAGTATCATATGTCAATTGTAACATTCTGAAATGAATACTTCTTGTTGCTTAAATAGAAATATCTTAATTAGCAGGACCGGTTATGCGTCTGTTCTTGCATTAGGCCAGAGCACAGGAAAATCACTCATGAGTGGACAGAATTCTGATATGATTCTGATTATAGGACTAGGTAGCCCCATTATGTCGGATGATGCGATTGGTTTAGTTGTATCGGAAGAAATTGGAAGTATGAAGCTTAGAGGGGTAAAAACTTGTCAGGAAAGCATCGGTGGCCTAGACATTATCCCGGTGTTATGTGGGCATAAGTATGCGATAATTGTTGACGCCATAAAAACGGGATTGTATGAACCCGGAACAGTCATAGTTTTTGATTTAGAAAATTTTGAGCCGACTGTTGTGGCATCATCCGCACATGACGTTAATCTTGCTACGGCAATAAAAATAGGGAGAGCCCTTGAGCCTGAGGGCATGCCTTTGTCAGTAAAGTTTGTAGCGATTGAGGTCGAAGACATTCAGACTGTGTCTGAAAGTCTCACTCCAAAGGTATTGGCATCCGTAAAGAATGCAACTAGTACTGTTGTGCGTATCGTTAATGAGTTTATGGCAGAATCTAAAAATCAAGTTGATCTATGCTGAATGTTTTCATGTCTTCCACGTCGTTTCCTAACATGACAACATTTAGTCTATCTGGAATTATCACATTCTCAGCTACGCGCATGATATCCTCGTCGGTAACTGCGTCTAGTAATTCTAGGCGCTTATCTAGTGATTCTGGTTTTGATGTTAGTATTGAGTTCTCGGCAAGAGAGTAGAGTCTGTTGCTGGTAGATTCTATGCCTCTTGTCAGTGTACCCTTTACAAAATTTTTGGATCTTTGAAGTTCTCCTTTTAAAAGACCGCTTTCTTTTAGAGACTTGTAAGTTTCCGCAGTTGTTTTGATGGCTTCAAGAACATTTTTTCTTGTGGATGACATGCAGGTGACCAATGTGCCTGCATCGGTGAATTGATTGATAGTGTTATATACAGAATAGACGAGCGTTTTTTCTTCTCTTACACTCTGAAACAGACGTGATGACGAGCCTGATCCAAGAATGGCGCTAAGGAGCTTAAGGGCGGGTCGATTTGTATTTTGGGCATCAAAAGCTCTGAATCCCATTGCAATGTAGCAGTGATCTTCTTCTCTTTTGCGATGCATGTAGGATGAAGTAGTAGCGGCAGGTTTTTTTCGATGGTTTTCACGTCCTCCTGACATATTATCAAAATTTTTTTCTGCCCAATTAACTACATCATTGTTGTTGATATTCCCGCACGCGACAACGGTGAGATTTGGAATTTTATATTTGCTTTCGCGATATTCTCTGACATCTTTATAATCTAGTCCAGTAACGGTGTATTTAGTCCCTGCAGTCTCATGTGCAAGTTCATGATCTTTCCATATGGCCATATCGAATAGTTCATGAATGTATACGTCAGGTTCCTGTTCATACATACTAATCTCTTGAATTACGATTTTTTTCTCTGACTCTACATGGTCCTTTGTGAGGAGGGGATTAGTTATGATGTCGGCAATAAGGTCCTGAACAATCTTTTTTGTACTTTCAAGTGTAACGGCGTAAAATGCGGTGAATTCCTTGGTAGTGAAGGCGTTTATTTCTCCCCCGGCTCCTTCAGCTTCCTTTGATATTTGAAAAGATGTTCTGTTTTTCGTGCCTCGAAATACTGTATGTTCTAATAGGTGTGAGATACCAAAAATGTCTGGTGTTTCGTCTCTAGATCCTGTGTTTACTACAACCATGTACCCGGAATTTTGTGATCCTGGAACATTCTCTGTGATGACTGGTATTCCTCTTGAAGTACGCTCGATCGCTATATCCATGCAGCTTCCACAGCACTTCTTTTCATAAGGTTTTGCATGTGTATGAATAGATGCTTTGTCCGTGTATAATTTGAGTAATTGCTGTATTTATACTTAATCAAAGTTTTTATCAGAGAGTACTTCGCTGGTAGAAACTGATAAGTGGTATGGTAGTGACCTATTATGGCTTTGCGGCAATATTTCCAATTTTAAAGTTAAATTTCGACAAATTTATGAAAGTTAAAATCGAGTTGGTGTAAGCATTATGCAGGAGGCAATTTGACAATCGCCTTATATTAGAATAATGTCGTGGAATTATGAATTTAGTACCCACAAAGTTTTTTGTTTCTTCTGGTTCGTCTGTCAGCACTGTTTCTGACTTGAACGCTTTTGACAGGGCACTTATCAATGCTGGAATTGGTGAGCAAAACCTTGTTTTAGTTTCGTCAATTATTCCTGAAAATGCGAAGCAAATTGATCGTGTAAAACTCTCAATGGGGGCAATTACACATTGTGTTCTTTCACAGATGAGGGGTTTCGAAGGAGAGACGATTTCGGCTGGCATTGCTTATGCATACAGAAAGGATAACAGAGGAGGATACGTTGCTGAGAGTCATCTCCATGGATCGGGAGAGTCTTTAAAGGCTGAACTTCAACGAAAAATATGGGAAATTGCTAAAATTAGACGTGTTGAAATTACGGATGTGAACTTCGTTATCGAAGAACTTGAGGTTCCTGCAAATCATTATGGATGTTGTATTGCGTCGCTTGTGTTCACAGATTATGACGAATCATAGTATTTGCTGAATAGTGATTCTAGTTTTTCAATAATGATCCGCTTTTTTTGACTTCGATCAGTTTTTCCAAACCGCGAAATAGGTGGCATAATTTTACTTATGCCAGTTCCTGTAGTCTTGAGTTGGCCAATGCGGAAAGCGTCGGCAATGAACTTTTTAGTTTCTTTTGCATTAAGTTTTTCCTTGGCAATTATTTCGTCTAAATCTTTTTCTAGTTCTTGTTGAACGAATTCTGACCAGTTATGTTGTATATCGGAAGTAGTATTGATTGTGGCTATGAAATTCTCGATAAGTTCTTTCTTGGAACGTAGTTCCAAACTGGAACTGATCGCTTTATCAATGGAGACAAGAACCTCTTTGTCCTTGCAATTAGATTGATGAAATTTAGAGATAAGCATGAGAATATAGTCAATATTAACTTCTACCTGTTTGACAAGCTCAACTTCAAAAATGATATCGTCGTTAATGCTCTCTTTATGCACTGTCCTACGGTACTTCTCGTACAGATCGAAATACATACTACGATAGTCCTGTATATCTCTCTCGGAAAGAATTTCATTTCCTTCAAATTCATCGAATGAGGAGA
>JAKSHT010000020.1 GCA_024399215.1 archaeon | reverse complement strand
GATGTAATTCCTAATTTAGATGTTGTTGAAAAGTCTCAATGTTTTCCACTTTACTATTATGAGTCCACTGAGACAGAAATTTCTTCAAATCTTCCTGCTTCTCAAACATCTCTTTTTGCAAGTAGTAAATCAGAAAATAAGCAATACATCCGAAAAGATGGAATCTCAGACTTCATTCTTAATGAAGCAAAGTCAAAATATTCTCAACCCATCACAAAAGAGGACATTTTCTATTACGTCTATGGATTCCTTCACAGTAAAGAATACCGGACCACATTCTCAGCTGATCTAAAGAAAATTCTTGCAAGAATTCCACTTGTGGATAACGAAGAAGATTTCTGGGCATTCAGTCGTAGCGGTAGAGAACTTGCAGATCTTCATCTGCATTATGAAAACGTAGAACCTTATCCAGATGTCAAAGTGACTGGAACAGAATCACAGAATTTCAATGTTCAAAAGATGTGGTTTGTTAAGAAAGGCGACAAGAGTAGTATCCAATACAACGAATCTATAACTGTTTCTAATATTCCACTTAAAGCATACGATTACGTTGTAAACGGTAAAAGTGCAATTGAATGGGTTATGGAACGTTATGCTATTACTTTTGATAAAGATACTCATATTACGAATGATCCAAATGATTGGTCAAAAGAACACGAAAATCCAAGATACATCTTGGATTTGTTATTGAAAGTAATCACTGTAAGTATGAAAACAATGGAAATTGTGGAAAATTTACCGATGTCGATTGAGTTGAAATCAATTTAGAATTAGATGGCTTGTCAATATCTGACAGGTGTTAGTTACACACAATTTCACGAGTATTGTCTATCACACGGCTATGTTTCGTTTCTTCTGAGTATCTCGTTTTTTGCTGTATGTTTATAAGTGCTGATGTTATTGTTAGTGATTGGACGGGTTTAGTATTTATGCATGGAACTTTCAAATTCATCCATTGCGCTGACTTACATCTTGGAAGTAGTTTTCATGGGTTATCTGAAAGTGATGAGGATCTTGGGAAAAGACTTAGAGAGTCGATGTTTGAAGCTTTAGATAACATTGTGGCAATTGCAAGAGAAGAAGATGTTGATTTTGTGATATTTTCAGGCGATATATTTGACGACACTGAAGAGACTCTCTTAACGAGAAGCAGGTTTGTTAGTGCGATTAAAAAGATTGATAAAAATTGCTATATTTGTTATGGGAATCATGATGATCGCAGAAAATGGGAAAAGAGTTTACCACTTCCAAAAAACGCGTTTGTCTTTTCGAAAACTGTTGAGGAATATACTTTTAGCAAAAATGATGCTGATGTCGCCAGAATTATTGGAGCTAGTTTTTCCAATCAAACAACAGAAGATCTTATAGCTGATATTGCTGGAGCAAAGGACATTTTCAACATAGGGGTGTTCCACTGTAATCTTGATTCCTATTCACAGGATGATGTGTATGCACCTTGTAAAAAAGACTCACTATTGAAGAAAGGAATAGATTATTGGGCACTGGGACATATACATAAGAGGAGGATTGTTTCTGAACGCCCGTATATTGTTTATCCAGGTAACACACAGGGGAAAAAAATAACGGAGCTTGGGATTAAGGGGTGCTACGTAGTAACAGTCACAGATGGCTCTGTATCTAGTATTGATTTTCACAGAACCGGAAATTTTGCTTTTGAAGACGTTGTTATAGACATTACTGATAAAAATAATTTCTTAGATGCTATAGATGTCTGTTGTTCGAATCTGGATGATAAGTCAATACTCAAAATTACCATAAGTGGTCGAGGAGTTCTAGATAACGAGTTACGAACTGATGGTGAAGACTCTGTAAAAAAGACTATTGAGGAACGTACAGGTCATACAGTCGCTTCACTTAGTTTTTCTTCGATGCCTGATATTGATTTGGATTTGAGGGAGAAAACTGGCGATTTTCTTTCAGAAGTGATAAAATGTGGGAAGAAACTCAGTGGTGTTTCAAGGGATTCATTACTAGATAAAATTTGTTCGACGAAACTGTCTAAATCTATCAAAAGTGAATTTGAAATATTTGATGATAAGCAATTGAAAAAAATGATTACAGATGCGCGAAACAGAATCGTATGGGCATTATTGCAGGGAAGATGATTGAGTGCGAATAAAAAAAATTTCCATAGAATCATTTGGTTCTGTTAAGAATTTTCGTGAGGAATTAAGGGATGACATGACTGTTATATATGGCCCTAATGAAGCTGGAAAGTCAACCATTGCAGAATTTGTAAAAACAACTTTATTTCCTAATAAGTCCAGGAATGTTAGATATCCGGGTGATGACAAATCGGATTGTGGCTATATTGAAATACAGATGGACGACGGAGATACTAGAACACTTAGAAGAAAGCATAGAAAGGTCGTTGAAAAGGACGGAAAAAAGACTTTTGATGAAGAGATGAAAGAGTTCGATTTGCAAACATATAGTTCAATTTATGGTCTTGATTTGAAGGAGCTCATTAGCAATAAGTCAATTTCCGTAGAAAAAGTAAAAAGCAAATTTCTCAAAGCTATGGGCGGGGAAAGTGCTCCTAAGATATGCGATCAGATTGTCAAGAAACTTGATAGCCTTATGAACAAAGGAAGAATGATTGGAAATAAACCAATTGAACGTCTTTTACAAGATAGAAAAGGTATTATAAGCAGGATAAAAAAAATAGAAGAGGGATTGGACAGGTATGATCAATGCATGGAGGAGAAGAAAGAACTCGAAGAGAAGGTTAGAAGGAAGAAAGCTCAACTAAAGGCGGGAGATGCTGCTCGTAAACGTTATAGTATTGCTAAGTCACACCGACCAAATGTTGAACATTATAAGGGTCTCGTAGAGGGATACGAGAAAGATATTGACTTTAGCAAAGACCTTTTACCTAAGGATTGTGACGACTATGAATCTTTGAAAGAAAAAGTCGACATTATTTCCTCAGAATTGAGTGATTACAAGAATGTTTTGGCTTGTGAAAGAGCGGAAGAGATAGAAGAAATTTGGAAGAACAGAAATCAATACCTTAGGCACCTCGAGAAGAGAGATAAGATAAGAGATGAGATAGTCCATGATGAAGATAATATTAAAGAAATTGAAGCAGACACTGGATGGACAATAGATGATGCTATTAGCCTTAATGCAAAACAAGTCGACTTGATGATTGAATGTGAGACCAGGCGTAGAAATGGATGGGTTTATCAATCTTTACCATATTTTGGAAAATATGGGGTCCTCTTTGTATTAATTTTAACGGGGATGTTGCTGACTGCGCCTGCGGACCAGGTGATAAAGATTTCAACTTTGATTTTTGGAACGACGTATGTGGGATTCTGTATTTTACTAAAACTTTGGAATAGATCCTCAGCCGCTGAGTGGTCTTCTTACATGAGATTTTTAGGGCTTGATGAAGACACTACACCGAAATCGGTTAACGAGTTGTTGAAGGAACTATATGGTCTCGTTAAGGTAGTAAATAATCTTTATTCTAAGAAAAATGACGTTTTGCTGCATGAAGATTATATTTGTCAATATGAGAACTCTGTTAAATCCTTCTTATCGATTACCAAAACATCCAATGGAAGTATTTTTGATCATGTTAGAGAGGTTCATGACATATTGTTACATGCGCGGAAGCTAGCTGCAGATCGAGATGTAGTATATTCTAAAATGGATAGACTTTTTAAAAAATATGGTGGAGAGGAACAATTTAACAAAAAATATGAAGTGAAAAAAAATCTTGAGAAAAAGTTCTTGGAAATAGAAAAACTTAGAAAAGTCATAGAAGCGTCTGCGAGTATGCCAATAGATGATGTGATGTCTCTTATTAACAATCAAACTAATGAAGGGGAGGGATTCGACGAGGAAAATGATAGAGACAATAGACGTATCGGGGAGTTAGATAAAGAGATAAGTTCTATGATGAATGATGATGAAATAGTTGATCTCCGTGTTAGATATAATTCAGTAGAAACCAAATTAGAGCACGAGTTGTATGAATGGGCGGTGAATAGTTTGGCTAGGAACATAATGGATGAAGCGATTTCTTGTCTTGATAGTGATATTCAGCCAGTCATACGAGAGAGTGCCAATCATTATCTTTCAGCTATGACGAATGAAAGATACAAATTGAGTAGTGACCCGATAGGTGGTGAGTTATCAATAGAAGATAACTTTGGTGCAAAGGGTGCGTTACAGTGGAGTTCTGGTCTTTCTGATCAGGTATACTTGTCGATAAAGATGGCAATAGCTCAAGGGATAAACTCAGAAAAGATACCAATGATAATGGATGATGTTCTTGTAAAGTTTGACATAAATAGAAAAAAAGCAGCCTGTGATGTAATTTCTGAATTTTCGAAGACTAATCAGGTTATAATGTTTACATGTGACAGTTTTGTTTGTGAGTATTTCAAAGATAGGGGTGAAAGTGTTATCGATTTGTCCATTTAGTGTTTGTGACACAGACTTAATTTTGGATGCGATGACCAAATAGATTGCCGAAATGTGGTTTGAGGGTAAGCAGCTCAGAAGCGTGTATTGAGGAGGTCGGATAGAAGTTTTGTATTGCTTCTTATAGCTCCTACCTCTAAGAACCAAAGATTTAACCGAAGAATGGACAGGTTGTTGGACCAGTACCTTCACCAGATACACTCCTAACTCTTATGCATTCGCCAAACTTTACACTAGGAATAATCTTTCTGTTTTGACTGGATTTCTTAAGGGTATCAATATCTATGTTTAGTATTCTAACATCACTGCTTTCTGTACACGATTCAATGACTGAGCCGTCTGGGCCAATAAGCTTACTTTTGCCTATGAGATTTTGTCCGCAGTCAGAGCCTACCATATTGCATATAATGACTGGTAACAAATTTTCTGCTGCTCTTGATACAACGATTTTATCGAATTTGTTCATTTGATTTGCATTGAATGCAGAAATACAGACAATAATATCTACGTTATTTTCTGCATAAAATTTGTATAGTTCAGGAAGGAGAAGATCGTTCCCAATAGATAGGCCAATCTGGAGGCCCATGTGGTCAATGATCATCGGTTGATTACCGGGTGTAAAATATTGATTCTCGTCGAAAGCACCATCGTTGCCTAGAATCATTTTTTTATACACCGTCACTTCCCCACCACTTATTAGAAGGGCACAGTCGTAAATTTTTTCATTTTCCTCTATTGGACATCCACAAATAATGGCGCAACCTCTTGATACTGAAAGATCGCGTAGCTTGGTGACGATTTTACTGTCAAGCATTTCAATTTTCATGTTTTCTTTTCGGCCACTATATCCACTGCAAAACATTTCTGGGAAAATGAACATGTCTGCATCAACATTGTTGATCCTCATTCTTGCCTTGAAAAAATTGACTGTCGGGTCCTGTAACAGCCCTCTGGATTGAATCAATGCAACTTTCATGTCTGGTTATCAACTAAAACATATATAATCTCAAAATAAACCGAAGTGGGAGTTTGCCTGAATATTAATGTTTTTACTTATCTTATAAAATGGAGGAGTTATTAGTTTGGACAACAAGGCATTAAATTTGGGAAATTAGAGTGACGGATTATTTGTATCCATAAGGAGAGAGGTGATTTACATTGCTAGGATACAACATAGCCCTATGACGATAGTTTTTTTTATAAAGAACTTAAGCGATGTGTGGGTAATGCTAATTTAAAAACTGAAATAGCGCTGAAGTGAGTTATTAATTTTGAATGAAATTGGCAATGTCGTCGGTTATGGAGCGGTACATGAGGTATGGACGAATCGAAGGAGTATGGAGTAAAACTTTGGTTTCAATATGTCGTTCATATCGCGTCTGTGAGGATAGAGTTAGGCAGATAGTGTAAAGGAGTGTGAAATGTCCATTTTTTTGGATTGGGTAGAGAAATATAGGCCGCGATCGCTTGGTGATGTTTCTGGAAATTCTAGGGCAATTTCTGATCTTAAAAAGTGGGCTGGCCTCTGGAGCAGCGGAATTCCAAAACTTAGGGCGGTTGTTATCTCTGGGCCTTCTGGAGTGGGTAAAACAGCGTCAGCCATGGCTTTGGCAAGTGATATGGGCTGGGATGTATTGGAAATGAATTCCTCGGATCAATGCACATATGATTCGATTAAAAACATTGTTCTTAGAGGGGCATATGCTGATACATTTGATGAGAATGGTAACTTTCTGAGAGTGTCGGAAAAAAAAAGGAAGCTCATAGTCGTCGATGAAGCTGATTCTCTGTCTGAAAAAATGGATAGGACGGCGATCAATGCGGTAATTGAACTTGTTAAAAATACTAAACAACCTGTGATACTAGTTGTAAATGATTTTTATGCATTAAAGAAAAGAATTCCTGCCATTAAGTCTAATGTATTGCAGATTCGTTTTGATGAATTGGACAAGGCTGTACTTATTAAAGTTTTAGATAGAATTTGTAAAACAGAAAATATTCTCGCCGGGGAGGGTGTGCTGGAATACATATCCGAAAATTCTAATGGAGATGTCAGAGCAGCCATTATAGATTTAGAATCTTTAGCGATAGGCAGGAATAGAGTCTGTTTTGAAGATGCTCTGAAACTTTCGGAACGTGTTGTTAAAAAAGATATTCAGATTCTTATGACTTGCATATTCAGAGAATCTAATGCAATAAAAGCAAAAAATTTGCTAAGAAATATCAGCGAGGAGCCAGGATTTGTTATAAGGTGGATAGATGAGAATATACCTTACGAATATACCAATGTAGAGGATCTTAAAACTGGATATGAAATGCTTTCTAGAGCAGATGTTTACCTTGGCAGGGTTATTAAAAGACAATATTATGGTATGTGGCCCTATGCTAATGAAATGATGACGTTGGGTGTTTGTCTAGCAAAGACAGTTGATCGTGGTTCACATGGCCATTTTAGATTTCCTGGTAGGATATCGGATTATTCTAAGGATATGAAGGCGGCGAGAGCGTCTATTTGCGCAAAGCTTTCTAGAGCTATGCACATGTCTACCAAAAAAATTTCACAAGATGTCATTCCATCACTAAGGGTTCTAATTCATAATGACCCAGAAATAAGAACATCTATTGTAAAAGATGCAATGTTAGAACAGAAAGAATTGATGTTTTTAATGGATGCAAAAAGAAATGATAAAACTCTTAAAGACCCTAAAATTTTAAAATTTGGAGATAATGCACAAAGATCTGGGGTCATGATTCCGGAAACTAGTAAAACTATACCACTAAAGATGCCGAATGAAAATTTGAAATCGGGAACGGGACAAACAACTTTATTTTAGGTGAAATATGGACGAAACTCATAAGAATCTCTTGATAAAACAACAGTACCGTCTTTATAACGATCATTCTGCGCTGAAATTATGTCATTGGATGAAAGAATCTATGGTACATGGGAGGACGTGCTATAAACAAGATTTTTATGGCATCGAAAGTCACAGATGCCTTCAGATGACCCCGTCTATTAACGAATGTTCTCACTCTTGCCAATTTTGTTGGAGGATTCAGGGTAAAGACTTTGAAGTTGAAAATTGGGCAGAACCAAAAGATATACTTGAAAATTTGATTCAACAGCAGCGTTTACTCATTAGTGGATTTAATGGTGATCCGAGATGTTCAAAGAAAATGTTTGCTGAGGCACAAGAACCGAATCAAGTGGCGATATCGCTTGCTGGAGAGCCGCTTATATATCCTTACCTTTCCGACTTCTTAAAGGTATGTCATTCTAGAAAAATGACAACTTTTCTTGTTACGAATGGGACATATCCAGAGAAGCTTTTGGAACTGGATGAGCTTCCCAGACAGCTTTATGTCACAATAGCTGCTCCTAATGAGGAGATTTATAAGAGAGTATGTAGGCCGAAAATTTCTAATGGTTGGCAAAGGATAATGAGGACGTTAGAGGTTCTTCCTTCGCTGAAGACAAGAACCGTTATCAGGCACACCCTAGTAAAGAATCTTAATTTTGGATGGGTTGACGATTATGCTAGATTGGATAGAATAGGAGGCCCATTTTTGATCGAACCGAAGGGGTATGTTTTTGTTGGTGGATCGAGAATGCGACTATCTTTGAGTAATATGCCATCTTTTAATGAGATCAGAGACTTTTCAGAACAGCTTGGTAACAGAGTCGGAATGGACGTTATAAAGGAAAAAGCAGACAGCCGGGTTGTTCTTTTAGGGCATCCGGGTGTGGAAATAAACATTAAGAAATTGTATCATTTGGAGGAGCAGGGTGAAGCCGAGATTTGACGGTACCTTACCTCAACTACCTCCTTTCGTTAATTATGTGACAGTCTTGTAGCATACTCATCCAGTTCAGAGCCTTCGACGCCAATTTGCTTCTTTATTTTATTAAAAAAGACAGCGTCTTTAACATCAAGATCCTCTGAGACTTTCTTTAACTGCGCGGTACCTTTCTCACCATTATAAAGGCATGAAAGGAAGAGATACACATTTGGATGATTGCTTCCTTTAACAAGTTTTACGATCGACTTCGGAACTCTTCCTGCATAAACTCCAGATCCGATGATGATCCTATCGTATTTTGATATATCGCCGGCATCTTTAACATTTATGACATCCGCTCCAATCTTGGACCCTATGTATTCAGCGGCCCTTCGAGTTCCTCCGAGCATAGAGGAGTATACTATTGCAGTTGACATGATGCCCTAGAATTTTTCCCCGATAGATTTTGCTTTACTCATGATTTCTGCGTTATTAAGTGCCGCATCTGGAGCCAACATTTTGTCCGCAACAATTTTGCCGATAACGTTTGCCTTGAAGAAGTTAGTCCACTCGTTTTCTAGCTCGTCAGCACTTCTTTTTGCATCATTAAGACCCGAGCCACATGTGCAAACGATTGCAACCTTTTTTCCGACGCCGATATTAGGAGAGAAATCTTTTTTGAGGAATCCAAAACATCTGTCCTCAAACATCCTGAACTGTGATGTTGTGTGTCCGAAGTATATAGGTGTTGCAAGAATCACCCCGTCTGCCTTACGTACTGCGTCGAGAACTGTCGAAATGTCGTCTTTTAGGACACATTCTCCCGCTTCTTTACATCTGTAACAGGATTGACAGCCCTTGGCTTTACTGAATTGATTTAATTTGAATGTCTTTATTTCGTTTCCTTTTGACTTTGAGGCATTAGCAATTTCCATTGCAACAGAATCTGAAGTTCCGTTCCTAGGCGAGCCGAGAATCACTACGGTTGATGTCATTTTACCACCCTGCTGTAGGTACCAATTTAACGGTATTTATATATGCACGTGGTGTCGGGTGTTGGATAATAAATGATGAATTTTGTATATGGCCCTTAATTTTGTTTTAATTTGACCGAATTCACTATAGAAGCAACACTTGGATTATTTTATGGACGTTGCCAGGTTGAAGTTGTGGTATTTGCTTGTTTAATTTACATGACACTTAATGGCTGTGGTTGGGATGATACGTGGATGGTATGCGATATATTAATCTGCAAAATGTCGTACTGTATTGAATCTATTGAGGATATTCGATCGAAAATGACCGCTTAAATGGTAGCAGTCATATGTTTTGGAATGTGGCAATGTATGTTAGTAGTGCCGAAGACCGGATTCGAACCGGCGAATTCCTACGAAAACAGATCTTGAGT
>JAKSHT010000002.1 GCA_024399215.1 archaeon | reverse complement strand
GCGAACTGGAACTGTAAGCTCTCTCGCCGTTTTGATTGGTACACCGACCTCATTGATGGAGAGAAATGGGTCTGGGGAGATTACCGTACGAGATGAGAAATTAACACGCTTACCGGAAAGGTTCGATCTAAAGCGTCCTTCTTTCCCTTTGAGCCTTTGTGTTAGTGTTTTCAATGGGCGACCAGATCTGTGCCTAGCTGGTGGAATGCCAGTTGTCTGGTTGTCAAAATATGTCGTTATGTGATATTGTAAAAGTTCCCATAAGTCATCAACTATTAACTGGGGGGCCCCTTGATCACGACTCTCTCTGAGTCTTTGATTAATTCGGATAACATCAACGAGTTTGTGTGTTAGATCGTCTTCCGACATATCGCTGTTGTCAAGTGTGATTGACGGTCTGACTGTTACCGGAGGCACGGGTAAGACAGTTAAAACCATCCACTCGGGTCTGCAGGTGTCAGGATTGATACCTAGAGTTCTAAGACCTTCTTTTCTCTCTTCGATCTCTGCTTCAACTTCGGCTTTTGTTTTACCTTTTTCATCAACGTAGAGAATACGTTCGAGTCTTTCGCGGACATCTGCAGGGGTAAGTTTATCTGTTCCCCCCTCCTCGCGAAATGTTGTAGGCTTATCCAGTTTGATTTTTTTCTGCTGTGTATGGCAATATGGACAAATTTTAGACGTTACTTTTGCTGTTTCTTTGGAGAACATTTTGATATCGACTGAATCTCCTCCGAGCTCAATCATTCGGTCCATTCTTCCTTTACGTTGTTTAACTTCCTCCGCATTAAGAAGGAGTCGCCCACATTTGCTGCATGTGCTTTCTAGGAGCATCTTAATGTCCTTGATGAATCCAACATGGATTACGGGTCTTGCAAGTTCTATATGCCCAAAGTGCCCAGGACACTCATCACGTCTACATCCACATTTTTTGCAACGGTTATGTGTGTCAACAACCCCCATGTTCATATCCATGAGTCCAAGGTCAATTGGATGCCCCTCGTCGTCGTACGTATCAGCTGTAAGAACTTTGGTAGCAGACATATTCCTGATTTCTTCAGGAGAGAGACATGAAAATTTGATTGCCCCTATTCTTTTTGTGATTCCGTCCATTCCGCTCATCTCAAATCCTCCAACTGGAGTCTCATTGCAACACCAAGAGATAGTAGCTCGTCCATAAGCAGTTTAAATGCGTAGGATGTCTGCACAGGGTGAATATCGGTATTCTTTTTACACACTGGACAGTAGATTGATCCGTTTCTGTCTTTAATCGCTATATGACCACATTTGGGATTGCCGCATACATATTGTATGGTTCCGTCAGATTCGTCAAGAAGACGATCCTTGATAACCATTGAGGCTCCGTGACCAATAAGGCAATCACGCTCCATTTCTCCAAATCTGAGGCCTCCCTGTCTCGACCGTCCTTCTGTAGGCTGACGTGTAAGAATTTGGACGGGTCCTCTTGATCTTACATGTAGCTTTCCGCTAACCATATGATGGAGTTTTTTGTAGAAAATAACCCCTGTGTAAACTTCTGTTGGAATTTGCTTTCCCGATCTTCCATCATACATTACTTCTTTTCCAGTGCGCTTGAAACCATTTTTCACAAGCTCATCACGTATAGATTCTTCTGTTTCTCCAGAAAAGACAGTACCGTCAATTAGTCGGGCCTCCATAGACCCAACTTTGCCGCCTATCATTTCAAGGACATGCGCAACTGTCATACGTGACGGAATACCATGTGGATTGACAATGAGGTCGGGCGTAATTCCATCAGACGTGAATGGCATATCACATTGGTCAACAAGACGACCAATAACTCCTTTCTGTCCATGCCTCGAGCAGAACTTATCGCCAAGTTCAGGTACTCTTTGTTCTCTTACTTTGACTTTTACAAGCCGTGATCCTTCGATATCTTCTGTGATCATCACAGAGTCAACAAATCCACTTTCTCCATGTTTGACTGTTTCTGAAGTTTCGTCCCATTTTTTCTCATCCATGAATCCTAGACCTTCTCCAGGAGACCTAGGTGGTGAAATTTTTCCGACTAGCACATCACCGCTATTAACTTTGAACTCTGGTTGTATGAATCCATCCTCATCAAGATTGTTATAGCTATCATCAGCACGCGCACCGAATACATCGCATGATGGAATGCAGAATCTATCACTAACTCCATTGGGATAATGACGTTCTTCTGCACGGTATGTTCTCATGAAGGTGGAGCGTCCAAGTCCTCTCTGTACTGAACTCTTATTCATGACCAGTGCATCTTCTATGTTGTATCCATGATAGGAAAGAACTGCGATGCAGAAGTTTTGTCCCGCTGGTCTGTCGTTATATCCAGTGAATTTCATGGTTTCAGTCTGAACCATTGGTATCTGAGGATAGTGAAGCAGATGACCGCGTGTATCTGGTCTTATGCGATAATTTGCTGCTGGGACACCTAACGCTTGTTTAGCCATTGCAGCACCCAATGTTACACGAGGCGATGAGTTATGTTCTGGATATGGAACGAGTCCTGCCGCTACTCCGAGAATAATCATTGGGTCGATTTCTACGTGTGTGTGCTCTTTTGTCACGAGGGATTCAGCTGTAAAAGTTTCACAGCATGCCTTGCATCTGAGAATCGCGTCTCCTTCTTTCCCAGGATTCATCCATTCTATATCCGTAGTTGATAATGGTACTCTGCAGATTGGACATCTTTCAGGAGTTGCAAAAGGTTCCACGACAATATAGGCGTCCTCTTCCTCCTCTGCATCAATCCACTCGACTATGCCTTTGCTGAATAAATCATCCCACTTAATTTTTGAATCTCTTATGTCTTCGAGATCCTTTCTGGTCAGTGTGACCTTGCCATCTTTGACAACTATCAAAGGTCTTCTGAGGCGACCGTCATCACAATTGATGATTATCTCTTTCATTTCCTTGTCGTGACGAATATTTATCTGATCGGAAATGAGCCTACTTCTTCTGTCCTCTCGGATGTTGTTGACAAAGGATTCTGCATCCTCGGTGTATCCGACAAGGTCTCCATTAACAAGAATACGCGTCGCCTTGGGGGAGTGTGTTTTCTTAGAGATATCTTTTATACACATTTTGTTCTTGAGGTGCCAATTGAGTTCTTCCTCCGAAATCCCCTCCGTGACGTCAATAATCAATGCTGTATTTTTTACAAGGCCACAGTTCTGACCTTCAGGTGTTTCTGAGGGACAAAGTCTTCCCCATTGTGTAGGATGAAGATCACGAGCTTCGAAGTGTGGCTGACTTCTTGTTAAGGATGATGCAACTCTTCTAAGGTGAGAAGTTGTAGACATGTACGATGTTCTGTCAAGAAGTTGTGATACTCCACTACGACCCCCAACCCAATTACCAGTTGCAAGAGCGTGGACTATTTTGTTTGTGAATAAATCTCTGCGAATTGCGTGTTCAATAATAATGTCCTTTTTTCTATTCGCACTCTTTTCGAGTTGGTATTTGAGATCCTTCATGAGACTACTGAAGCTTGTTCTGAATAGGTCTTCCATGAGGTCCCCAGAAAGCCTGAGCCTTTTGTTGGCGTAGTGATCTTTATCGTCCTCTTTTCTAATGCCCAGCGATAATTCGAGAACTGAATGTGCAATACGACCCAGAAAGATTGCTTTTTTCATACGATCGCTTATTGTATTGCCTAGATGTGGTAGAAGTGAGTGATCTAGTATGCTTTCTACTTTTTTTACTCTGTACTCTTTGGCTTGCCCAGATGCGAAATTCCTTTCTAAAAAATTGATGGCATCATCAGTGGTATGGAAGCCATTTGGAGGATATGCTGTTCCATCCATGCTGTTCTCTATGTTGGCATAAACAATGCTTGCCATACTGTCGTCGTTTCCAGCAATAGCTTCGAAAACATCTTTGTCCTGTTCCATACCTAGAGCTTTCATCAATGCAACAATTGGAATAGAGGTAGGGGCCGCAGGAACTGTAACCATTATCAACCCGTCTTTCTTTTCGACAAATGTAAGAGCTCTAAAACCATCTTTTTGTGAGAAGACTTTTGCAACCTCGACCTGCGCGCCGTATCTTTCAGAGCGTTCAACGAGGACTCTGTTAGGTGCGAGATCTTCGAGTGTGATGAGAACTCTCTCCGTTCCCCCTATGATAAAGTATCCGCCAGGATCTCTTGGATCTTCCTTGGAATCAATGAGTTTTTGTCTATATTCTGCATCTGTGAGGTTATGGTCGGTTTCTTCCTCCATGACACTTTTATTAAGTGCGCAGAGTGCGGATCGAACCATAATTGGGAACCATCCTACAAGAGCTGTCTGTTTCTGAATCCCTTCTGAGCCTTTTGATATAAAAAAATCAACATAAACGGGCGCACAATAATTGAGGTTTCTAAGTCGAGCTTCCATTGGTGTTATACTGTGACGGCACCCATTGACTTCGATAACCGCGGGCTTTCCGATGTGGATAGTTGGATTTTTGTCTATGATGTTACCATCAGGATCCCTTTTTCTTCCAAAACGAACAGTGACTTCTTTATTTGAATAACGTTCTCTGTCAACTTCAAGCTTAATAATCCCAGGTTCCGCGTCATCAGCTGGCACACGCATTTCGTCAATTACTTTTTGCATTCTGCTGTTGATGTTGTCATTCGTGGCAAGAAAATTGTTGAATGATGCTATGTGATGATTGACGATGCTGCGGTCTTCGAAGTATAATTTGACCAGGTCCCTCATGAAAATCACTTCTCTGTAACAAGCCGGTAGGCAACGAATTCCTCTGCTGTGGCACTTTTTCTCGTAATTTTAATAATCCTTCCGGTTTTTATTGGCTCACCGATAACGTTTTCTAGAATTTTGATAGCCGCATCACTTCTCTTAATTTTTGGAAGGTTTTCTGCGAGTATTTTTTTCTCTATGAGTATTTTCTCTGCGTCTTCTTCGGACAATAAGACATGCGCAGGTACAAGCTCATGTTCAAGAATATTGTACGAAATTTCTTCTGTTACCAAGTTGTTCACCCCTGCTCTTCCCACTACCGGTCAGTGGGCAACCGATTGAAAAAGTGTCAGACGTTTCGTCTCCTCATACTTGATCCTTTATCCTGATCGCTCATGAAGACCACCAGCGGGCCTGAAGGGATTCGAACCCTTGACCACCTGATTAAAAGTCAGATGCTCTACCTAGCTGAGCTACAGGCCCTCGGATAGCTTAAAGCTTTTAAAGCCCCGGAGAAGCCATTTATATTTAATACTTGTCACGTGTGGCTGTTGTCCTTACGGCCTGGATTTTATATTAGGATATTTAAGTGCCATATGCTTCGGTGACAGGGAAATACGCGTGGTTTGTGTTCTTGCTTCACTGGTAGAGAGTATTTGGACTGGAGGGGTAAGATTAATGTGTACGTTACTGCCGTGACTGTTGTAAATTTTTGATCATATATACTCCATCGAGAGAGTATCCGAGCGCCTTGTAGTTCTCTCTGGCACCAATTCCACTTATTACCCTAATTCTTGATCTTCCGCTTTCTATGGTTATTCTTTCTGCTTTAGCGACTAATTTTTTTCCAAAACCTTGGTGCTGCCAGTTTTCTCCATAGCTTCCAATTTCTGCTGACTTTCCAAAAACCTTCAATTCTCTAATTGTTGACCATATTTGGGAATCTAATCTTAGGCGTAAGTATCCAATTAATTGATCACAACATGAAAGATTGATGAAATGCTCCTCTTTATTAGATGCTCTGTATATCAGATCGTGCATTTTGATTGAACTTAAATCGTCTGGTGGGTCATTGTTATGACCTACTTCCCTGCATCTGATGCAGCGGCATTTTCTTCCAGTCTCTTTTAGTTTTTCATGAATAAGTTGGCGTATGTTGCTTTTGAGAATACCTGCCGCAATCTGCGGTGCAGGAATATCACGTTGTACTCTTTGTATACGAACGTAATCTGGTACTAGGGCCTTCATATCTGCGAGTAGGGTGACGGCATCCTCCACATTGTACGGTATGTATTTTCCAGCATTCCAAATTTTGTATAGTTCGGTTCCTGCTATTACTAAAGTCGTGTAAAATTTTAGCATATCTGGTCTAAAATTATCGTTATTAAATACTTCCTTAAAACATTCTAGATCATGTTTAGGAGACGATTTTGGAAGTCCAGGCATAAGATGGTAGCATACTCCCAGTCCGTGATCTTTGCATCTTTTTGTTGCTTCTATGACTTCGCTAATTCCGTGTCCGCGCCCTACAAGCCTTAATATCTCGTCATCGAGTATTTGGACACCAAATTCAACTCTTGTTACTCCTAATCTTAATGCTATTTCGATTTGAGTATCGTCAAATATATCTGGTCTTGTTTCTATGGTGATGCCGACGCACCTATGCTTTGCAGTTTCGTTCCATTTATGTGCAGTATCAATGTCCGGCGAATCGCATCCATTTAACGCATCAAAGCATCTTTTAATGAACCAGGTCTGGTATTTTTCCTCACGAGAGGTGAATGTTCCTCCCATAACAATTAGGTCTATCTTGTCGGTGATGTGGCCAATAGCTTCCAGTTGTAGTATTCTTTCGGACACCTGTTTGTATGGATCAAAGCTGTTTCTACTGGCTCGTCTTGCGGCGGGTTCCTTTCCGGTATAAGATTGTGGCGAACTATTATCTACCCCTCCAGGACAGTAAGTACATTTGCCATGTGGGCAGGGATAGGGAGAAGTCATTACTGCGATAACCGCTACGCCGCTCATAGTCCGAATTGGCTTTTTTAGGAGATATGGAACGACTCTCTTTTTCTCGTCGGATTCTGTGTATCTTAAAATTTCGGAATTTGGGGGAACTGTGTCGAGGCTGAATTCTTTGCATAGTTTAATCTTATTGCTCTGAAATTGACGTCTGTTTCTGATTTCTCCGTTTATTATCATCCCAATAAGACGTCTACTGAAATTTTCGAATTTAGGAGTCATCCGTAGTATAGTCCTCTGTTTTTATCAGAATCCTTAGTCTCAAATTCTCCTGAGCTGAGAACATCTATGTAGATAATTTGGGCAACTGGAATAAGCCTGATCCTGCCACCGTCCATTTCTATGGCTATAGCTGTATCACTACCAAGTGCTGAATACCCCCTAAATATTCCGATTGTGTCGTCTTCTTCAGCCACTCTTACGAGATATTTCCCGTTGATGTTTAGCATAAATTCTTCAGTAATCATCTAACCCTTCCCTACGTTTGTTTGCTAGTAGCTGAAAGTGTTCTACAGTTTTTCCATAATTTTCGATAGCCATGTTTACATTTTCAACTGTGAATTTCCACGCTTTGGTTAAATCTCCAAATCTTATTCGGTATCCCTTTCGGGGTTGTTCTTTATATTTAACGTCTACGACTTCGAGGAAATCAAGCATTTTTAATCTATCGATGTATCTGTAAACGGTTGGTTTCGATGTTTTAAGTAGCGTTGAAAGTTCTTCTATTGACCATGCTTTGGATGGATTGCTTACAAGGTAATCCATGAAAAGGCGGTACGGGATACTGTCTCTTATATTCATGGTCAGTGTTCTTGGGTTGTATCTGTCGGAGATATATCCAATCTGTATGAGGAACGTCTCTGCCACGGTGTTGATGTCGCTGATGGAAGTGAGGGGCACATTATTAACAACTTGAAGTTTAAACACACAATCCTCCGCCTTGCGGTATGGGCGAGAGAATAAAAGTTATATTTTAATCCCTTGGAAGGAGTTTCTGGATGTTACTATTGGTCCGCGTGTTTGTGAATTGAGTGTTTAATGTACAGGGCTGTACATTTGAGACACTTGTGTGTGGTAATTGGAGATGGTAAATATGACACTAGTGCTTAATTCCTGTGACTTATTCAAACAAAATTGCTGGTAATCTTGAGTTCACTAGTAGCCTGATGTGGAACTATTTATCATTGGGTGATGATTAATTGCTGCTGTGTATGCTTTTAATAAAGTCAGATGCGGCAATTCCGGCTATCGCTCCTTGTCCTACCGCTTTAGCAACTTGCCACGGTCTTCCTGTCACATCGCCACAGGCGAAGACCCCTTTAACGCCTGTGAAACAATTCTGATCAACTGCAATGGTATCATCAATTTTTGGCATAACACCAACATCCATTGCAATATTAGCTGCAGATTTGGCACCGAGTTCGATAAATACTCCGTCAACTGGTATTGCGCTTCCGTTTGAGATGTTTATGAAACTGACTTTTTTGTCACCTTCTATTGATTCTACTTTTCCGTTTATTATAACAACACCAGAACTCACGGCTTTGTCAACTGTTGTTTGTGATGCTTTAACATCATTAGCAATCCAGTACACCTTCCGTGCGTAGTGCGTCATAAGTTCGGCGGATATAGAAGATTCAGTGTCGTCTCCAACTATAGCTACGGTTTTTCCTTTGTAGAAGTTACAGTCGCATGATGCACAATAGCTAACGCCTTTTCCGAAGAGTCTTTTTTCACCGGGGACATCTAGTTTTTTTCTAGAAATGCCCGCTGCAATGATTATTGCTTTAGATTCTATGATGATGTCGTCTTCTGTAGCGAGTTTGAAGATACCCTGGTTGTGTTTACATGATATGACGTTGCTATTAACGAATTTCGCGCCAAATGATGTGGCTTGCCGGATGCTTGCGTTAAGTATATCGCCTCCTTTAACCTCTCCGAAAAATCCAAAATAATTTTCTATATTTGCGTTTTGTATTGCACTGGCTGACGGTTTCCCTATTACTGTTGTATCGATCATTCTTCTCGCGATATGTATGGAGGCTTGTATGCCGGACGGGCCCGCACCAATTATTGCAATGTCAGTTTGTAACATCTTAACACTTCATAGCAAGATTCTTGAAACTTCTGGTGTCCAATAGGTTGAAATGGCGAAGAACTTCGCCTGTTCTTTGCTTTTGCAGATCGAGATTGTGGGAATGAGTCGGTTCCTAGTTCCAAGTTTTTTCTTGTTAACATCTACATTAAGCCTTCTGAGGGATATTCTCCTCTCAGAAAATTTTTACTACGTTATTTGGAGCCATGTTGAGTTGCGAGCATATTTCACACTAGGGCCAAGCGACGGACTATAGCCCCAGATTGAAAAATTGGCGATTGTCAATAATGCCTACTGCTAGACTTTCACCTGCATCCTCTAGATTATGCTATTTAAAGTCAGATACTCTAAGATGTCTTGCTTTGACCGTAGTCCTACGAGAGACCCTATCAGTAGGTTGTCTTTAAATATTAAAAGCGTAGGAATTGCGTTGATTTGAAATCTTGCGGCAATTCCAGGGGCTTCGTCCGTATCCAGTTTCCCAACCGCGACTCTTTCATGGAGATCTTTTGATATTTCCTCAATTATTGGCCCCATTCTTCTGCATGGACCGCACCAGGGGGCCCAACAATCAACAATTACACAGTTATTGCTGCTAACGAACGAGTCAAATGTATCTTCAGTGAGATCTGTTACCATAATCTGCCTCCATGCCGGGACTATCTACTGCTGTAAGGATCTTGCTATAGTATAAAGATTAGGGGTGTTCCGGGGATCGACTAATAACGTGTCCACATGGGCCTGTGATGGTTGGATGTTCTCCTAGAATATTAACAACCATATCCAGATCTGCCCCGTATATTTTGGAAAGTTCTGAATGAAGATTTTGAATTCTTAACGCTCCGCGAACGATACCTTTTTTCATTAATTTGTTTACGGAATGGGTATGAGGCACAATTAAATTGTCACTGACCATGTTGTCTGAGTGTGCGACGATCTTTTCCTCTATAGTCGATGGCATGTAGTCTCCAGGAGGAAGTCCTACGTCTATAACGTCCTGTAGATCTAATCCTGCTCCTGTGTGTTTTCGGATAATGTTGACAATATCGCTGGGAAGTCCTAGGTTTATTGCCATATCTGCACCTACTGCTGCGTGAAATATGGAATGATCTTTTGCACGTCCAAGATCGTGAAGCATTGCTCCTGCAACGACAACATCTCTGTTGCAAGCTATGTTTTTCATAAACTGTTCTGCTACAGTTTTGACGGTGCAGCAATGGATGATAATTCTCTTCTCGCATCCTGCATTTCGTAGAATGCTAATGCAATCGGATTCATTCGGATATATCGACAGTTGACTCACCAGATGTTTTCGGATATGCTATTTCTCGCGATGCTGAGGCTTAGCTACTTCGAGGTAGTTGCAGTTCCTGATTCCTCGACTTAATGACATTTCAGAGGGGTTGTGGCTTTCTATACGGTGTTTACTCATCACATCGAACTTCAATTCTATGCCCGCGAAAGTCCATTTTAACAGATCTACGGACAAGACTTTTTAGCATCGTTGATGTCAGCCCGAGTTCTTCAGCAACATCTCCTGAAAATCTTCCGGTACTTCCTACCTTTTCTAGGATTTGTTTTTCGATGCGAACATACTCTTCCTCGTTCATCATTGCTGCTGCAAGAACGTCACTTATTTCATACACTGGCCATTGGGCATTGATTTGGAAGGAGGTATAGTATGTATGGAAAGATTTTTCGGGGTAATTTCCGTTGGACGATGTCCAGCGACTCTCCACTAATTTTATTTTTTCGAAGAACAAGATTGCATCCCTTCCCTCAGGACCATATTTCTCTTCAATCTCGTCTGCTGTCCTCCACTCCAAGGTCACTTCTTTTAATACGTCTCTCTTTACAGCTGTGTCAACCGATCTTAACATTGGGACAAGCTCAGACGGTTCATTGACGACCTTGATTCTAATCATAACCGACGTGCGACTGTTCTTATGTTATTTAAAACATCATTAGTTTGAAAAAGCTCAGTGAGCGGAGAATTTGAATAATCTTTATTTACTGTTCAACTGATCTGGGCGCATGGCAGGGCGTGAGGAGCCTCAAATTAGGTACCAGTGTCTTGGTTGTTATAAGACGCACAAGACAGAGCAAGCTGCTCTCAAGTGCTGTGGATCGGCTATCCAGGGATGGATGGTTAACTACGGTAAGTGGGGAAAAGGGCACTGGTATGGTAGATAGGGGTTGTTTTAATTTATTTTATATAGCATGATTTCTACGGTTGGACAGTGTGTGGACGTTTGACGGGTGTATGTCGGAGTTGTGCAACACCACAACACTTTAATACGGAACTACCGTAGGGCGCCCCGTGCCGTTGTAGCTCAGTAGGTAGAGCGTGTGACTGTTAATCACAAGGTCCACGGTTCGATCCCGTGCGACGGCGCCATGCTTTCGGCAGCGTCGCGTGGAGATGGGCCTTTAGCTTAGTTTGGCGGAGCGTCTGGCTCATAACCTGACGGTCGTCGGTTCGAATCCGGCAAGGCCCACTGTGGTTACTGGTTGCTCGTGGATCTTTTTGGGTCTTTGTTTGGCAGGGATTGCAGCTTGAGTGTGGACTCTATCGTGAGTGTTATGGATTTGGTCTTCTTTGTAAGTGTAGGTAAGAAGTATTGCTACGACCTTAGTATTGATTCCATAGCGTTTATTAAACGTACGACATCATTTTCGGTGTTGTATCTTGATAAGGATACTCTAAGGGCGGATGTACACTGTTTGGGGGAGAGCCCCAATGAAGTTAGTACATAGGATGGTTCGGACAGTCCGGCGGAGCATGCAGATGTGGAGGAAACTGCGATATTTTCTTTGCTAAGAGCCAATACTATGTCTGTTCCTTTGAATCCATCAAATCTAAAATGTGCGTTGTTGCAAAGTCTTCTCTTACCGATTGGACCATTGAGATGTGCACCGTTTATTTTTAACATATTGTCGATAATCTCATCTCTGAGTTTGGTCATTAGTCTTATATCCCGATCCATGCTCTCCATTGATATTTCAGCAGCTTTGCCTAAACCGATTATTCCTGGAATGTTCTCAGTTGATGATCTTAATCCCATCTCTTGTCCACCTCCAAAAATGATTGGGGATATTGGGACGTTTGATCTTATGTACAGAGCGCCGACCCCTTTGGGCGCATGTATTTTATGTCCTGAAAGGGAGAGCATATCGATATTATCTTTCTCTACGTTTATGTTCATTTTAGTATATCCTTGCACGGCATCTGTATGAAAGTATGATCCATATTCATGAGATATCTTGGATAACTCTGCAATGTCTTGGATTGTTCCAATAACATTATTTGCTGCCATTACGGAGACTAGGCAGACATCGTTACTCATTGCATCATCAAGAATTGATGGATCTAAGTATCCTTCTTTGTCAACGTTTAACACGGTTATATAAAATCCACGTTTTTTTAGTTCTTCGCATGTTTCTAATACGGCTTCATGTTCTATACATGTGGTAACGATTCTATTTCTTTTTGGGTCTTTTTTTCTACACGCAGTAGCTGCACCGATTAGTGCTAAGTTGTCTGATTCTGTACCTCCAGACGTAAAGATTATCTCTGATGGTAATGACCCCAACGAATTTGCGACTTGTTCTCTTGCTATGCGTAGACCTCTTGCTGCAATATTTCCCATGAAGTGGATACTACTAGGATTTCCGTATTCGGTAGTAAGATAGGGCATCATTACTTCTAGCACTTCTGGTGCTATGGCTGTAGTTGCACCATTGTCAAAATATACGTCTCCGGGCACCATGTAGCGGGATGAAGGAATATTTACAGATAAATGTTCAGAGATTAGGTGATGCTTTCCTTCTAGCTGTATCAGGATATCACTAGAAATGGACAGAATTGTGGGTTGTAACTAATACTGGTGGGGATGAATCTTGCTAGTATAAATGAATTTGAAGATCAAAATTGGCGGGATATTTTAGAAGTTAGATGTTGATTATTTTAATGCCTAATCATTGTTAAAAATGATTGAGTGTGTTTTAAACTTACATACTCCTGTGTACAGAATATCTGGCTTTGTTAATATCGAACAAAGATACTTATATGCTCAATTTATCATAAAGCCCACTGGAGGAGGAAGCTGTCGATTTTCTCCCAGAATAGAGAGGATGTCAAGATGACAAAACTGGAAGGAACGAGGTTTGTAAAACTTCCGCGTATCCAGAAAGAGATGACGCAATGTCAGATGTGCGGATACTGTATTGAGGTTTGCGAGGCACATAGACAAACCCCGTGGGAGTCGGTAACAGCGAGGGGAAAGATCTACTACCTTAATCAATTGGACAAAGTCGGGACTGGATTGATAGACAAAGTCCTAGGAAGAGGGGCGAGGCTCAGTCCAGAGTTTGTTGATGCAGTGTATAAGTGCACGGGATGTGGAAATTGTGAGGCAGTTTGTCATGCGGGGATTAAACTTGTCGAACTCTGGGAAAAGATTAGAAAGTGGATGACAAATGAGGGGATGGCACCCCTTCCAGTTCATAGGAAGCTTGAAAGGAGTATTGCCTTGAATGGGAACCCTTACAGTGAGCCTCGGAAAAAGAGAGATGCGTGGTGGCCAGCAGATGTTAAGAGAACAACGCCGCCGGAGGCGATCTTCTTCGCTGGATGCACGGGATCGTATAGGATGCAGGATATTCCTCGCGCATCGGTTGTGGTTCTTGATCGGGCGGGAGTTACGGTAAACTGTTTGGGAGAGAGCGAGGTTTGTTGTACATCACCTTTGCTGAGGACGGGTATCGTTTCTTATTCTCTTGAAGCTAGTAAAGAAGTTGTCTCAAAAGCCGATGCGCTAGGAGCGAAAGACATGGTTATGTCTTGCTCTGGCTGCTACAAGACTGTTTCTAGCAATTATATAGATTATTATGGAAAACCTGGACAAAATGTTTATCACATTGTACAGTACGTAGACAAGCTTATCAGTGAAAGACGACTCCCTCTTAATAATGAGTTTAAAGCTAGGGTAACATATCACGATCCATGTCATCTTGGAAGGCACTCAAAGGTCTATGAGGAGCCCCGTCGTATTCTGAAGAAGATAAAAGGAATCGATTTTGTTGAGATGGAGAGGAATAAAGAAAATTCGAGATGTTGCGGTGCGGGTGGTGGCTACAAATCTGCGTTTAATAATTTTGCGGTGGATATTGCAGCGGAGAGGATCAAGGATGCTGAGGCAGTGGGTGCAGGAGTTATTGCAACAGCGTGTCCATTTTGTGTCCTCAACCTGAGGCAAGGTGCTAAAAAGATTGGATCAAAGGTTAAGGTTATGGATATAACAGAGATCCTTCTCCATGTCACGGCGCCTAAGGTTGAGGAGCCTGTGGCTGAGAAGCATGATGCGGATCAGTTGGTACCTGCTGTGAAGCCTAATTGTGAAGTGACAATAAAAAAAACGATGTCTGATGATGTAGAGGAGAATGTTGAAGATCTAGAGATGACACCAGAGGCAGTTATCAGAAGAGCTATGTGGAAAGAGGGGTTGAGATACAGGAAAGACTATGGTCATGCGCATGTCCAATTTGCGTTTGTTAGGCCAAAAATTGCAGTTTTTATTACGGAAACTGGCGCTGAGGAAGAGCATGATAAAGATCTTGTGGGTAGTGGTTGGACAGTTCTGAGGTACAAGAATAAAGATATAACTGATGGCAAGGACCAAATAGCTGAAATTAAGGCTATGTATAAGAAAAATCTCTGCGACGATAAAATTGTTGACGAAGAGGAATGAAGTTTATTTAACGGACTGTGCCTGACTTGCTTTCATGCCGTTTGAAGGTCTTTCCCGTGAGATTACTTCTGTACTTGAGGGTAGAGGAATAACGGATCCTACGGAGCCGCAAGCAGGCGCTATTCCGAAAATTGTCGGGGGGGCTAATGTCCTTGTTGTGGCGCCTACCGGCACTGGGAAAACGGAAGCTGCTGTACTTCCAATTTTTGATGCTATTCTTAGTTCGAGGGGGAAACCCGGAATAAGGTGTATTTATGTTTCTCCTTTAAGATCTTTGAACAGAGATGTGTTGCTAAGGATACGTAGTTATGGTGAAGCACTTAAAGTCTCAGTTGATGTAAGACATGGAGATACCGCCCCATCTGAACGGAATAGACAGTCGCTTCATCCCCCAGAGATACTCATAACTACACCTGAGACACTTCAAATCCTCCTTATAGGAAAGAGATTGTCGGAACATTTGAGACATGTTGAGTGGTTTATTGTTGATGAAATTCATGAGTTGGCATTTTCTGAACGAGGAGCACAAATGTCTGTTGCTATGGAGCGTCTTTCTCATCTTGCGGGGGAATATCAAAGAATAGGTCTTTCTGCCACCGTTAGCGATGTGGATGAAGTTGCACGGTTTCTTGTGGGTGCACGGAGACAAGTTACAGTTTGCAAATATGACACTTATAGAGATTTTAGTATTGAAGTGGAATGTGTGGATGCATGTAGTGATAGTGAACTTCTTGATAAACTTCAATGTGAGCCATATATTCTTGGGGCAGTATGCAGAATCAGGGAACTTGTTGAAAAAGGAAATTCGACACTGCTTTTTGTGAATACTAGAGAAGCGGCAGAATGGATGATTGCGAGATATCATTTGCTGGATGAAAGTTTCTCTATTGATATTCATCACGGGTCTCTTTCGAGAGAGGACAGGATAGAGGTAGAGGATAAATTTAAAAGTGGAGAATTGAGGGCTATAATATGTACGTCGTCATTGGAGCTAGGAATCGATGTTGGCACTGTGGATTTAGTTATTCAATATAATTCTCCCAGACAAGTTTCTAGAATGATACAGCGTGCAGGTCGTGCAGGACATTGTGTTAGTAAAGACATTAAAGCGAAAATTATTGCAACATCACCAGATGAAGTGACAGAAGCACTTGTTATCGCTAGAAGGGCTGGTATTAAAAAGTTAGAGGAGAAGGTTGGGAGAAAAAATCCATTGACGGTGGTGGCAAATCAGCTTGTGGCAATGACTATGAGAGGAGGTATTACTAGAGATCGGGCTTATTCGATATTCAAAGAAACCCACATATTTCGAAATCTTGACAAGAAGGAAATGGATAATGTTGTGGAGCAACTGAAGTCTATTAAGATGATATTTGAGGATAAGGATGGGTTTAGACGCTCCAAAAAGGGGATGAAATATTTCTATAACAACATATCAATGATCCCGGATGAAAGGACGTATGTCATTAGGAATATAGTTACTAGAAGAATTATAGGTACGCTTGACGAAAGTTTTGTTGCTGCTTTTATCAACGAGTGTAGTTCGATGTTTATTATGAAAGGGCGGACCTGGCGTGTGATTGAAGTTCATGATTGCGAATTACTCGTTGAGGAGGCGAAGGAGATTGGATCGGTTCCTTCGTGGACAGGGTCAGATATTCCAGTTCCGTTTGAAATTGCTATGGAAGTTGGGAAATTGAGAAGATTGCTTAATTTAAGTGACTATCCCGGTGATGAAAATGCAAAAAGGTGTGTTCGAGATTTTATCATAAAACAGGGAGAGCTTGTTGTTCCGACAGATGAAACGGTTACTATTGAAATTGGGGAAAAGATTGTTGTTATCAATGCGTGTTTTGGGACTCGTGTTAATGAGACATTGGGGAAAATATACGCGGCTTTACTGACAGCACGCATGGGAGAAAGTGTTGGAGTTTCTATAGATCCATACAGAATAATGCTAGAACTGCCGAGAGATATTTCAGAGGTAGTAATTGTTGAAGTGATAACATCAGTAAAACCTGGAACAGTAGAGGATATCGTTAGAATTACAATCGGTAATTCAACTTTCTTGAAGTGGAGATTCGTCTATGTAGCAAAAAAATTCGGTATTGTGGATAAAGATGCGGATTACGGTTTTATGAATTTTAAGAGGTTGCTTGATATACATAAAAACACCCCTGCTTATAATGAGGCGGTTAACAAAGTCTTGTGGGAAGATCTTGATATTATAAACACAGAGAGAGTTGTATCGGCCATCGCGAGTCATTCTATTAGAGTCTGTGTTACATCGATGTCTCCAATAGGAATGGAAGGAATTGTAAAATCTAGAGAACTTATGCAACCAACACGTGCTAGACATTCGATTCTTGTATCACTAAAAAAGAGACTAGAAAATGAAATTCTTTATGCATTGTGTTTAAATTGTCACCTACAGTGGAGGATGAGAGTTTGTGATGTTCCTGAACGCTTTGTTTGTAAAAGGTGCGAGGGCACGATGATTGCTATGTTGAAGGAATATGAGAGAGATCTTGCTAAGCTCTTTACAAGGAGAGAGCTCACAGGAGCGGATAAGAGGCAGATTACATACATGAGAAAAATTGCCAGTTTGGTTAATGAAAATGGAAAACTTGCGTGTATGGTATTGGCTGCGAGAGGTGTTGGGCCACATTCTGCTGCGAAGATTCTTAGAACTTTACATGCTGACGACGATGAGTTTCTTATGGATGTTCTTAGCGCTGAGGTCACATTTGCGAAGAATAAGAGATTTTGGGACTAATTTTAGTGTGTGCATCTTGGGTCTGATGTTTTCCGATAAAATGAGTTGTTGGGTTGTGTGATCTGTTCATCTCTTGAAGTTTTTATGTTGTGTTGATTCGGATGAAAGTTTGCTCTTAGAGGAGATGAATTACTTTATGAGTTGCTTGGTGTGACATTATGATAGTTTTACGGTAGGTCTCCTCGCTTATAGAATTCGTTATTATCCTTGGATTTCTTAATGCATTGGATGTTGGAAGTTGTGCTAGGCAGGAATCCCTTAGATATTACATAGATTTCAGAAGATGTTGGTCTTGAGGCATCAGGCGAGTAAATCTTTACACTTTGAAAATGTGTTTTCAATCTGTTCATTAGTATGTTGAGCATATTTCCCATAAAGACCTTTGTTACAAATTGTCCGTTTATTTTTAAGATTCTATTACAAATATCGATTGCACTCATACATAAATGAATTGATCTTGCATGATCTATTGAGTAGCACCCTGTAATGTTAGGTGCCATATCCGAAAGAACTATGTCTGCTTTGCCTTTAAGTTTATCAAGGAGATCAAATACTGTGTCATTGTTGGTGATGTCTCCAATGATTGTAGTCACTCCATTGATTGGCTTGATGGGTTTTAAGTCAACACCAATAACTTTACCACTTGCGCCTACGCGCTCTCTGGCAACTTGAAGCCATCCCCCTGGTGATGCTCCAAGATCGACAATAGAGTTCCCTCTTTTGAAAATATTGAAATGATCATCTATTTGCATTATTTTGAATGAAGCCCTTGAACGATATCCTTCTTCTTTTGCAAGCTTGTGATAGTGTTCTCGACGTCTCTCGTCGAGCCATCTTGCATGCATAGACATAGATATTGCAAGTGCAGGGCGATATATGTGTTATTCCTACACCTAATGGGAGTTTCAAGATAGTATACAAAGTGATAATCGCGTGTTGCGGGATAACGGTTTAATTGAGAGATTGCTGGTATTGGTATCTGTATATCTCCTACAACGTCGGAGGACTTTCCCACATAAATTTTTTATTAAATACTTTGGGGGTAAGATGACGACTCGAAGGATATAGTTTAGTTATCCCTCACTTCTCAGAATTTATGTTAAATTGAATGATGGTAGTTTTCTCTTGCTAGAATTTTTGTTATAAGAACAAAGTATAAAATTATCTGACCGATGTTCGGCCGTGGGCTTGTGATGGAAAAAGATTGGACTTACAGTAAATCGGGCGTAGATATTGATAAAAAGTCATGCGTAATTGCAGCCCTTGTTGGAGGGTTAAAGTGTTCGAGAGACGGTGTTGGACGTGTAATGCATGCTAAAAATCTCTTCGCCGGTTTGATTGATTTTGGAGACAAGTATCTTACGATGGCTACTGATGGCGTGGGCACCAAAATACTCGTTGCTAAGGAACTCGGTATTTGGGATACCATAGGTATTGATTGCATAGCAATGAATGTAAATGATACGATTTGTGTAGGAGCGGAGCCTGTTTCATTTGTCGATTACATAGCTGTTGATAAGCCAGATGAAAAAATTTTTGAATCTATTGGATGTGGTCTTTCCGAGGGGGCAATACTCTCTAACATAGAAGTTGCTGGTGGCGAGGTTGCGATTCTTCCGGAAATGGTTA
Source organism: archaeon (assembly GCA_024399215.1). GTDB lineage: Archaea > Thermoplasmatota > Thermoplasmata > Methanomassiliicoccales > Methanomethylophilaceae > Methanarcanum. The sequence goes on along the minus strand of JAKSHT010000002.1, from coordinate 43,645 downwards.
ACGGTCTCGACATCTCAGGCACATGTCTTGGATATGTTTCGAAAGACAAAGTTATTACAGGTTCCAAATGTTCTAAGGGGGATCTCATAGTATCGCTGAAATCATCAGGAATACATTCCAATGGCCTGACTCTTGCAAGAAAAGTCTTTGAAAGCGCAGGGTACAAGCTTACCGAAAAAATATCGGGGCTTTCTAAGTCTATAGGAGAGGAACTGTTGATACCTACCGAAATTTATGTAAAGCAGATTTTGGACATACTTAAGAAGTATACAGTTCATGGATTGGTGGATATTACGGGAGGAGGTTTAAGAAATATCCTTAGGATGAATCCAAGGTGCAGATATAATATCAATGATCCTATTAAACCTAATCCGATTTTCAAAAAAATTCAGGAAATAGGAAATATTTCGATGAAAGAAGCCTATCAGACATTTAATATGGGCATGGGATTTGATATTATTGCTCCTGAAGAGGATGCAGAGTCAATTGTGAAGGAGTGGAAAAACGCAAAAATTACTGGAGTGGTAGAAGACGGAGAAGGTGTGTCTTGTAATTCGGGCAGTGTCCTTTATGATCATTACTGAGAATTTGGATGACTGCTTCGTTTACAACTGGTGGTGCCGTGAGCCGGGCTCGAACCAGCGACTTCAAGATCTTCAGTCTTGCACTCTCCCAACTGAGTTACCACGGCATGGCCCTCCGGATAGAGGGGGCTTGTTATAAAGTTAATGGTATTGGATCCATGAAGCTTTACTTGTTCCGAGGAGGAAGTATGCCTATTTTATTTGTGCCTGTATGGATTGCACAGCCGTGATTTTATCATCATTGTGCATTCTCATTAATCGCACACCTGCCGTATTACGTCCAATTACATGCATATCGGAGACTTCTATCCGAATGATCTTTCCCTGTTTGCTCGTTATTATCAATTCGTCTGTCGTTTGAACCTTTTTTATGGCGGCAACAGATCCATTCCTACCGGTGGTTTTTATTGTGATGACTCCTTTGCTTCCACGATGGGTCTTTCGGTAGTTGTGAACTGTAGTAATTTTTCCGAACCCATTTTCTGAGATTGTTAGAATTATATCTTTAGGCGTTACCACTTCCATTCCGACAACAGTGTCGCCGTCGTTTAGAGTCATTCCTTTTACACCTATTGTGCTCCTTCCAGAAGATCTTATTTCCGATTCGTCGAATCGTGCAGCCAAACCATTTTTAGATGCGACAAGAATTTCGCTGTTCTTTCTGGCAATCCCAATTCCGATAAGACTGTCCTCAGGATCGAGTTTTATTGCCCGGATTCCCTGACTTCTGACGTTACCATATGCACTGAGGATAGTTTTTTTAACAATTCCTTTTTTAGTACAGAATATAAGACTTCTGTCACACAAAAATTCTTTGGTGGATATGATGCTGACTACCTTCTCACCATCCCCAAGTTTAGGAATTATGTTAACAATTGGTTTTCCTTTAGATTGTCTACTACTTTCTGGAATTTGGTATCCCTTGATTCTGTACATGCGTCCTGTGTTAGTAATGAACATAACGTAGTCGTGGGTGAATGATACAAGCATATTGGCTACGTTGTCATCTTCCTTAGTTCGCATACCTATAAGACCTACGCCCCCGCGTCTTTGTTGCTTGTAGGTTTCTAAGGGTATGCTTTTGATGTAGTTATCATTAGTTAACGTTATGACAATATCTTTTCGAGGAATGAGGTCTTCTTCATTAGAAGTAATTTCGCTGGAATCTATTATGGTACGGCGATTATCCCCGTAGTTGTCTTTCATCACTTTTAATTCTTCCTTGATAATTGCGTATATTCTTTCCTCGTTATCAAGAATATCTTGTAAGTCAATCATTGATTTTTTTAGATTGTTGTATTCCTCAATGATGTTCCCGATCTCAAAACCAGTGAGTTTTTGAAGTTTAAGATCAAGAATTGATTTTGCCTGATCGGCGTCTATTGTAAGAAACGATTGTAATTTCTCTGAAGCTTCATCTGTGTTTTCTGAAGCTCGGATGAAGTCAATAGTTGAATCCATATTGTTGATAGCTGCGATAAAGCCTTCAAGTGTATGATATCTTTTTTTAGCGATAGTGAGATCGTACTTTGTCCTACGTGTGACGACTTCTTTTCTGTGTGCGATGTATTGCTTTATAAGCTCTTTTAGTGTGAGAAGGACGGGTTTATTATTAACTAGTGCTAAATTGATAATACCAAAAGTTACTTCCATTTGTGTATGTTTAAACAAATTTTCAAGAATTACGCTTTCTATTGCGTCTTTATGAATTTCTATAACGATACGCATGCCGTCTTTGTCTGACTCATCATTGATATTAGTCACACCCAGAATTTCCTTATTTTTGACACAGTCGGCAATCTGCATGATTAGCTTTTCTTTGTTGACTTGGTATGGTATTTCATCCACAACTATTGTTGTTCTTTCTGATTTTCTTTCGAAGTGTGTTTTCGATCTTATCTTGATTTTTCCACGTCCGGTATTATAGGCATCGAGAATTCCGCCAATGCCATGGACAACTCCTCCCGTAGGAAAATCTGGTCCTTTGATGAATTGCATTAGATTAATTGTTTCTGCGGTGGGATTGTCTATCACATGCGCAATCGCGTCGATAACTTCTGAAATATTATGTGGAGGCATGTTTGTTGCCATTCCAACTGCAATGCCAGAAGATCCATTTACGAGTAAATTTGGAAATTTAGATGGTAGCACGACAGGTTCTTTCAGTGATCCATCAAAATTGTCTGTGAAGTTTACGGTATCCTTATCAATATCCTCTAGAAGATCTGCGGACAATTTTGTAAGACGAGCTTCTGTATATCGCATTGCCGCTGCGGGATCTCCGTCAACTGATCCAAAATTACCTTGACCGTCGACGAGCGGGTATCTGAGTGAAAAAGGTTGTGCTAATCTGACCATTGCGTCATATGCTGCTACGTCTCCGTGTGGATGGTATTTACCAAGAACCTCTCCAACGATTCTTGCTGATTTTTTGTAAGGCCTATTATATGGGACGCCCAATTCATTCATTGCATATAGGATTCTTCTGTGAACAGGTTTTAATCCGTCTCTTGCATCGGGAAGGGCACGTCCAATGATAACACTCATTGAGTAATCAATGTAGGAGCGAGACATTTCTGTCTCTATTGGCCGAATTGTAAGTGTGTTTTTGATTGGATTATCGGTGTTAGATTCATTATTGGTCATGATTACACATCCAGATTGACTACCTCGTGAGCGTGCTCTACTATGTACTCTCTTCTTGGCTCAACAGCATCTCCCATAAGTATAGAAAATAACGAGTCCGCTAACTGAGCGTCTGTGATTTTAATTTTCTTCATAAGTCTTCGGGAGGGGTTCATAGTAGTTTCCCACAATTGATGGGGATTCATTTCTCCTAAACCTTTATATCTGCTAATGTTGCAACCTGGCCCTAACTGGTTTATTGCTGTACTTAGCTCGGAGTCGTTATAAGCATATATTTCTCTCTTGCCTTTTGCAATTCTATAAAGAGGTGGCATTGCAAGAAAAACGTGCCCCTCCTCGATAAGTGGCCTCATTTGTCTATAAAATAGTGTTAATAGTAATGTTCCAATGTGCGCTCCGTCAACGTCGGCATCGGTCATGATGATGATGTTATTATACCGTATTTTTGAGACATCGAATTCGGGTCCTAACCCTCCACCTATGGCAATTGCAAGATTTCGAATTTCTTCCGATTCTAAGATTTTGTCCACTCTGACTTTTTCGACATTAAGAATTTTACCACGAATTGGTAGTATTGCCTGGAAAACTCTGTCACGTCCCTGCTTTGCAGAGCCCCCTGCTGAGTCTCCCTCTACAATATACAGTTCACATTTGGATGGATCCTTTTCAGAACAATCTGCAAGTTTTCCTGGAAGAGAGTTAGAATCAAAAACACTTTTTCTTTTAGCAGCTTCTCTCGCTTTGCAGGCTGCTTCTCTTGCAGTAAAGGCGCTAACAGCTTTTTTTAGAATTATGTTACCTATTTTAGGATTTTCCAAAAGAAATTCAGAAAGTTTTGTCATTACAAAGCTTAATACTGCTACCTGAGCAATGCTATTGCCAAGCTTTGATTTCGTTTGACCTTCGAACTGGGGTTCTGGAATTTTGATGTTGATTACTGCTGTTAAGCCTTCTCGAATATCAGACCCCTCGAGTGTTATCCCTTTAGTGTAAGTTTTGTCTTTCGCAAATTCGTTGAAGCATTTCGTAAGGGCCGTTTTGAACCCAGTAAGATGAGTTCCCCCATCAGGCGTGCTAATTGTGTTAACAAAGGAAACGATATTTTCGGAGTACTCTTCGGTCCATTGCATTGCGATTTTTATATCAATGTTGTTGATTTCGTCTGCGTCTTTGTACTTGTATTGACCGCTAAGGTAGATTGGGACAGAGTGGATGGGAGTTTTCATCCTGTTGAGGTATTGTACGAATTCAGAAACTCCTCCTTCGTAGTGAAATGTTTCGATATTTCCGGATCTTGAATCTTCGAACGTGATTGTTACCTGTTTATTTAAAAATGCTTGATTGCGGAATCGATTTCGTAGCGTATCATAGTCAAAATTGGTAACTTCAAAAATTTCGGGGTCTGGACTGAAGGTAATTTTTGTTCCTGTTTTGTCAGTGACTCCGATAATTTCGACTGGCCCATCAGGAATACCCTTATGATACGTTTGTTTGTAGACGCGTCCATCCCTTTCAACAATTGCTTCTAATACAGTAGAGAGACCGTTTACGACAGATATGCCAACTCCGTGCAGCCCTCCCGAAACTTTATAGCTGTTTTTATTAAACTTGCCTCCAGCATGAAGTTCTGTAAGAACTAATTCTAGGGCAGACTTGCCTTTTTCATGCATCCCGGTAGGGATGCCTCTTCCGTTGTCTTCAACGACACACGAACCATCTGTATTGATTTTTATATAAATTTGATTGGCATAGCCGGCCATTACTTCGTCAATACTGTTGTCTACAACTTCGTAGACAAGATGGTGAAGGCCTCTCGTGTCCGTACTCCCGACATACATACTTGGTCTTTTTCTAACTGCTTCAAGACCTTCAAGAACCACAATATCAGCTGCACCGTAGCTATCTTTCGCAGTGTTTCTGTTCACGCTAATCTACTCCTTGCTTCCGGCTTCATAACGCTCTTTATATAATATTACACGCGCTAATATTGATCCGGGGTTGGAGTGGTTGATCTGATGTTTCGTGAATTTTTAAGTGAAGTGCGATTGGTGTCAGTTTGTTGTTTATCATTAGCATAGTTTTGTGGGGGAGGCCCTATGTGTCGTTTATATGCGTTTTGTGCCGTGAGGATGTATTTTCGGTAGATTTATAGTTATATTTGATAAAACCCAAAGTGAGACTTAATTAGAACGCCTTCTGATTATATTGAAGTGAATATTCAGCATTCCAATCTCGCCTTGTAAAAGTTAATTTCATGTTTAGATTAAATGTTAATTACAGTGTCATTACCGAGAACCAACTTTGTAAATCCGGCCATTTTGAGCATTTCTCTACACTTTGTAATGCTCAATCCTCTGTTATTTTCTGTGTCAGGGATTATATCTCTTGGATTTACTCCTGATTCAGCGGTGATCATGTTTGCTCCGGATAAATAGCCAAGCAAATTAGGTTCGTGAATACCCATGATGGGCATTCTCTTCATTGATGAAAACGTTAGAGTCATTGCAGCTTCATATTTGGAAAGAGTAAGTTCCGTTACTTTGGGTTTGCCTTCGAATATAGTACCGGGGACATTGACTCTTCCCATTGCACCACACTGAAAACTGTTGATTTTCTTGCTAAAAAATATGTGTTCGGTCATTTCTTCTGGTGTATGTTCTGGTCCTATCGGTTCTAATGCATCTAAAACTTTTAGACCTGCCTTTAGAGCATTGAAAATCGTTTGTTTTCTCTGTTCTGGGTCAAGTCTTGTGTCTTTGCCTTCGCCGAGTCTCCAGCAATGATAAACACCATCAACGCCTGATTCCTTCATTCTAACGAAGTCGTCGTAGGATGTGTCACCAACATTAGAATAAATTTGCGTGGGGCCGGTTAAGTTTGACTTAATAAGTCTAACGCAATGCAGAAAGTGTTCAATATCATAGTTGTGCATTGTCATTAAGTAAAGACCGTACAATTTCCCGCCGTAGTCTAATTCTCTAATTTTTCGGATTATGTCTTCATCACTCAATTTTATTTTTCCTACTACGCTGTGATCTTTTCCAAAGGAACAAAATTTACAGTTTCCCTCGCATGGCATACAAGAGACGCCTATTTGCGCAAATATATATCCGGCGTTTCCGTTCCTTTTCCTGACTATATTTGTAGCAGCGGCTCTGATCTTGAGAGTTTCTTCGGAGGTGTCTTCCAAATATAGCATGTCGACGCAATCTTTTTTGGTAACTTCTCTTCCAGAGTGTGCATTCTCAATGATTTTGTCAATGTCCATGTTGTAATAAGCATTCAAGGAATAATAAAAAAATTTTTGAAACATCTGCTCAAAATTTAGAGTTGAGTATGACCTAATTTGAGAGAAGACAACCTTTTAGTAAGATAGTCGGAGCCCGCGTTCTATGCACACGGCAGAGCCGCTGGGGAGATTTGAACTCCCGGCCATCTGATTACGAATCAGACGCTCTACCACTGAGCCACAGCGGCTCGGGTCTTGCATAAAATGTATGGATTTAAAGATATTGTACAGCAAGCGTGTGAGGCAAGCAGAATATGTCCGAGGCATTTGCTAGTTTTGGAAGTCTTGCTAGCTTGTATGAGAGAGCTGGTGTCCTATGTTTTGTGAAATGAGAGTTAAACTGGTACGAAAAAACATTTATGAGTTGTTTGAGTCGGTAATGGCTCAAAGAAAACATTTTAATTTGTCTCTAACGCGAGAATAAAAATCCTTATTAAAAACTATGAAGGAGGAGGATTTGAGAGATTTTGTTAATTCTATGCTAGAACCACTAGATAATTTGAGTTCTTTCTGTCCATCGATTACTAGCAGATATTCTTCGTTTGATACTGCATCTATAGTTATCTTTTTAGATGCAGGAATAACTGTTTGCTTTGATGAGAATTTGAATGCTGCCATTGGAACCATCAATATCGCATTTACTTCTGGATCTACTATTGGACCACCTAGACTTAGTGCGTATGATGTAGATCCGGTTGGAGTGGAAAATAACACTCCGTCAGCTTGAATATCTGTTATAAAAGTGTTGTCTATGTAAATCTTAAAACATCTAGTTTTTGTGATGGAATCGCTATGAATGACAACATCATTCAATGCTTCTCCAACAATTTTACCGTTGCAGGATACTGATATCTTGAACTTTTTTTGTATTGAGTAGTCACCTCTGACGAGTTTTGCTATTTCTTCTTCTATGTTATTGATTTCTATTTCGGTTAAAAACCCGATTCTTCCTGCATTAATACCGATTATTGTCGCATTTGTATTTTGGAGCGCGCGGAGGATTGTTCCATCTCCGCCTATGACTACCATTATGTCAACATGCATCATACTGATAGGAGTGCCCTTCAACTTCATGGCCGTAGCAAGATTTTCTTCAATTGTATAACCCTCCCCTGCGAGGTCAAGAGATTTTATAACTCTACTTGCGATATTAAGTGCTATTGGAATTGTTAGATTGGCATATATTCCATATTTGATTCTCTTATTCGGATTGGTGAGAGCATTTCCGACAACATAGGCATATACTTCGGAGTTTGCGACAGCCAAAAAGTTGGATCGTTGGGAGATGTCGAATGACATATCGAGTATTTCGCCATTTGAATTATATACTTCTCCACCTGACTCTCTGAGTATAAGTGTGCTTGCAGCTATGTCTACAATTCTAATCGCTCTATCGCGTATTTCAGAGTCTACAAAATATCCGTCAGACGCGCCAGTGGCAACTAATACCATTTCTAGCGATGAGCACCCCAGTTCTCTTACTGATTTTATTCTCTTTGTTAAAGAGTGGGCACGATGACTAGCGCCTCTCCCAAGATAAATCATCATACAGGATTTTTCTGGTTCAAAATGTGTTTTTGAATGAATTCTAGCTCCGTTAAAAAATGCACCTTTATTTTTTTCTGCAAAATATTCGTCATTGGTGGTGAGGTTACGAATATAAGCTGTGTGAATATCGTTGAGTGATTTCTTTCCTATAGCCATTGAAACTGTAAACAGCGGGATGTGTGATTTTGAATTAGATGATCCGTCTATTGGATCGAGAATAAGTGTTTCCTCTGCTTTGTTATCGACGAAACCGATTTCTTCACTGAGGACATTAAGGTGCACGCCGTGTAGCTTTATGAATTCAAGAACCGCGTCTTCGGCGATTTTGTCGATTTCAGATGTCGGTGTTCCATCCGCACCTATGCAAATTTCTTTTCCAATGTCAATTTCTTTTGGAATGCGATGTATTGCTCTGGCCACAGCATCTGCAATTTTTCTTAATATTTCGATCGTCATGTAGCTGGTAAATTCGCAGGTATAACATCGTATTTTACTCTTGTTTTGAATTTGTGCTTGTTGCGTGGTAGAAATGTGAAGATGTTTATGATGGCTGTTATAGCATAACTATGACTACTTTCTCGCTTACTTTGGATGTGCTTTTCTAGGTACGTTTTAGTAAATATTGGCGCTAAACTCGTAGTGTAACAGCTGGTATTATTTCATGAATTATAGATACGTGCAAGATTTTGACTTTTACGAAATTTTGGCTTTTGCCATTAGTTTTAATTTTTCTGTATTGCTGAACGTTTCTTCAGTCCAAATCCTAATTCTTTCGATAAATTGCTGATAGTACTCGAATAACTCAGTATCGTCTGTGGCCTTTTCAAAGTTATTTTTCCTTCCGAAGTCGACAACAATTTGTGGCGCGTCCCATGGAACGATATTTTTGAATTTATCATATGTTGTTTTTTCAAGGAATAGCACATAGTCTAACTTATTAGGAATTTCCCTGCAAGAAAAGTTTTTTGACTTTTTGGATCTTATGTCATAACCTAGTTGGTACATTACTGAAATGAGTTCACAATCAATGTATCTGGTCTCAGGACCTGCACTATAGGCGCAATACATGTCTTCGTACCTATTATTGATGAAGTATTCTGCAACTTGAGATTGTAGATCGTTCAATTCATCGATGAGTACAAGCTTGATTCTGTTTTTGGTTACTAATCTTCTTCTAAACATTTTAATCAGGTTAATGACAGTTGTATAAAGATCTTAAATCCACGGTAGTGTATAAAGAGGTGGTCTCTGATGGCTTCCAGGACACGAAACCATGCAAATATGGAGTGTGGCCTTGATGTAGATGCAAGATCTTGTTGGCCTCTTTATCTGGCTGCATTATGAATATAGACCCAGTTTATATGCCAAAGCATTCAATCTGGCGATTCTTTCTTCCATCGGAGGGTGTGTGCTAAACAGGCTGGAGAATATTGACCTTTTTCCAGTGAGAGGATTTGCAATCCACATATGAGCGCTTTGATATTCATCAGCAGGGTTAAATGCTGTTGTCGTTCCACTGTTATGTGTCCTTGTATGATAATTGATTGGTGAATTAATTTTCCCAATAGTTTCATCAAGATGTCTTAATGCTCTTGCTAGCGCGAGAGGACTTCCGGTGATTTTTGCACCTGTTTCATCAGCAAGGTATTCACGATTTCTCGAAATCCCGAGCTGAACGATAACTGCCGCTATTGGGACGAGTATTTGAGTAGCAATGGCAACTGCCATTAGAATAATTGCTGAATTATCATCGTCTCTCTGTTTGTCAAAGCTATTTACAAATGCTATCCAATAAAGGTAGTGCGCGACGTATGAGATGGCCATAGCTAACGTAGATGCTATGCTCATTATGAGAATGTCACGATTTTTAATGTGCGACATTTCATGTGCAATTACGCCTCTCAATTCGTCATCGGGAAGGAGATCTAACAGTGATGATGTCACAACAACGGCAGCGTGACTTGGATTCCTTCCAGTAGCAAATGCATTTGGCTGAGGACTAATGCACAAACCTACTTCTGGCATTGGAACTTCAGCCCTTTGTGCGACTTCTCGTACTAGCCTGTAGAGTCTCGGATTTTCTCGTTCATCGATAATTTTTGCATGATTCATTCTCAACGCTATTTCTTTTGATTTATAATAGGAGATGAGACACATTATTGATGAAAACATGAGCATTACTCCCGCGCCTATATACCATCCGGAGGATAGCCATAAGCTCGCGAGTGCACCCATAAACATGAGAAGTGCAGTCAAAAAAACAAACATAATTGCTGTTCTGAATCTCCATCCTGTCATGATTTGTGATGATCTAATAGTCTCTGATTGTATAATAAACTAGACCTCAAATTCTAGGCTGGATCCTGCATAGAAATCCTTAACATTTTCTAAACCAAAGTGAACCCTGAGAAATGTTATGCCGTTTGGAGATGCACAATGGTTAAAATACATGCTGGGGCAACCAAAAGAATTGAAAATTTTCGCGGTTGAATCCATGTTTGATTTGTTTGCTTTGGGTACGTGAATTCCTCCGATGAGGCATACTGGATTTTGTTTAGTTATTTCTTTTACTGCTGAAAGAACACATTCTGTTCCATGGTGATAACATGAAGCTATAATGACGGGCCCTCTGATTGTGTTCAATACTATGACATATTCTTCTAATGGTCCAAATGGACCTACTGTGAAAAGATGTTCGCTTAGATGTGTAATTCCTGTCATTTTATGAAAAAGCACTTTTTTTTCGAGTGTTGGGGGTTTAATTTCTGTTTTGGTAAACAATGAGTTGATGTAGATGTCGATTGATTTGTTTCTATCTTTCAAGATTCTGGGTAATCCCCCTACATTGCCATTGTGGTTATGAGATATAACTATCCTGTTGATATCATCTGGCTCGATGCCAAAATAATAGAGATTGTGGATGAGATATTTACCTCGCATACCTGTGTCAAAAAGTGTTTTTTGATTGTCGACTTCTATCAATACAGAGAATCCTGCGGCGCCAATGAACGGTGAATCTTCGACAGATCCTTCATTGTATGCACATGAAACTTTGGCATTCATAGTATGTTTACAATTCGACACAATTATTTATGTCTGGAGTAGAGATTATTCGGTATATCTTCACACATTCTGTAAATTTGCTCTTCCGTGAATAGCCCCGATTGATAAAAACCATTAATCCTTTTGGGGACAGTAGTTGCTGCCATAACAAAATTTGGTCTCTTAGGATCGTCGACGAAGTCTGTTTCTATCATAAATTTATTCCCTTTTGATAGTGCAGTTTTAATTGAAGATCTTGACGAAGGTATTGAGGGCGTAAGCCCAAATGTTTCTTTGGGTGTTACAAAAGGTGGTGATGAATGTTTTATAACTTTTTCGGCACTGAGCCCAGCTTCCTTCGCGATATCTACAAGATTCTTGTTTGTGTAGGGTTCCGATTCGCAGTGGATTATTACCGGACAATCATTTTCGTGTGCTAGCTCCATTCCTCTGAGCATTATTCTGTTAGAGGCGGCGATTATATCTTCATCAACAGGGAAATGAGGGCGCCCTATTTCTCCTAGTGCAGATGCTTTTCCATCAGCGATAAGTTTAGCTGCATCCTCCATACCTGTAATTAGCATACGCTCGGCTTTTTTGAGGCCATATCTTTCAGTTAAAGGTAAGAGGAGGATAGGGTAGGGACCTACAGCAATATTAATTTTTAAATTTGTTTGTTCCTTGACTTTGTCTGCTAGTGATAACGTAATTTTAAAAGATTTTAGAAAATCTGATGATTCAGAAATTTGCACCTCTTCGTACGGTAGTGTTACGAGTGTAAACCCCGTACCTCCGGCGGATTCATACTCCTTTGCAGCAAGTATATTTCTTCCCGAGGGGGACATATGAAAGTGATTATCATAGGCTGGAAATTTCATAATTGAGGTTGGGCAGTGACTTTTGGCTTAATTATTATATGTTGTCCAATGATTCGAATGACAATGGATGCAAACTCTCGTTTTCTTTTAAAATCATTTAGGAAATGTTATAAGAGTTGTCCAATCACTATGCCATCTCGCTTTGGTAAGCGAGAATTTGGGTTTATGTTTTTTGGCAAAGATTTTGTTAGAAGACATATGCGGTTTGTCTCTCTAACCGATATTGAGAACTTCATATATACTCAGGTTCCAGCTCATTGCTATTATTCTACAGCATATTATAGAAAACCGGATGCTCCTACTATAGGAGATAAGGACTGGTTAGGTGCTGACCTTGTCTTTGATTTAGATGCGGATCATCTAGCTGGTGCTGAGAATATGTCGTACCCTGAAATGCTGGAACAGATTAAGAAAGAAGTGATTAAGCTGGTCGACTCGTTTCTTTTAGATGATCTGGGTTTTGACGAGAGCCAAGTACATGTTGTGTTTTCTGGGGGTCGAGGATATCACGTACATATTGAGGAAAAAGATGTTATTGGGTTGGACTCTTATGGGAGAAGAGAGATTGTTGACTACATCACGTCCAATGGATTAGACACTAATTGGACGGTTGCATCTGTAGATAAAGGCAGGAATGGTTCTATTGATGACTTTGGTGGGTGGGAACTTCGTATAATAAATGCGATGAGAGGTATCATTGACGATGTTTGTAATTTTGGACCAGATGAAGTTAAGAAGTTATATCCATCAGTGAAAAATGTTGATAATAACTCGATCAAAAAATGCAAAATTTACCTTCAAGAATCAGGAACAAAGATTTTTAGGAAAGAGGGGATGGTATCGTTAAGAAAAGATATACGGGAGTTTCTAAGATTGGCAACGCAGGATGTAATGTCTGAATTGTCAGGGAAGATAGATGAACCTGTGACTACCGATACTAAAAGGTTAATTCGTCTTCCGGGGTCCATTCATGGAAAAAGTGGATTGCGGGTGGTGCCATTATCGAGAGACAGCCTTACAGATTTTGATCCATTAGCTTCTGCTGTACCAGATCAATATTCTGATGATGACGTTACTATAGCTACTAAGCAAGACATAGATATAACAATAAAGGACCAGCATTTTAGATTGAGTGGGATTGCATCAGTGCCGGAGTATGTCGCGGTGCTTCTGGTGGGCAGAGGAGTGGCGGATATAAAAATTCCTTTGGATAAGGGTTTTGAGTTGTGAGTAATATCATTTAGGTTGAGCTGATTGACCTGGTGATAAGGTATTAATTGTCTCTAATTATCATGTGATTGTACGTACGATTAGGAAATGAATTTCGACATGCAGTCTTCATATACGCATTTTGTAAACTTCTGTATGAGGATGTGCTTTGTCGGATCATTCTACTAAGTCTTGTAGATTTTAGGATTAACCTCGAGACTGGTTTATTCGATGTTATGAGATTGTCAAATTGATTGGTTTAACATATTTTCTGGAATGTGGAGAAATACAGAATTGAGATGTGCTTGTCCACTTTTGTTACTGATGTGATTTTGTAGTTATGACTATACATGTCTCGTTTTCATTACAACTGTATGGACGTATTCAATAAGTATGACATGGCGTTTCCTAAGGTGAGAAGTTATTAAGTAATGTTGCATAGAAGAGGTTAAGGAAAGGCTTATTACATAGTTGCAGATTGGAAGGTGGGATTTAGGATGAGAGGCTTTCGTGTAACTGGTAACTTTTTGAGTGTACGAATGGGGAAGCAATTGTTCTGTATTGAGGTCGCAGCAGAAGATGAGATAAAGGCCAAAGAGTATGTTTTCTGTGTCATTGGCAGTAGACATAAAATCAAAAGATGGCAGATCACACTTTCGGATGTTAAGGCGTTGGCTGTGGATGAAATTACTGATCACGTAGTAAAGTATAAGATCGGTGCATAATGTGAACGATGATGAGTTTCAACAATCTATAGCGGCGCTTGATGTGCTTAGAGCGCAGATTGATTCTGCAGTGAAGCAGTCACAGTTCCTTCAAATTTCTCTTGAAGAGATGTTTAGGACTCGTGCGACATTTACGACGCTCGCTGGTTCGAAAGAAGGAGATGAGATTCTTGCTCCAGTAGGGATGTCGTCGTTTATTCGTGCTAAAGTTACGGACAGTAAGCTTGTGGTTGTTGGTATAGGGAATAAGGTTTCGGTTGATATGGGTGCCGAAGATGCAGCTGAGTATATGTCATCTAATATTGAAAAAACATCCGAGGTAATTAAGAAATTATCGTGTGCAATTGAAGAAATGGATGGTAAGGCGAGAACACTTGCGGCTGTTATTCAACAAGAGTATCAGAAAAGACAACAGTGATTGTGTCCTATGTTTGACTCCCTGAAACAGAAATTAAAGGATGTTTTTAGAAAGGTTAGTGTTGGATTGTTTTCTTCAGGGCCTGCGCTAGATGGTGTTGCTTCATCACGGACGAAGAGACAGGCACCTGAGAAATGCTGTATAGAAAAGGGTGTGGAATCGAGAGGGCATAAAGAGTGGGGAGAAAGAGATGATACAAGCCTCAGTGATGTTGTCAAGGGAGTTGGACTTGGAAGAAAGGTTAGAGAGGACTTACTAGATGAATTTCTTTGGAATCTCGAGATTGTACTGCTCGAATCTGATGTGGCATTTTCAGTTATTGAAGAAATCAAGGAGAGTGTCAAAAAGAACCTTGTGGGAAAGAGGTTGAACTTTGGGGACTCGTTAGAGAGCATAGTTGAACTTTCAGTTAAAGACGCCATTAGGAGTATTCTTAGATCTAGAGAATTTGATTTCGATGTTTGGCTTGGACAGCAGGATAAACCTGTGCCCATAATGTTCGTTGGAATTAATGGGACGGGAAAGACAACCACTATAGCAAAAGTTTCAAATTATGTTATGAGTAGGGGCTATACAGTTGTGATGGCCGCTGGAGACACTTTTAGAGCGGGGGCTATTGAGCAGATATCTATTCACGCTGAGAATTTAAGATGTAAAGTGATAAAACATTCACAAAATGCGGATCCCGCTGCGGTTGCCTTCGATGCTATAAAACATGCAGAGACAAAAAAGAGGGATGTTGTTCTTATTGATACTGCAGGACGAATGCAAACGGACAAAAATCTTATTGATGAGATGAAGAAAATCGTAAGGGTTGCGAGACCAAAATTAAAAATTTTTGTAGGAGACTCGCTCGCAGGTAACGATATCGTAGAACAAGCGTGTGTATTTAACGATGCAATTGGTGTGGATGCTGCTATTCTTACGAAAATAGATGCTGATTCGAAGGGAGGATCGGTTCTATCAATCGCAAGTGCGGTTAATATTCCAATTGCATTCGTTTGTAATGGCCAGGGATATGAAGATATTATAAAATTTGATAGTGACTGGATGATGAGTCATCTATTTTCAGGCGAATAGTTGAAAGGATGTTTGTAGCCGTTGATGATACTGACTCCGTTAGGGGAAATTGCACAACGTTTCTCGCTACGGAGATTATCAAGGAATTATCTGATTTGGATCTTATAGGTTGTCCGAGACTTGTGAGGCTTAATCCTGCAGTTCCGTGGAAAACTAGAGGTAATGGGTCTTTAGTTATGAAATTTGGCCATGGAGTTGGAAAAAGAAAGTTTATTGGAATGATTGATGGTAGAGAGCTTTACTGTTATGATGACTTAGATAGTTACGAGCCAGATTATGAAAATATAATGAAGAGACTTGCACCCCTAACTGAGAAATATTGTGAATATGACGCAAATGCTGGATTGTTGATTTCCTCCCAAAGGTCGGATTTGTCGTTTTATAAAAGAGGTGTTACTACCATATTGAGCAGGGAGGAAATAAATGATGAAATAAGTCGAATCGGTGCATTGACATTTACCACAGGTAATGGGAGGGGGCTTATAGGAGCTACATGTGGTCTTGCATGGGTTCCAGGAGATGTAACATTTGAGTTATTGGCTTATAGAGAGAGGAATAAATGGGGCACTAAGAGGCAATATGACCTCGATTCTATAAAGAGAATGGACTTTGAGTTCCCTACCACATTTAATAACTGGGAAGATAGAAGGAGAAAAGCTGCGATAGTGCCATCTACTCCTTGTCCAGTACTTTACGGTCTAAGAGGTGATGTTCTCAAAGATGTTATTGATGCGGCGAATGTTATAGAAACTGAGAAAAAATATCGTTGGGTTGTATTTCTTACTAATCAGGGAACTGATGACCATATTATTATGGGTGCCAGAGAATTGGTACCAAATCAATCATATCTGATTAGGGGGAAAGTTATTTCCAAGGCGGGGCATATCGAGGGAGGTCATGTATTTATCAATATTGACACAAAATACGGAATGATTACATGTGGTGCGTATGAACCGTCTAAGGAATTTAGGTTTGCATTTGATCAACTTGTTTCGGGTGATGAGATAGAAGTTATGGGAGAACTTAGGGATTCTCCAAGAACGTTAAATGTTGAGAAACTTCATGTTATAGCAACAGTAAGATATGTTGAAAAAGTTTCCAATCCTATATGCCACTCATGTGGAAAGAGAATGAATTCAGTAGGTAAGGGACAAGGGTATCGCTGCAAGATTTGTCATACTAGAGAGAGGAACGCGGTTATTCGATACAGAAATAGATGGATTGTTCCTGGATGGTATGAACCACCAGTATGCTCTCGAAGGCATCTTTCCAAACCATTAAAGAGAATGGGTTTAGAACAACCAGTTGAGTTTATCAAGGTGTAAATCCAATTAGCTAAATTATTCAAATTTCTAATCTAAAAGAGAGTTGGATCTAATGGAGAAAGCTGTTATACTCAGTGCGAAAAGAACACCTATTGGAAAATACGGGAAGTCTATTGCTGGTATTAAGGCAACTGACTTAGGAGCTATAGTTGTTAGAAATGCGATAGAAAAGGCGAGAATCGATGCCGCTGACGTTGATGAGTGTATCATGGGTAACGTTATCTCTGCAGGTCAAGGGCAGAATCCTGCAAGACAAGCTGCGATTAATGGTGGTTTACCTGTTAAAGTTGGTTCTTTTACAGTGAATGCAGTTTGTGGATCTGGAATGAAAGCGGTTATGCTTGCAGCGGATTCTGTTAGAATTGGAGATTACAAATGTGTCGTTGCGGGTGGTATGGAGAACATGTCTGCAGCACCCTATCTTATGTTTGGCGCAAGATTTGGTTTCAAGATGAATGATCAAGTTATTAAAGATTCTATGATTTTTGATGGATTATGGGATATTTTTAACAATAGACATATGGGATATGCAGGTGAGGTCGTTGCCGATAAATTTAACATATCCAGAGAAGAGGCGGACCTGTTTTCATATGAAAGTCATATTAAGGCTTTAAAAGCTACTAAGTCAGGAGCGTTCAAGGGTGAGATTTCTCCTATATCAATAGAGTGTGAAGGGAAGAGTGTTGTTTTTGATAGAGATGAGGGTATTAGAGAGAATACCAGCTTAGAGTCTCTCTCGAGACTTAAATCTGTATTTAAAACAAATGGAAAAATTACTGCTGGAAATTCATCACAATTAAGTGATGGAGCATCTGCACTAGTTATTGCATCTTCTTCGTTTGCGAAGGAACATGGATTGAAGCCACTTGCAGTTATCGAGGCTTATGGAGAATGTGGTGTATCTCCCGAATTGATAATGGAAGCCCCAATTCCGGCAACAAAATATGTTCTTAAGAGGGCAGGTATGAGTATTGACGATATTGATTTATTTGAGCATAATGAAGCTTTTGCAACAGCATCATGTGCAGTAAGAAAAAGTCTTAGTGTTTCAAAAGAAGTATTTAATGTCAATGGTGGCGCTATAGCATTAGGGCATCCAATCGGGTGTTCAGGGGCAAGGATTCTTACTACACTTATACATGCCATGGTAAAAAGAAATAAAAACACAGGGCTAGGAACACTATGTTTTGGTGGAGGAAATGCCGTTGCAATGATTCTTACCCGTTACTGAGTAAGATTCAGTCTTAGGCCCTCCCCCTTTATTTCCATTGGAATAATAAGACTGGATGTAATCGATGTCGGTGTTATCTGCTGGCCTTATACATGCAAGAAATTGATTAGAGTCGATAAGATTGATTTTTCTACATTTTGAAATGGTTGATATTAGCTGAGAAATGATTTTGCAGAGTATTAAATATCATATAGAAAATGAGTGGAACGTAGATTTTAGTTATGTGATAAATGTGTCCCATGAAAGTGTAGATAACGATTCGATTTTTGTTAGGTTTATACAAAAAAGGAGGAAACTAATCAGAAATAGAAATGTCCTCCAAACTACGTATATTCCTGAGGAGTTACCTCACAGAAAGGAACAGATTGATAAAATTGTTGGTATCATTGCAGTAGCCTTAAACGGCGAGAAGCCATCAAACATAATGATCTATGGAAAAACTGGAACTGGAAAGACAGCAGTTCTAAATTACATCGGGAAAGAGTTGAAAAAAGCAGATCCTGATAACAAGAAGTGCTACTATATCTATGTTAATTGTGAAGTTACAGATACTGCATATGGTGTTATATACAGCATAGTAGATCGGTTCACTCCCGGCAAAAAGGAGAAGATTCCGTTTACAGGTTGGAGTCTCGAGAAACTTTATAGTGAATTACTAGTTGAGATTGAGAGGAGAGAATGTACTTTTGTCATTATTTTGGATGAGATAGATAACATCGTTTTAAGAAGAGGTGATATACTGATATATTACCTTGCAAGAATCAACGAACATCTTAAAAATTCCAGGGTGTCCTTAATCGGAGTATCAAACAATCTCAAATTATTAGAACTTTTAAAACCTAAAACAAAAAGTAGCTTAGGTGGAGAAAGTATGGTTTTTCATCCATATAGTAGAAAACAACTAGAAGACATTCTGAATGAGAGGGCAAAAGGAGTTTTTGAAGAAAATGTTCTTGAAAACAGTGTCATTCCATTATGTGCAGCATACGCATCAAGAAATGACGGTGATGCAAGAGTAGCAATAGATCTTCTTAGAATTTCTGCAGATATTGCAGAAAGAAACGGCGATTCTTCAATTTCTGAAGCTCATGTAAAATCTGCAAAAAATAGTATGGAAATGGATATAATCAACGAAGCTGTAAAATCATTGACTATTCAATCAAAAATAGTTCTCAGAAGTATAATCAAAAATCATGAAGATGGAATGGAAGTGATGATAACTGGAGACGTTTACTCTTCCTATGAAGAAATATCAACCATTCTTGGAATAACTCCTTTATCACAGAGAAGAATCACTGACCTAATATCAGAATTAGACGCGATGGGATTGATAAATGCTTCAATTAAATCATTCGGAAGAGCAGGTAGAACAAAAGAAATCAAATTAGAAACCCCGAAAGATATCATCGATAAATTCAAAAAAGATCCTTTTTTCAATTCCCTAAATGACTACAAAACTTCCATTCAAGCAAAGCTCATATGAATCTTATGTGCAGTAGAAATAAAGGGGGGAGAGGGTTCATCCGAAAATCTCTCGATTAATATCCAAACTAATAATAAAACCTAAACTCGTTACAGTACTAAACGAGATCATGATATTTACCAAATCAAACATCGTTCACAAATAAATATGGATTTTAGTTTTAGTAAATATCTACACATAAACACTTCTAGCTTCAAATTAACCAACAAATGATTATTGCAAATTTTAACTATAATTTACATCTTAACCCATTATTGATCCACTTGTGTAACCCTAGCAGAATCTCATAGAGCAAAAACACAATCTATAACCTACTCGTGTATGAAAAATTCATCACAAGCACGCCAAAATGTGATAGCCATTTAGATTTAAATACACACTACTTATGTAAACGACATAACAAACAGGTGTTTTTATGAACAGACCCGATAACGATGAGTATTTTATGAAAATGGCATTTCTTATCTCGGAAAGATCCACTTGTATGAGGAGACATGTTGGTGCTGTAATAGTTAAAAACAAGTGTGTCCTTGCCACAGGATATAATGGATCTCCAAAAGGAACAAAACATTGTGAAGACATAGGTTGCATTAGACAAAAGATGAGAATACCATCTGGCATAAGACACGAATTATGCCGAGGTGTCCACGCCGAGCAAAACGCCATTATACAAGCCGCATACTTTGGAGGAATCAGTGTCAACAATGCTACTATCTATACAACGACGTACCCGTGTTCTATGTGTGCCAAAATCTTAATAAACGCTGGCGTCAGAGAAATAGTTTATGATGAAGACTATATTGATGATTTTTCATCAGAACTGTTTAACGAAGTGGGTATAATTGTTAGGAGATATCATCTCGGGTATGACACTAAGCACTGAATTATGGGGCAACTGTTTTAAGTATCATTTACACGTACACCCATCGACTGCGGTTGTGGTATACAGATGAGCCGGACCGATATACTTGAAAGTATCAAAAAAGCAGAGGCAAGTGCAAGATCCAGAATTGAACAAGCTGAAGTGGACGGGAAGTCAGCAGTTGCCAACGCGCGTAGAACTTCCTTAGAAAGAATTCAGAATGCCGAGTCTCAGGCCCATAAAAATTATGAATCCTTGATCACGAAGGAAAAAAACAGCCTCGTTGCCGAGCGCAATACACTCTTGGATAATGGAAAGAAGGAAGCAGCACGCATTGAGGAAAGTGCTGAGAAAAAGCTACAAGAAGCCAAAAACTTCCTGATTGAGGAGTTTGTGAGGGTAATCGATGTTTCTTC
This sequence comes from archaeon, assembly GCA_024399215.1. Lineage (GTDB taxonomy): Archaea > Thermoplasmatota > Thermoplasmata > Methanomassiliicoccales > Methanomethylophilaceae > Methanarcanum. The sequence continues at coordinate 22,909 of JAKSHT010000002.1, read as the reverse complement.
CTGAATCAATGAGCAGGGTCGTAATTGCAGGGACAAAATCCCGCTTCAGCGAGGTTACTGACGCGTTATATGAGTTCAACGCCGTTCATTTGATTGATCATTCCAATGGTTCCGATGACGGATTCACAATAGGCAAGCCACATCACTATCTAACGGATGTCTCACAGAAGTTACTCGTGTTGAAAGCTATGGAGAAGGATCTGGGAATTGATCCTAACAAGACAGAATCCGTATTGCTTGAAAATATAGACGCTGATATATCATCAGGACGAATCGAAAACATTCATGCCGAGGTAGCCGTAGCAGTAGATGAAAGAAATAAAATTGCGCAACATGTGGCTTCTCTGAAAGGACAAATTTCTTGCCTAAAGAGACTAGCACTTCTTCCAATCAATCTGGAATTATACAGCGGTTATGAGAACCTCGCTGTCTTCGTTGGAAATATCAAGGCAGATCCATCAAAAGCTTTAGATACACTTGAAAAAGCAGAGTACTTTATCTCTTTCAATGAAAAAGACGAGGGAGTTGTCGCACTATTTATAGATAACAAAATCAAAGACAAAGCATCCATAATTCTTTCAGAGTTCGGATATTCAGAAATTGTAGTTCCAAAAATCAAAGGCGATCCTACAAGCGCATTGCCACATATTCAAAATGAGCTATCGAAAGCCAAGTCAAATCTTACCAACTCAGAGGAAAAAATATCTAGCTTGTGTAAAAAATATGGATCTATAGTTGTTGCCGGGGATGAGAGACTCAGTAATATCGCAAAAAAAGGGGAACTACCAATGAGAGTTGCGACAAGTGAGTACTCTTTCGTAATAGATGGATGGATTCCTGCCTCAAAAGTAGAGTCGGTAAGAGCTGGTCTCAGAGAAAAATTTGGCAATACCGTCTATTTCGAAGTTCAAGAGACAAGAGGGAGATCCGCTGAGGAAGAAAAAACAGAATCTCGCTTCAAAACCCCTCCATCAAAATGGAAAAACGGATCTTATGGAAAGCACTTCGAGTACCCAGTATCGCTTTTATCATTGCCTAGATACAACGAGGTGGATCCGTCCCTGATTATAGGTTTCTTCCTTCCACTTTTCTTTGGATTCATGGTTGGAGATCTCGGATACGCAATTCCATTTATCGCCCTTGGGGCGTACGGCCTAAAACATGCCAGGTCTAATGACTTCCAGGCCATATCGACTGTATTCTTCTTTGGCGGCATTTGGGCGGCAATATTTGGATTCTTCTTCTTTGGTGAGATGATAGGTATACACTTTGTTGGTCAAGCAACTAGCACAGAAGTTACCTGGCAATCTCTTTTAGGTATAGAGTCCTACCCATCTTGGTTCACCGATATCCTCATTGGTGGACACGGAATCAGCAAGCTAGAGGAGGTAACGTTCCTCCTAAAACTCAGTGTTTACGTGGGTATAGTCCACTTGTTCTTAGCGTACATCCTGAAGTTTTGTAATGTCAAGATGCGGTCTGGCTTCAAGGAAGCGTACCTTGAAGCGGGAGGTTGGATGGTTGTGTTCATCGGCATGGTTATATTCTGCTATGCTGCCACACGGATAATATTCTCCAAAGGGGACCTTCCCATCGAGAGAAGTACTATGATTCTCCTTGGAGCAGGTGCAACAATTCTGGTCATTGGAGTTGTTTCATGCTGGCCTAAAGAAGGAATATTAGCGGTTCTCGAACTCCCAGGAATCGTTGGGAATATTCTCTCATACGCACGTCTAACTGCAATCGGAATGTCGAAAGCAGGTATGGCGCTCGCTTTCAACTATATAGCTATACTCTTACTAGCACCCAAAGGAGTTGGTGGAATCATCGCAGGATGCATCGTCTTCCTTGTTGGTCATGTAATGATATGGCTGTTGGCAATCATTTCTGCTGGTCTACATTCATTAAGATTGCAGTATGTAGAAATGATGAACAAATTCTTTATTGGAGGCGGAACGGAATACAGGCCGTTCGGTGCCGAGTACAAACATATAAAAACGGAAAGAGAAACAGAGGTGTAGTGAAATGGATATCGGAACAGGATTAGCAGCTATAGGAGCAGGCATTGCAGTAGGAGTCACTGGACTTGGAGCAGGACTTGGAGAGAAAGACGTCGGCGCAGCAGCGGTTGGTGCAATCACCGAAGATATGAGTCTTTTCGGTAAATCAATGGTCCTAATGGTTCTTCCGGAAACTATTGTGATCTTCGGACTTGTCGTTGCTATCCTTGCACTGTTCACTTTGCAATAAGCGGAGAGGCCGTTTCATGGCATTAGACGCTGTAAAGTTGGAGATTGACAAATCGGCTGATGAGACTGTGGCTGCTATCATGTCGAAAGCAGACGCAGAAGTCTCAGAAATCACATCATCAGCCGATGCCGAGGTTTCTGCTATAGATGAAAGGTGGAAAAAAAAGCTCAAAGACATGATCGAGCACCTCAGACGCCAGGAACTTTCGAGCGCTGAGCTCGAAAGTAAAAGAATCGTTTTAGCCAAAAAGAAAGAGATCCTCTCGAAATTATTTGTTGAGACCCTCAGGTCCCTTGAATCTGCATCAAAAGAGACAAAGTTAGCGCAATATAGGAAAATGATTAACGCGTCGAAAAGTATGGTCAAAGGCTCCAGGGTACGCGTCTCACCAGAAGAAAAAATTACGGCAGGAGATCTTGGGGTTTCTTCACTCATTAAGGATAGCAAGATTCTTGGAGGGATTATTCTTGAAAATGAAGACGGATCCATCCGAATCGATATGCAATATGCGACGATTCTTCAGGCTATTTGGAATCGTGAAGTAAAAAAATTGTCAGACATTCTTTTTGGGTGATGAAGTATGTTCGGGCGCAGGAGGGGGGGAGGCAACTATGCGTACATAACCGCTCGCGTTAAAGCCAAGAGATCGTTTCTTCTGAAAGAAGATTCTTATCAAAAGATGCTCTTAATGAATCTTCCCGAGATCTCTAACTTTATAGATGAAGCAGGGTACCCTGAAATTGCAGAGTTTGCCGATGAGTTTGATGGAGTAAATCTCATCGAACACGCAACATACGCGAACATGGCAAGACTATTCCGAGACATCCTAAAGTCAACGACTGGTGAATTACACAACGTGCTTGCAGCTACTCTGGGGAAGTGGGATATTTGGAATCTCAGAGTCATACTCCGTAGCAAGTTGTATGGAATTTCTTCAGATGATATCAAAAAGGATCTCGTTTTAGCAGGCTGCTTAAGTGCGGACAAACTTGAGAGACTCATGGCACTTGATTCAGAAGAAGATGTCGTAAGAAACTATGGAAAAATGACAGGTACGTTAATACCCGAGAATCTCCTTGTTACGTTTAAAGAGCAAGAGAGCTCCGCACCCATAGAGGATTTTTTAGAAAAAAGCTATTATAAAAATCTCCTCAAACACACAAATCCTAAGTCAAGGCCTGTGTGTATATATCGAAATTTTGTAAGAAGCGAGATCGATGTAATCAATATTGAAACGATCCTAAAGTTAAAGCTAGAGGGTATATATGGTGAGGACGTTACAAAATACATCATACACGGTGGCAAGAAAATTGATGAAAGATTAGCCACTCGACTCGCCAATGTAGAAACTATTTCAGCAATGATGAACGACCTAACACACCTGAAATTCTACGATGACATCAAAGAGGTATTGGGCTCTGATATCAACTCACTCAGCGACATAGCCGCTGGCATGAAAAGATACAGAATGAGGATGGCAAGATCGTTCTCACATCTATATCCCTTATCTGTTATCCCAGTAATAGATTACCTTATCCGAAAAGAAAACGAGGTCAATAACATAAGAATAGTAGCGAGAGGTATTAAAAATGACCTTGATAGAAACACTATCGAAGGTCTTTTGGTGATTTAATGAATATAGCGGTAATAGGAAATGATGAATTCGTTCTCGGATTCAGACTTGCTGGGCTAAGACACGTCTTCATAGCCAAACCTGAAGATTATCAAAAACAGCTCCAAAAGGCGATGGAGGCCCCTGATATTGGTATTCTTGCCGTCGATTCGAAGGACATCGAATCTCTCCCCGTTAATTTTAGGACAAAGGTAATGAATTCAATTCAACCAGTTGTTGTTCCAATTGGAGGAGGCGGTGCAACCGATCTTCGTGAGAAGGTTAAGAGAGCAATTGGTGTTGATTTATACAAGGAGGATGAATAAATGAGCAATGAAGGAAGGATTTATAGAGTAGCTGGGCCGGTCGTCACCGCTGTCGGCATCTCTCCACGAATGTATGATGTCGTATATGTTGGAAAAGAGCGGCTTATGGGAGAAGTCATCAAAATTGTTGGTGACAAATCAATTATTCAAGTTTATGAGGACACATCTGGTGTCAAGCCTGGAGAACCAGTTACAAATACCAGTCGCCCACTTGTAGTTGAGCTTGGTCCTGGGCTTCTACACTCTGTCTACGATGGCATTCAAAGACCCTTAGTAGCACTTAGAGAGAAAATGGGGGACTTTATACTACGTGGGGTCACAGCCCCTGGATTGGACAGAAAGAAAAAGTGGGAATTTAATCCAATTGTAAAATCTGGAGATGTCGTAGCTCCAGGGCAGATTCTCGGTACCGTTATGGAAGGAACAATGCTTCATAAGATTCTTGTTCCGGTGGATATACACGGGAAAGTGGAAGAAATAAGAGCTGGCAGTTTCACAGTTGAAGAGACTATCGCAGTCATCGAAGGTAAAAAGATAACCATGATGCAAAAGTGGCCGGTTCGTGTTCCGAGGCCCGTTAAGGAAAAACATCAACCAGATGTACCTCTCATAACAGGTATGAGGATTCTTGATACGATGTTCCCACTTGCAAAGGGTGGGGCTTCGGCAATTCCCGGCGGGTTTGGTACCGGAAAAACAGTCACTCAGCAACAGCTTGCAAAGTGGTCTGACGCGGAGATAGTCGTCTATATCGGATGTGGCGAACGTGGAAACGAGATGACAGAAGTTCTTACAGAATTCCCTGCGTTAGAAGATCCCAAAACTGGTAACCCTTTAATGAATAGAACGGTTCTTATTGCGAACACATCTAATATGCCCGTTGCGGCAAGAGAAGCCTCTGTTTACACTGGGATGACAATTGCAGAGTACTTTAGGGATATGGGATACAACGTTGCGCTTATGGCTGATTCTACCTCTCGATGGGCAGAAGCAATGAGAGAGATTTCTTCAAGACTTGAGGAAATGCCAGGCGAAGAGGGTTATCCTGCATATCTCGCGGGAAGACTTTCTGAATTTTATGAACGTGCCTGTCGTGCAAAGACTCTTTGTGATAGCGAAGGATCAATTTCAGTCATCGGTGCAGTTTCTCCACCAGGTGGAGATATTTCGGAACCCGTATCACAAAACACTCTCCGTATCGTTCGTGTTTTCTGGGCTCTTGATACCAAGTTAAGGGAGAGAAGACACTTCCCAGCTATTAACTGGTTAACATCGTATACTCTCTACGACAAGCAGCTCAGAAATTGGTATATAGAAAATGTTGGCGAGGGGTTCCCTATACTCAGAGAATGGGCTATGCAGACTCTTCAAAAAGAATCGGAGCTTCAAGAAATTGTTCAGTTGGTCGGATCTGATGCACTTCCAGACAGTCAGAAGATCACGCTAGAAGTATCAAAAATGATTCGTGAAATTTTCTTGCAGCAGAATGCGTACGATCCCGTTGACACGTATTGTCCGATACCAAGACAGTTCATGATGCTCAAGCTTATCAAGAAATTTTCGGATCTCGCGCAGAAAGCACTTTCAGAAGGTGCTACAGTTGAAAAAATAGTCGGTATCCCGGCAAGACAAAGATTTATCAGATCCAAGTATGAAGAGACCATCGATAACGAGTTGGTAGCGATTGATGCTGACTTTGACGATCAATTCAAGAATATAGGGGCGTAAAAATGGTTGAAATTTCCAAAGAATACAAGACAGTCTCACAAATTGCAGGACCTCTCGTTTTCGTCGAAAAGACAGAGCCAATTGCGTATGGTGAACTTGTAAGCGTTAAACTTTCTGATGGTTCTGTAAAAAGAGGAGAAGTTCTTGATACATCCGATGACATCGTTGTTGTTCAAGTGTACGAAGGGACAGCTGGCATAGACAGAGACGCGTCAGTTCGTTTCATTGGAGAAACTATGAAGATGCCAGTCTCCAGAGACATGCTTGGCAGAATTCTTACAGGTGCTGGAGACCCTCTTGACGGAGGACCAGCTATTGTACCTGAGAAGAGACTCGACATCGTCGGTGCGGCTATTAACCCATGGGCTAGAGACAATCCATCAGATTTTATCCAAACGGGTATTTCAACCATTGACTGCATGAATACGCTCGTCAGAGGGCAGAAACTTCCAATATTCTCCGGATCTGGATTGCCTCATAATGATCTCGCTCTTCAGATTGCGAGACAAGCAAAAGTTCTCGGAGAAAATGAAGAGTTTGCTGTTGTGTTTATCGCAATGGGAATTACGAACGAAGAAAAGCAAACCTTCATGCAAGAATTCGAAAGAACTGGTGCTTTAAAGAACGCAGTTGTTTTCCTCAATCTCGCAGATGATCCTGCAGCGGAACGTATCATTACACCTCGTCTTGGTCTCACAACTGCAGAATACATGGCGTTCGACCTTGGAATGCAGGTTCTTGTTATAATGACGGATATTACAAATTATTGCGAGGCTCTTCGTCAAATAGGTGCAGCTAGAGAAGAAGTACCTGGAAGGCGTGGATATCCGGGTTACATGTATACCAACCTTGCTCAATTATACGAACGTGCCGGAAGAATCAAAGGTAAGAAGGGGTCGGTCACACAAATTCCAATTCTTTCGATGCCTGGAGACGACATCACACATCCAATTCCGGACCTCTCGGGGTACATTACTGAAGGTCAAATTGTTATGTCAAGAGAACTTCACCGTGCAGGTATCTATCCGCCAGTTAATGTTTCCTCATCGCTCAGTAGACTTATGGGAGGCGGAACCGGAGAAGGAAAAACACGTGAGGATCATAAAGGGGTATCCGATCAACTCTACGCAGCGTATGCTGAGGGCAAAGATCTCCGGGGACTTGTTGCAATTGTTGGTGAAGAATCTCTGTCAGAAAAAGATAAAAAACTTTTACACTTCGCAGATATGTTCGAAGACAAGTTTGTGCGTCAGAGTCGTGACGATGATCGTTCTATTGAAGATTCACTTTCGATCGGATGGAACTTGATTTCAACACTCGATTCAGACCAAATCACCAGAATAAGTCGGAAGTATATTGAAAAATACCTGCCTAAGAAAGTGTGAACATGGCAACAAGAGACGTCACTCCTACCCGCTCAGTTCTCATCGAGCTGAAGAGAAAAATTGCCACTACGAAGAGCGGCTACAAAATCATGAAGATGAAGAGAGATGGACTCATCATCGAATTCTTTGACATCATGGAAAAAGCCAAAGAAATGCGTTCTTCAGTGGTCTCAAGCTACAAAACCGCTATGCGAAAAATTGCAGTTGCGATGGCCGTTGATGGCGAAATTGCGGTAAAGAGTGCCGCTTATGCTCTCAAATCAGAGCCACACGTCAAAGTTAGCAATAAATCCGTTATGGGAATGATAGTGCCCAAAGTTGAGGCTGATATAAGGCACAACAATATCCAAGAAAAAGGGTACGGCATTATTTCGACGTCAGCCTACATTGAAGAAGCTTCTAGAGCTTTTGATAAGTTATTAGATATTCTTGTTCGTGCGGCTGAAATTGAGACCACAATGAGGAAACTTCTCGATGAAATAGAAAAAACTAAGAGAAGGGTTAATGCCATGGAGTTTAAACTCATTCCTGAACTCGAAATGGCACAGGCATTTGTTAAATTTCGACTCGAAGAAATGGAGCGAGAAAACACAATTCGCCTTAAATTCTTGAAGGGAAAGAGTGAGGCAACGTAGAAATGAAGTCGCTGGAGGACCTCTATCTGGAAGTTATAGGGGATCCAGTTAAACTAGCAAGATTCTTCAAATTTGCCTGGATCTCTGCCTATTCAATGCTCATCCTTGGTTTCTTCATGATCATACTAGTGTTTTGCATGAGTTTGTAGCAACCACCTTCCCAAAACACCTTACCTCATTCTCACCCTACTGTCACGAGGCACGCCTCTGTCTCGCCAAAGCACTCTTCAAGGAGCGCACGTAGTGTTAGTAGAGATAAATTTACTACACTCTACAGAGCTCCATCCAAATAAAAACAAACTATTATAGACATAGCACACAACTACGCGTAAAAATTCATCGAACTTATTTTTCCAGTACCAAGGTGAACTAGAGGCATAACCCCAGGTTTAGGATTAAAATTATGCGCTCTTTGATATTCCGTCTGATCTTGCCATGTGGAAGCATTAATCATTCTAATTCCCCTATCAATCATATACCCATAACCATGAACATGTCCTGATACAAAGATGTCGGGCACATATTCCATCGCCATAAAATCTTTTTTTTCAGGAGCTAATGCTGTTTTTTGACCATATATAGGAGCAAGATGACGACAATCAACCATTGCCTTCATTATTGCAAGAGGATCATCATACGTAAGCTGTTGAGCAGATGATACCCAATCATCGATACTTCTACCGTGATAAGTTAATATTCTCCTTCCCTCAATATCAAGGTAGACAGGATTTCCAAACATGTGAACGTTGGAATCAAATGCGTTAGTAAAAAGTTCATCTAATGCAGGTTGTGGTTCAGCAGGTCTACATGCATCATGATTTCCGGGATGTATCACCATCTTAATATGATCGGGGATCTCCTTAAGACGTTCAGCTAGCTCCCTGTATTGTTCATGAATATCTATAACGGTCAACTCATTTTCTTGGCCTGGAAACACCCCAATTCCATCTACCACGTCGCCTGGCATAATAATATAGTTTATGTTCTCCTTCTCAGAGTTTTCCTTGAGCCATGTAATCATTCGATTCCAACTATCTTCACAAAACTTGTAGCTTCCAATATGAATATCTGATAAAAAAGCGATTTGTGAATCAGAATCTGAAGAAATCCACTGATGATTCTCTGGTACACCTGGCTTCACAACTCTTTTAGCTATAAATGTGCCACCAGAGCGATCACGATCTGATTGCTTTGGAAGAAACGAACCCACAAAGCCAAGCACTTCGTCGGAGACGTATATATCATTGTAACACTCACTTTGCTTCTTTATAATCACTCTACAACAGTTATCTTTGTCATCACCATCGTCCTCAACAGTAAGCACAATATTTCCATTTGCATTGATTTTTTTATCGTTCACAATTCCGATAATTCTAACTTCCCTCTCCGAATCCATGGAAATAGCTTCTTTTATTTTCCATGATTTTCCAAAATCAGACCTATTCTCAAGAATCTTCTTAATAATCGCATATCTGCTTTGAAAATACCTAAAAAAGTCGTCTATATTACCTGTACAAGCAGAATTATTCGTAATATCTGTTCCCTTTACCATTTTAATATCGCAATTAGCTTTGTCATGACGGATTATCTTTGATGCCTGGGCAACCATCTTTTCACCCTCCAAGCATTTCATCACATCCTCTTTTGTTACAAGCATAGGGTTTCCTGATAAAGAAGACAATACAGTATGCGTGAAAGCAACGGGGTCCGAATTTCGCATAATAATCCTCAGAGCATCTGGTGAAAGAAGCATATTCTTTCTTGTAACCACGTCTAAAACATCTGCCCTGCTCATAACCAGTCCAGACATGACTGATAAATATAATATTATGTGGTGGTAAGTCTACTATCTCACTAATTTATTTCTTCCATCTCCACAACTCTCATTGATGTTATTAGGCGCATTTGTGTAAGCTCAATAAACGACTAATCAAAATTGTTTAAACAGGACATTCTATAACCTCCCGATGTAAAATCTAAAATTATTTCTCTAGAATTACAGCATCCCACCAGGTATGAAAACAATATAATAACTTCAAGACGTTTGGAGATCAAAATGATCGGAATTTCATCCACTGGATTTTGCGCATATGAAATCAGTGATATTATTGCAGAAATCGCAAAATATTTTGATTTTTGGGAGATATTTGCCGAGGCTAAACATCATCTACATGTAATAGAGTCCAAACTACCATCATTGACCAAGTCATTTAACCTAAAATATTCATTACATGCACCAATATCCGACATCAACATCGCCTCTCTTAATGAAAGAATTAGAGAAGATTCAGTTCTTGAAATAATCTCTACTATAGAATTAGCAACACAACTCGACATCGATAAAATTACAATTCATCCAGGAATACTATCTATGTCAGTGCCGTGTATGAGAGATAAATCAATTACACAAGCAAAAAAATCCCTCAGAAGCATCGATCGAATCTCGCAGCAGTACGGTGCAACTGTTGCAGTAGAGAACATGGCCTCATTTCCATTTTTTTTGGGACAAACACCTGAAGAAATAGTCAATCTTCTCGACGGAACAAACCTTGCATTCTGTTTAGATATTGGTCACGCAAACACAACAAATCAGACAGAATCACTAATAACAGAACTTAGGGACAGATTAACCAATATTCACATCCACGATAACAACGGAGAGAGAGATGAACACCTCCCCCTCGGAGAGGGCAATATCAATTTTAAAAACATTCTCTCCAAATTGAAATTCTATAACGGGAATTATATAATTGAATCCAAGTCGATACCCAGCGGAGTTAAATCACGTGACTACTTGAAAGCAATCCTATAAAGCAAGTTTCGATTTTAAACCCCTTTCCAGTACAACCAACACTTCAAAACTCCCAATCAAATATGAGGTCAAGAAGCAAAATCCAGCAACCTAACTAGGTTACCCAACATCGGTTCTACCATCCTTTACAAATAACAATGAATTATTTTCCGTAATCTTACCAATAACACGAAAATAACCTACTGTTTTCCACATCTTGAAATTACAATATCAGTAAGTTCGTCCTTATCACTCATCCTATTAAGTTCGTCTCTGGTAACAATTGCAGTAGATTCAACATTATCCAAGCCACGTTTTTTTTCAACAATAATTACGGAATGCTTTCTCGTAATCCTCGAAATATCCGACGAGATCATTGCTTTTTGAATAAGCTTCTCATTCTCATTGCTAAGCCCTGTAAGTATTATAACTTCTTCATTTCGTGTAAGTGCTTCAAATGGACTCCTTAAAACAGGCGTGACAGAAAAACCCATATTTAAAAGATGATTGAAAATCTCCGAGCTACTCTTCTTGTTTCCACTCAATTCATAATCCTTTGGTTTGTTCTCATACTTATATTCAAAAGGATTAATTGCTTTGATAATAGACGTGTCCAGAAATTCCTCCAATCTTAGGGCAGCATCAATCATCGCACTCATTCCTGCTTCATACATTTGAATGGCACGACGAGAAACCCCAGCAATGTCTGCCAAAGTCCCAAGACTGATTCCTTCCTCCTCTCTAACATTCTTGAGATAAACATTGTCTAACTTAACGTATAGCCCACCTGGTGCGGCAAATATAAACGGTGGCGAATCCTCAAGTATAAGATCAGCTAATGTTTCGTTCGACACAATTTGAATATTAAATCGAGAGTAGACAATTCCTGGCTCAAGAAATCCAGAACTAGATCTTTCTCCAATGAGAATAGGGCATGCGTCTAACACTTCTGCGAGAGTTTTCATCTCTTCCGCATTTTCTTTAGAGAAAGCATCTATATTGTACAAAATTTTGATTATAAGCAGAGTGTCTCCTCTTCTCCCAACAATATCAAAACATACACTCCGAAGTAACATCAGGGAAGAGATGTCAAATCCCCCTTTTGAGAGAATAGATCTTGTGGTATTAATGAGACTGTCCCTGCTCATCGTCATGAGATGTTTGTGTTTCTATAAAACTATGTTTTCCATGCAGGCCCCATACACACTTAACAAAGGTCAAAGTAGACCTAAGCAATGTTGGGGTCCATTACCGATCTCACTTTCTTTCTTGTATCAGGATTCATCTTAGAAATAGATATAATGAAATCCTTCATCCTGATTCTGCACTGATTAACTTCATCACAAGTACCAGATTTTACAAGTTCCCGAACTGCATTCATCACAGCCTCATTACATATCGCAGCAATATCTGCACCCGTACACCCCTCTGTTTTCTCTGCAAGTTCTGAAACGTTCACATCATCAGATAAAGGTCTATCTGACATATGAATCTTAAAAATCTTCTCCCTGGACTCTTTATCCGGTGGTCCAATATAGATATTCTTGTCAAATCTTCCAGGTCTCAAAAGCGCAGGGTCTATAATATCTGGCCTATTCGTTGCGGCGATGATAATGACATTGTTCAAAGCTTCTAAACCATCCATTTCTGTAAGCATCTGAGATATAATCCTTTCAGTAACATTACTGTCCCCTCCCATTCCTCTTTCAGGTGCAATCGAATCAATTTCATCCATAAATATCACGCATGGAGACGCCTGTCTAGCCTTCCTGAATATTTCCCTTACAGCTTTTTCAGATTCTCCCACCCATTTATTTAAAAATTCTGGGCCTTTAACAGATATAAAATTCGATTCCGACTCAGTAGCTACTGCCTTAGCAAGCATAGTCTTTCCTGTCCCTGGCGGTCCATAAAGAAGAATACCTTTTGGCGGCTTGGCTTTCATATGTTCAAAAATTTTTGAATACTTTAGAGGCCACTCCACAGCCTCCCTCAATTCTTGTTTTACATCCTCAAGAGCCCCTATATCATTCCATCTAACATTCGGTTTTTCAACAAGTACCTCTCTCATCGTTGAGGGTTGCAAATCCTTCAGTGCATTACGAAAATCTTCCTCGCTAACCTGTATTTTACTAAGAACATCAACTGGAATCTCTTCAGCCTCAAGATCAATTTCAGGCAATACTCTACGAAGTGCTGCCATTGCAGCTTCTTTCGTAAGAGCCGAAATATCTGCACCTGCATACCCATGCGTTTTGTCTGCGAGCCTTCCAAGGTTTACATCATCTGAAAGAGGCATTCCTCTCGTATGAATTTGTAAAATTTCATACCTTCCATTCCTATCGGGAATACGAATCTCAATCTCTCTATCAAATCTTCCAGGTCTTCTAAGAGCTTCATCTATAGAATTTGGTCTATTAGTCGCACCTATAACAACCACTTTGCCCCTTGATTTTAATCCATCCATAAGTGCCAACAGTTGAGCAACCACACGTCTCTCTTCTTCCCCAGAAACCTCATCTCTTTTCGGTGCAATAGAATCTATTTCATCAATGAAAATAATACTCGGAGAGTTTTCTTCTGCTTCCTTAAATATTTCTCTAAGTTTCCCCTCGGACTCTCCGTAAAATTTACTCATTATTTCCGGCCCGCCGATGTATATAAAATTACTGCTAGTCTCCCCTGCTACTGCCTTAGCAAGCATAGTCTTTCCTGTCCCTGGCGGTCCGTGAAGAAGTACCCCCTTAGGAGCCTCTACACCAAGTCTTTTGAACAACTCCGGATGTCTTAATGGCAATTCTATCATTTCTCTAATTTTTTTAACTTCCTCACTAAGGCCCCCAACATCATCATATGAAACTTTTGGAACATCACATGTATCTGTAGCAGGTTTGTCATTAATCTTAACTTGCGTCTTGTCATACATTATCACAGCATCCGCTGATGGAGAATACGACGTGACGATTAGTTCGATTTTGTTTCCCATTACAGAAAATGTGATAACATCCCCCTTGGAAAAAACTCTACCCTCCATAATCTGTCTTAAATACTCTTCTCCACCACGAAGTCTAAGTTGTTCTGTTGGCGAAAAGGTAATCTTGTCAGCATTTTTTGCTGTAACCTTTCTAATGCCGACACGATCGTCAATGCCTGCTCCTGCGTTACGCCTAGTCGGCCCATCCATTCTAATGACCCCCCTGTTCGCATCCTCAGGACCACCTTGAAGTACTCTTACTACAGTTCTCTTTGTACCATCTACCTGCACAATGTCCCCCATTCTCAATCCAAGAATTGACATCAACTCTGGATCAACTCTCGCCACTCCTTTCCCTGCATCCCCAGGCCTGAGTTCCAGAACTTTCAGCGGTTTATCACTGTTCATCTCCTTTCACCTCTCGTTTCACTTCTTCTATACAATTTCCATTGGGCAACTCCATAAGACTAACGCCAATCAGCAAGCCGAAAATCTACACTCTACCTCTGATCTTTAGCAATTATGTCAAATCCCTGCTTAGCACGCCCTAATATTTCTCATTCTCGCACAAATTTTCCCCTCATAAATCTCCATTCTCTTCAAAATTTCACCGTATGTACTCAGGCTAGACTTTATCTTCAAGTCCCTACTCACTTACTTGAAAATTATCTTTTTTTAGCAATTAGTCACGTCGTTATGACTAACCAGGTACGTATTAGTTTAAGCTTCTATTTAATAGTTTCTATAAACTAACACTCCACTCTCCCGTATTTCACAATTACACTCATCCTAAAACGACAAATGTTTGTATATATAGCCAGAGGAAACATGTACTCATAATCGATAAATATAATTCTTCAGTATCGGCGCCTGAATGTCAGGCGAACTTGTTAAAGATTCGGTGTATATCAGAAATCAAAAAGAAAGCAGTCAACTCTACAATAAGGGCAATTACGGCTATCCTATGAAAGGTGGTGCTCTTGAGCTAGATCTTGCTGAAGCCGTATACCTATGCGAGTGCCAAAGACTCACCGTAACACATATGGGAGAAGAAATAAGTTTTGAAAATCTTTTTAATTACTCTGCATCAACAATAGACGATTTCGACGTTAAATACATGGTATACAGAGATATAAGATCTAGAGGATTCATAGTTAGGATAGAAAGCGGAACATTCGATATGTCCGTATTTCCACGAGGAATGACACGCAGTAACTCTCGTCCTATCTACATGGTCAGAGCTGTCTCCGAAAGAATGGCATTCAACATTTCTATTTACACCGAAGAGATTTCTGAAACCGAAAATAAAGGAAAAGAATTACTTTATGGAGTGGTAGATGAGGAAGGAGATATAACTTACTATGTAATGTCTAGCATCAACCCCATAGGTTCAATTTTGCCAGGAAAAATACCAAAAGTCACAGGCTACCTAATTAAAGACCGTGTCTTCATATTTGATCTACCTAGCTCTGAATTCGTAAGAAATAATGGATTTTACGGAAAAATGATTGGAAGCGTTCTTCAATTATCTCTAATCGAAGCGTGTTACTTACTAGAAAAGGGAGAATTTATGGTTCGCTATCCAGCCAGCAACGAAGAAATAAAATTAGATAAACTTCTGGCATTTGGAAGACATACCCAAGACGAATTCGACCTTAGAATGAAAGCCTACTCTGACGCGAAGGAAAGAGGCCTAGTGATAAAAACTGGATTTAAATACGGAACGCATTTCAGAGCCTACGATGAATCACCGGACAATTGTCATGCCAAGTATCTCATCCATGCGGTTAATGCCTCAAGCAAGACAATGTGGCCAGAAATATCCCGAGCAGTAAGACTTTCTGGCGGTGTAAAGAAAAAATTTTTATTCTGTGAAGTTGGGAGCACGGTCAAGTACGTAGAATTCAAGTGGATCAAACCCTAAGCAAACTCCATAGAAGCGCCTTTACATGAAATGTGAACATTATGTGAAAAAACACAGCGCATCCGGCACGGAAACTGGAAATGTGCTGCAATAATCTTTAGAGCCTACCCACACAACTCAAAGCTGAATTTCTATACCTAGCTTCTCAGTGAGTTCCTTATATCTATTCCTGATAGTAACCTCCGTCACTCCCGTTACGTCGGCCACTTCCCTCTGTGTCCTCCTCTCGTTACACAATATCGATGAAATATAAATCGCAGCAGCGGCAACACCTGTTGGGCCCCTTCCAGATGTAAGCTCCTTCTCAGATGCATCCTTAAGTATGTCCGTTGCCTTGCTCTGTACCTCTCCTGTAAGCTTAAGCTCCGAGCAAAACCTCTGTACATAATCTTGCGGCCTAGTAGGCATCAGTTTAAGCTTAAGTTCACGCGTCATAAAGCGATACGTTCTCCCAATCTCCTTCCTTCCAACACGACTCGAACTAGCAACCTCATCAAGTGTTCTTGGCACTCCACACTGTCTACACGCAGCATAAAGTGACGCAGCAACTACACCTTCTATTGATCTTCCTCTTATCAGATTTTTATTAACAGCCCTTCTATAAATCATAGCAGCCGTCTCTCTAACATTTCTAGGCAAACCCATCGCAGATGCCATTCTATCAAGTTCAGATAGAGCAAACGCAAGATTCCTCTCAGTTGCATTAGAAACTCGAATCCTCCTCTGCCATTTTCTGAGCCTATAAAGCTGCGCCCTGTTTCTTGTAGGAATACTTTTTCCGTAACTATCTTTATTCTTCCATGAAATCTCTGTAGAAAGGCCTTTATCATGAATAGTCCACGTCATCGGTGCGCCAGTACGTGCCCGCTTCTCTCCCTGCTCAATATCAAACGCTCTCCATTCAGGGCCCTGGTCTATAAACTGATCATCTAAAACAAGCCCGCATTTCTCACACGTAAGTTCTCCTCTCTCATAATTGCGAACAAGATGCTTGCTTCCACATTCTGGGCACCTATTAACTTCTTCTCTTTCTATTACCATTTTTAGAATTCCCCCCACAGTAAACCTTTCTACCAACGATATCGGCCAATACAGGCCATTCACTAGCAACAACAACATAAGGACATCCGACAGGGCCAAAGATTCTCCTAACCAGACCGATCTTGTTGTTCTTAACTCCATATACAAAATCGTTAACTTCAGGTACCAGAGAATCAGATTTGACAACAAACCTCTTCTCTCCCAAAATGGCTTCAACAGTACCCAAATACTTCATTCCAGACCCCACTTCATTTACACAACAAACCTCTGTCCAGGCAGAGAACATGCTATATATAGATTTGGTTACATTTATATTTAATATTTTTGTTAGTATATATTACTGACGAAATTCATACACCACCAAATTTTTACTGCTTCGATCTCTGTAGATACATCCTTCGGACAACCTCAAATTACTTCCCATTATCACTCAAAAATCTAGCGAAGTGTGTCCCGTTTAACCACGAGAATATCTTATTGTGCTAAATTTCCAAATAAAGCGTTGTCGTCGTAACATAAATACTTCCAAAATGCTCTTAATGACGATCAAGAAAGAACCAGTATCACGCCAGCATTAAAGCGAACAGTCTGTACCTAATTTCGTCCCAGTAACATTTCAATGACATAGTTTTATACAGAGTCAGTATGCTGGTCAGCGTGTCAAAGGTCTTAATTATAGTAGGAAGCAGAACAGATATTCCGATAGCTCAGAAGGCCATTAGCATTCTCAAAGAATTCGACGTCACACACGATGTCCGAATAGCGTCGGCACACAGAGCCCCCACTGTATTACGGGAACTAGTAGTCAAATCAGACGCAGATGTTTTCATAGGAATCGCTGGCATGTCTGCGGCCCTCCCTGGTGTCATTGCCTCATTAACAACAAAGCCTGTGATTGGTGTTCCAGTTTCGGGAAAGATGACACTAGATGCCATTTTATCGATTGTGCAAATGCCTTCTGGCATCCCTACAGCATGCGTTGGACTCGATAGAGGCGACAACGCAGCACTTCTTGCTATAGAAATTCTTGGTATTAGTAATAAAAATCTTCAAAAACAACTTCAAATGTACAGAGACAAAATGATAGAAAAAGCAATCAAAGATTCAAAAATTATTTCTGAAATATCATAAATCCATAAGACTATCAAATACAAAAAAGAAAATAAAGGAGTAAAAAATGAATAACGACACACGTCCTGTATCAATGGAACACATAACAATGCCAAGCCTCGCAAAATCTTTCATTAATGAACAGATACCATTACTTCGATCAAAAATAGGTGACGGAAAGGTTGTAACTGCACTTTCTGGAGGAGTAGATTCATTTGTCGTTGCGACACTACTCTCAAAGGCAATTGGCAAAAATCTTACATGTATCCACGTTGACCACGGGCTCCTACGCAAAGGTGAATCTGAACAAGTCATCAAAACTTTTCATAACACAATGGGGACTAACCTTGTTCATATAAATGCTGCAGATCGCTTCCTTGACAAACTCAGCGGCATAGAAGATCCTGAGAAAAAAAGAAAAATTATTGGCGTAGAATTTTCTCACATTTTTGAGGAAGAAGCACGTAAGATTAAAGACGTCAAATTTCTTGGACAAGGTACCATTTACCCAGATATCATCGAAAGTCACGGAATTAAAACACATCACAACGTTGGAGGATTGTCAGAAGACCTTGGTCTTGAACTTATTGAGCCCATAAAATTCCTTTTCAAGGACGAAGTACGTATAATAGGCAAGGAACTCGGACTTCCGGATGCCATAGTCTACCGTCAGCCATTTCCCGGGCCAGGACTTGGTATAAGATGCACAGGCGCAATTACACGTGATCGTCTCGAAGCTGTCAGAGAATCCGACGCAATCCTCAGAGAAGAATTTACGAAAAGTGGGCTTCAAAGCAAGGTCTGGCAATACTTTACGATAATACCGGACTACAGATCCACAGGCATCCGTAACAACCAGCGTTCATGGGACTGGCCAGTCATCATCCGCGCAGTTAACACGAAAGATGCCATGTCCGCAGAAGTCGAGGAAATACCGTGGAACATTCTCAAACACATAACCAAGCGCATTTTAAACGAGGTGGCAGGCATAAATCGAGTCCTCTACGACCTCTCCCCCAAACCGTGCGCCACAATTGAATGGGAATGACTCCCACCACCAAGAAGTCTATCCTTGAGAATTCGTAACCTCTTTGAGCGCAATCTCAAGATCTGAAAGAATGTGCATTATAATACTCCAGGACTCCATAGGAAGGTTGGTATCGTCCGAAAGGTCTGCGAGTATATTAATGGCGCTGGATATACGAAGATCCAAAGGCTTACCACAACTAATCAAAAGATTAATAGCGTCCACCGCTCCCCTTCTGATATTTTTTGGAACCCCGCTATCTTCGGCTATGTGTACCTTTAACTCATTTGATATTCGCGCCAACTTTGCATCGATTGATGTCACGTTATCGACACCCCTTACATAGACTCAAACTCATCCTGGAGATCCAACATAAGTTGTTCGAGGACATCTTCAGAAGACTGAGATCTGTATATTCTTTTACCGTTAAGATCACTGTGTACAACCGCCACATACTCGTTGTTTTCCTTAGCTATTTCCACATTACACAACAAATCTTCCATGTGACCACCCCATTACGTGAATGCTTTCAAATGTACGACCCATATTTAACGCTATTTAGAATAAAAATCACGATAACTTCCACTCTAGAAAAAATAACTTCTGGACGTTTCATAAGATTTTCTTGATAGAAAGATTTAAAAAATCTACATAGAGTACGGGGTGCCTTCATTGCCTCTATACAAGTGGCGCCGTTAGGTTAGTCACAGATGGACGACTGGAGTATCATAAATGGTCATGAACGAGGGAATATCTAAAACACAGGAATACCAAGGAAAAATCTGGCCTAGATTCTGTGGCGCAGAAAACGGAAAATATGGGAAGATTCTCAGGATGATTCGCACTCCTACATCGGAAGAATACCACAAGATTGTCATACTTACAGGCACAGGCATCATATTATTAGGCGCGGTGGGATTCACTATTATGTTACTCGCAGGACTCTTAATATCTAGCGCTTAGAATAGGAGATACACTAATGTCGCTTGCTACCTCAGAAAATACCGCTACAATATTCCTCACTGCAGGAGGATCCTTTTCCTGGGACATCCCTGCCAGTGAAGATCTGCCCATTTCAAATGTTAAAGTTTCCGTCGTAACAGATCCCGTGGATGCGCCGAGTTGGGATGTCAAAATAACCGACAACGGTAGTGGTTGGGATAATTATACCGGAAAGCAAACCGGAGAATTTCATCCACTCATCACACATGAATCCAAATTTACGCTTAAACTCACATGTCCCAGAGGCGCTAGGTATGATGATAAAGTTACAGTAAATCTCATCATTTCTTCAAATGAAAGGATGCGAGAAATATCCTATTCTGCAGTTGCCACTCCTTCAATAGTAGCCCTCAAAACAAGAATTGGTCAGGAAAAAGATGTTGCAAAGAGTCTCTACAACATTTTTAGGAAAGAATCAAAAGAAAGTCGCGAAGATACCTACATCGTAGACAGTACTACATTCACAGAGGATGAATGCAAACATCACGATGTATATTCCGTTCTATGCCCAGCAGGTCTTAGTGGATATGTTTTTGTCGAGGGGATGAACACAGACCGAATGCGTGAAAAAACCAAAGGCATTAAAAAAGCAAGATCTTTCGTAGACGGTGAAACAGATGTTAACGAAATAGAGCACTACCTCACACCATTGTCACCGGTTATCGGTATCGCAGAGGGAGACATTGTTGAGCTAATCAATGGACCTTTCAAGGGCGAGAAAGCTAGAGTATTCAAGATTGACAAGGAAAGAGAGGAAATTACCGTCGAACTTATAGAAGCAATGGTTCCGATCCCTGTTACTGTTACTGGTGAAAGTGTTAAACTGATTGAAAAGGAGAAATAAGAAATGATAGACATTATCGAAGCACTAGTGGACGGAGGAAAAGCTTCCGCAGGTCCGCCTCTTGGACCCGCACTTGGACCGAAAGGAGTCAGTGTCGGGCAAGTCATCTCGATGATAAATGAGAAAACAAAGGCCTTTTCAGGCATGAAGGTTCCTGTTAAGGTTCTAATCAAAGAAGATAAATCATTTGATGTCGAAGTTGGAATGCCTCCTATGTCCGCGCTCATAAAAGGAGAGCTTGGCATTGAGGCTGGTTCAGGCAATGCAAAGACAACGAAGGTCGGAAATCTTACATTTGAACAAACAAAGAAAATCGCAGATATGAAAAGCGATGGACTTCTCGGAGCAACAACTGAAGCACGTCTTTGCGAAGTTGCAGGGAGCTGTGTTTCGATTGGAGTTACAATCGATGGAAAAGACCCCAAAACTTTCACAAAGGACGTTAAAAGCGGTGTTTACAAAAGTCAGATTTAGACAAACACTCAATAAACAATCAGCAAGTCCTAAATAAAAATCTCATTATCGATGCTGTCCGTGCGCTACGGCAAGTGCTTAGTACACCGAGCATCGGTAATAGGATTAACAGATTGTCACATTTTCTCACTAAACGTATCCCAATAGTGCTATTGTTGCGACCTATTAGCTCGCATACATTACAAAACAAACAATCGAAACCAGTGCACAGCATAAATCGAATTTATATAGTATCCCTCCTTTGTGTGGCCAGCTTGTAGGAGAATCTAAAGATTCGCAGGCACTACGAGGAGGAATTAAGTTGGCAGAGAAGTCGACTGCGGCAGCCGTACGAAAAGCGCTCGAGGGCGCTAAGAAGCGCAATTTTGTAGAGACAGTTGAATTGGCTGTCAACCTCAAGGACGTGGATTTATCAATTCCAAAGAATCGTATTTCAGACGATGTCATTCTGCCAAGTGGCCGTGGAAGGCAGGTACACATTTGCGTAATCGGAAGCGGTGAACTTATACTCAAGGCTAAGGATATCGCCGACACAGTAATAACCGTCGATGAACTCAACTCGATCGCTGATGACAGAAAGCAAGCAAAAAGATTTGCAAATAAAACGGACTATTTTATTGCTGAAGCGCCACTCATGGCCATCATTGGTAAGAAGCTCGGTACCGTTCTTGGGCCTCGTGGAAAGATGCCTAAGCCAATTCCATCAGGCGCAGATCCCACAGGAATAATCGAAAACCTCAGGAAAACAGTTTCAGTTAGAACAAGAGATAAAAAAACCTTTCATGTGCCCGTCGGCACGATTTCTATGTCACCTGAGAAAATCGCAGACAACATCGATACTGTCCTCAAACGTATAGAGACCAAGCTTGAAAAGGGAAAAATGAATATTGCTTCGTTGTACATCAAGACCACGATGGGGCCGTCGGAGAGGTTAATTTAAGGGGGCTTGAAATGACGCACATCGCAGCTTGGAAAAAAGATCTTGTTAAAAGTTTGGTAGATGACATAATCGCGAAGCCGATTGTTGCAGTCGTTGGCATGGGTGGAATTGCTGGTCAACAGATACAGTCTATGAGAGCCGGACTTAGAAAACATGCGATATTAAGGATGACCAGGAATAACCTCGCGATCTTGGCACTCAACGAGGCTGAAAAACAGAAGCCAGAACTAGATAAATTAAAGCCTGCAGTTTATGGACAATGCGCAATCATTGTCACAGATCTCAATCCTTTCAAACTTTTCAGGCAGCTCGAATCTTCAAAGACAGCTGCTCCTGTGAAAGCTGGTCAAATTGCACCAATAGACATTATCGTTCCCCAAGGGCCTACACCCTTTGGGCCGGGACCTGTCATAGGTGAACTTCAAAAGTTAGGACTTCCCACTTCGATAGAATCTGGAAAAATCGTAATAAAAAAAGATACGACACTAGTGAAAGCCGGACATCCTGTTCCTGCAAACACCGCGGCAATGCTTCCTAAGTTAGGAATTCTGCCGATGGTTATAGGACTCGATCTCAGAGCAGTATACGA
The DNA here is from genome assembly GCA_024399215.1 of archaeon. Taxonomy (GTDB): domain Archaea; phylum Thermoplasmatota; class Thermoplasmata; order Methanomassiliicoccales; family Methanomethylophilaceae; genus Methanarcanum. The sequence continues at coordinate 257 of JAKSHT010000002.1, read as the reverse complement.
AGATGGCATTGTGTATTCCAAAGACGTACTAAACATTCCGGATGATTACTACGTTAATGCATTAGCAGCAGCTGCATCTAACGCTCATGCGCTAGGTGTTGCAGTATGTTTCCCGACGAATGAAACAATTGTACCACTTATCACAAAGGCATTCAGAGAGGCGGTAGGTCTCTCGACTTCAATTGCATTGCCTACCAAGGATAACATCAAGATGCTTCTTTCAAGGGCAGATGCCCAAATGCTTCGTATAGCGTTTG
>JAKSHT010000019.1 GCA_024399215.1 archaeon | reverse complement strand
CCAATGTACACATGTAAACGATTACTCATTAAAAACCGTATTTCCTGATCCGGATCTCTAAGATCTACATCATTATTTCTAGAAAAGATCTCTCCAAGTTTTCTAACGACATCACATGAGCTAACTTCTCTCATCATTCCTCTGAATCTCTTCCCTTTTACAGCAAAGGTACCATCCGGAATTTCTACAGAGCTGAGACCAGATAGACTATTCACATCATACGAGCCCAAATATCTACCAATCCTATGCGTTAACGAAATACGATCTGCGATAGGCTGAAGATACTTCTCATCAAATAACCCCACTACGAAACCTGGCCCATTATCTACTATATTAAAAGAGTCGGCCTCGGCTTCGATGCACTTCATCGCCTCCGCCGAGCTCATCAGGTCATGTTCTCCTGACAATTCAAAAAAAAAGGAAGAGTTCACGTTTCACACAGTAGGGTTTTAATCTTTAATACCGTCCTCTGTCACAGCGAACACTGCCTCTCCCTCAGGAAGATTAGGAGAATCAATTAATCTTGCAACTCTCTTCCCTGCTTTCCCCTTACGGAGATAAATACGAAAAGTCGCTGTGTGGCCTACGATATGTCCACCAATTGGTCTTGTCGGATCCCCGAAAAACATATCTGGTTTAGCCGCCACCTGATTAGTAACAACGATCGCCGCGTTATTAATAGTTGCAAAATTTAAAAGATCGTGCATGTGCTTGTTCAATATTTGCTGCCTCCCGGCTAATGCACCTCTTCCTACATACTCTGCTCTAAAATGAGATGTGAGGGAATCTACTATTAACAGCTTAATTTTTAGTTCCTTCGCAAGATCTCCCGCCTTGTCGACTAAAAGGACCTGATGCGACGAATTATACGCCCTTGCTACATGAATCTTATTGAGTGTCTCTTCCGGATCTACTTGCAAATAATTTGCCATCTGAATTATTCTCTCCGGCCTAAAGGTATTCTCCGAATCAATTATAGCAACATCAGAGTCAAGCCCCCCTCTTTCCTCAGGAAGCGTTGCATTTACGGCAAGTTGAAAACAAAGCTGGGTTTTACTGCTCCCAAACTCACCAAAGAATTCTGTAATTGATTGACTTTCGATCCCGCCACCTATAAGTTTATCAAGTTCTTTTGAACCCGTTGTAAGTTTGGTAATCTGCCTACGTTTCTCCAGAATCCCCGATCCCGTCTCGAAGCCACCAACTTCTGTACATAGCTTCGCACCTTCAATTATATCTGCTGCCTTTTTTGCACCAATATCGCACTTATCTGCGAGATCCATCGGTGAAGCTATGGCTATATCTAAAATGTCGGTATAGCCGGCTTCCGATAATTTCTCAGCTATAGCCGGCCCAACTCCTGGTATGTCTTCAATGGTCTTATTCACCTTTGTCGCCTCCGTTTCACTCGTAATTCCAATATATAATTCAAACTAATAATACAGCATTAGAAACAATCATAAAACAGCTTTATGTCTCTTTTATTAGAGACACCTTTATATTACGCACCTAAATCACCTACCGATGGCGAGGAGAAAACACATCATTCAAAAAGACACCAAAAAAGAATATGAGTTTGTACCTCCTCAGTTTGACGAAAAGGAATTCATAACTAAGGACATTTACGAGACTAAAGTTCTTGCAGTGATTGCTGTTATTTCTGTGATTACCGGTTTACTCTGTTCATATATTCAAAAGAATTCGCCCCCTATGTTTGGACCAACACTTAGCCTTGCACTTTTCTGCCTGATAACACGCTCCCTGAGGAATATCATGGCAACTCTACGCTTTAACGTGCAGGCTATTGAAAACAAGTCGTGGCTAGGAAACTATATCATGTTCATGTTTTTAGGAATGGGTATTTGGATTCTTATGATCAACGCACCGTTTATATAACTCAATACTCCCAACTGTATCTCGGATTCATAAGTTTCGTTAGCACATCTCGATCCACGCTGTTTACGGTATTTATGTGATCCAAGATCTTCATCGTCCTTGGATCTATCTCTTTTCCAATACCTGTAATATCGACTTCGTGTTCAATCATATCCCTTGCTGTAAGATAGGGCCTTTCCGAAATAACAGCCCAGCGTCCATTCTCTATAAAAGGATCTTTGTTGTTAGCCTTCTGCTTCTTGAGAAATGAATCACAAGATTTTACCCATATAGGTGGTCCGATATGCTTATACGATTTTGGCAGCGCATCTCTCTCCAACTCAAATACAAACACAATATTACTACCAATATACTCATGCACAACTCTAAGAACATTGAACGAAAAAGAATCAAACTTCTTGGTTAATGCATACTGTGTCTTCCACACTTGAGCCGAAAAATTGTCTTCGTTGATATTTGGGCTATCAAATATAACGGTAATGAGTTTCGTTCCGTGCATATCCACCTTTTCTTCGATCTGATCCCTAGACATGGACCGCTGTTCATTCGGATAAAAAAACGTCGTACTTGGACTTTTCAAATACTCTCCACAAGCAACAATGAATTTTGCCAAAGTATCTATATGAACTGCCGCTGCGACATTCCTCTTTGAATCAACGGGATCATAAAGCACAAGTGGAGCAATCATAGAAGGACCACTTTTTTCAATAGAAATTGTAGTGCCCCTCCTCCACTTAGCAGCCTCTGAGATTGCATTCCTGAATCCACCATAGTATATCGTAATAAGTTCACACATGTATCCCGAGAAACCCCTCACCCTAGGTTCAGCGCCATATACCCCAACTCCTTTCATGAACCTCTTCATTAAGCGTATCTCATCAACCATATCAGAACTAACTTTAGACTTCACATAATCCGCATGAAAAGGTGATCTGTCCACAGGAGTAAGTATATTTTCTGCAGTTGCTACGTTGTAGCAAGGTACGATGTCTACATCAAATCCATGAAACTTTCCATGTGTATATGGATGATCTGAGTATGTCTTCTGTCCATTAACAACAGCCTTGCCAATTTCTAGACCTAAACAGACCATCTCTTCTCTCGAGACGGATTCAGGAAACATCAAAAATAAGTCAAGATCTGGATTAGAAAGATACGTTCCCTTTTCTACCGATCCCACAAACCTTACTTTAACGTTAATGTTATTCTCACTGATATAACTGGTAATCGCTTCTATAAGCGAGTCGCGTGCACGGAATATTTCCTTAACTTCTTTTTCAGATGGTCTGATTCTCCTTATAACCTCTGACTCGACACTCATCTGACCCGGGCATTATTATTCACTAATTTATCATTAGTTATACTGATCTCTAGGAGCATATCCATAGATTCGAAAGAACAAGTCGTATACTACATAGATTAAGTCTCTACTAGCGATGTCTACAATGTAACAGTAAACGCATTTACGCCCTCTCGAACCTAAAACGCTAAGTCCAACAATATGTAAATAAAGAATTTGCCAACGTCAAGAAAATATCCTCAATACTTGACGCCAGGATAAGGACTGTACTTTTACTTTCCAAAGGTGCGCGTCAACAGTAAGTAAGTGTTTATATTGCGTATTAAAATAAATCAACACTTACAGATTCCAAAAACTGCTCCATTTTAATTTCATTGGTTCCAACCTCCCAAAAACAAGATCTTTACTCATGTCAAGCGTCATCAAATCCTCTCCGGCTATAGTCTCCACCCCGGTCATATTCTTCACAATCTCCGCCTCTTTTATGGGATCTCGTTTAAGAATAGCTATTCCGAGATGAACAAACACACACAATTCTGGCTTTACACACTCTACAAAAAGTACAGCATCAGCTGTGCAAAGATGCCCCTTGACACGATTATTGAAAGGCACCGTGACGGGTAAAAGCAGTACTCTTGTACCTTTATATTGACTTGCAATTTCATCTGAATAATTTGTGTCACTAACATAGGACAAAATACCATCCCTGGTATAAAATTTGAAACCGACACCCGTTGGGTCGCTATGATCAGACTTCATAATATCCGTTTTTAAATTTGCTACCAGATATGTCTCCCCTGGTTTGACTGTAAAACATTTCTTTGGCAAATTCTTATGATATGATGATATCTTAGGTCCCAGATTGCCCAAACCCTCCATAACCGTAACACTTCCATACAATTCGCCCTTTTTAACAAACCCCCCGTGTGTCATGCCTGCGATCCAAGCTGCGGCATCGGAACAGTGATCGGGATGACAATGTGAAATCCTAACAGCGTCTATCTTTCGAATATCGTATCCTATCTTATGCAAATTAGTTAATGCACCAGGTCCCGGGTCAATATATATCCTCGATTTTCCTGTCTCAACAAGAAATCCTCCGGTACTTCTAATCTGAAACATTGTGGTGTGTCGTCCTCCACCTGTGCCCACAAACATTACCTTTGTCACGAACCTTACATTGCAAACTAAGTATATCTTCATCATTTCTTCGCATAATTGCCCAAATGACATTTTTAATGTTCTAAATTTGTATTTTAAAAATAGCATACAATACTTCATAAAAAAATAAATCGCCAGATCAAAGTTTCGAGACGTTATTTTTATTGGAAGTAGATAACCACCTATGATAACGGTTATTCGTAATGCTTGGATTGTAACACAAAATACTGGTAGAGACATTCTAAAAGGAGACGTTGTCATGGAGAATGACAATATTATATCGGTTGGTGGAAAATACAACAACGCTGCTGACAAAGAAATTGATGCCGAAGGGGACATAGTCATGCCTGGCCTAATAAATACCCACACACATGTCGCAATGGCTCCCCTCAAAGGTGTCTGTGATGACCTCCCCTTTGACAAATTTCTTGATGCAACATCCAAAATTGATAGAAATAGAGACACTTGTGATCTAGAAATAGGGACCAAATTAGGCTGTATGGAAATGATGAGAGGTGGCACCACAACATTTGTCGATCTTTACTATTCTGAAGACATTATCGCAAGGGCCGTTCAAGAAGCCGGTCTAAGAGGAGTTCTTTGTTGGTGTTGTCTTGATGAGGCGTTAACTACACAAAGGGGAAATCCCATAAATAACTGCAAAAAATTTTGCAGAACTTATAAAAATAAAAGAAAAATCATTCCCGGTGTTGGACTTCAGGGAGTTTATGTTTGCGGAGAAGAAACATGCCTCAGTGCGAAGGAATTTTCCGAGGAGAATGATTTACCCCTGAGTCTTCATCTTTCTGAAACAAGAACAGAAGTCAATAATCACAAACAGACAACTGGACTAAGGCCAGTTGAATGGTTGAACAACATTGGGGCCCTATCTCCCAATATGATTGCTGCCCATTCAGCATGGTTAACGATGAATGAAGTTAAAATCATGGGCAAAATAGGAATGTCTGTGTCTCTATGTGCCGTTTCTAACATGAAATTAGCCACTGGAGGTATTGCCCCTGTACCAGAATTAGTTAGTAATGGAGTTAACGTCACCATCGGTACTGACAGTAACAGCACCAACAATTCACTTGACATGTTTTCTGAAATGAAAGTTGCAGGTCTTTTTCATAAATTTGCAAGATGGGATGCAACCGTGATGCCAGCACAGCAACTTCTTGATTTTGGTACAATAAATGGTGCAAAATCCATAGGCATGAGTGATAAACTAGGTTCTATCGAAATAGGAAAATACGCCGACATCATCATTATAGATGGTCACGCACCCAACATGAGACCCCTCATTCCGGGAAACATAGTCGCAAACTTAGTTTACTCCGCATCTAGTCTCAATGTAAAGACAGTATTCTGCCAAGGCAACCTACTTGTCGAAGAAGGAAAGATCATCACTCTTGATAGCGAAAAGATCATGAACAAGTCAGAAGACATATGGAACAAACTGTCAACAAGCTAACACCCACAAAACTTGAGCACATCAAATGAGAACGGAATACACAAAAAGTTTAGAGTGGAGGAGTGTACTCCTCCAAAAAATTTAGAAGTACCTCTCGAGAAGCCCTTTGAAAGCTTTCCCGTGCCTAGCCTCATCTCTCGCCATCTCATGAACCGCATCATGGATCGCATCAAGATTCGCCGCCTTTGCCATGTCAGCTAACTTGGTCTTCCCTATCGTCGCTCCAAGCTCTGCCTCCACCCTCATTTCAAGGTTCTTCTTCGTACTATCTGTAACGACTTCACCAAGCATCTCCGCAAACCGAGATGCGTGGTCTGCCTCTTCAAACGCTGCCTGTCTCCAGTACATTCCAATCTCTGGATATCCCTCACGGAACGCTACCCTCGACATTGCAAGGTACATTCCGACTTCCGTGCACTCTCCATTAAAATTCGCTCTAAGGCCATCAACTATCTCCTCAGGAACACCGTCAACAATCCCTACCTTATGTTCTGACGCCCAAACAGTATCCTGGCCATCAACAACCTCCTCAAACTTTTCACCTGGTGCTCCGCACGCAGGACACTTATCGGGCCGTTTTTCACTCATAACGATTTCTCCACAAATCAGGCATCTCCACTTCCTAATTTTTGCCATTTATGCCACCTCTCTATGTACCACCTGGACCTAATTATGCAGATATAAACTTAACATTCCCACTCCAGAGAATCCAGAGAAATGGTCATTTTCAAAGGTTCCAAAATCCGCTATTATTAAAAACTCAAACAACGGCCAACACAACAAATTGATACCATTATGTCGACCAATTTAGAAATAACACATAGTGCAAACAAATATTCAAAAAATTTCACTGCTCTACCTGATAATTATCTAGTATAGCACGAAACAACAAGTTATCGGAAATGCTCTTGACTAAATGCTATCTCTCCCAGGCCACTAAATGCAGAGTGTAAAACACATAACCCACAGGCGTTGTTATTAAAAGGTTAAAAAGATGCTCTCACTGACGGTCAACTAATAAATAAAACATTTCGAGACATCCAAGTACGATAGTGTCGTACACCGGAAAAACAGAAATACTGTGCCAAGCTAAGTAAACAAAAATGACTCTAAGTGAATAAGTGATCCATACAAGGTTACAATCGTTCGATATTCGCGTCTAAATGCGTACTTATTAATTTTTAACACATTCTTTTTTTATAGAAGGTCTTTTATAGTCCTATCAATGAAGAAAGAAGAGGAATTCGCAATACCTCTCGACGAATGGATAGAGCAACAAGCCTTTGAAACCACAGATAGTATTGCTGTTCCTGACAAGATGGCTGACCAAGTTATTGGACAAGAGGCAGCTGTCGAGGTTATAAAAAAAGCGGCTTCTCAAAAAAGACACGTCATGCTTATCGGAGAGCCAGGTACTGGAAAGTCCATGTTAGCCAACGCAATGACCGAATATCTCCCCAAGGGCGATCTTCAAGACGTAGTTGCATATCACAATCCCGAAGACTTTAATGAACCAAGGATACGCGTACTATCAGCTGGTGAAGGAAAATCTATCGTAACAGAACAAAAATTTCAAGCTGCCATACATAAAAATCAAAAGAACATTTTCCTCATATGCGCACTTATAGTCGCAGTGACAACCGGCATCTTTTATATGTTTCGGTATGGTGACACATCTATTCTTTGGATCGCAGCTCTATCTTCCTTTTTCATTTACTTCATGTTTCGAATGCCTGGACAAAAGCATGAAATAACAATAATTCCAAAACTTCTAGTAGGGCACGACCCGACAGATATGCCCCCTTTTGTGGACGCAACAGGGGCCCATGCAGGGGCACTCCTCGGGGATGTAAGACACGATCCTTTTCAATCCGGAGGGCTAGAGACACCGTCGCATGACAGGCTGGAACCTGGAGCGATTCACAAGGCGAACAAGGGGGTGCTGTTTATAGATGAAATAAACATGCTCAAACAAGAATCGCAGCAAGCCATTCTAACTGCTATGCAGGAAAAGGAACTTAGTGTTACAGGGCAATCCGAAAGATCATCAGGAGCATTGGTTAAAAGTGAGCCTGTTCCAACAGACTTCGTTCTCGTATGCGCAGGTAATCTTGATGCACTTCAGGGGATGCACCCCGCTCTTAGATCGAGAATTAGGGGATATGGTTACGAGGTATACATGAAAGACACAATGCCCGACACACATGAGAATCGCATGAATATAATCCGATTTGTGGCTCAAGAAGTTAAGAAAGATGGCAAGATTCCACCATTTAACAAATACGCAGTAAAAGAAATCATAAGAGATGCACAGCGTCGTTCTGGAAGAAAAGGAGAACTTACGCTCCGATTTAGAGAACTAGGAGGACTTGTACGCATTTCAGGTGATTTAGCCATCTCTAAAAAAGAAAAAATAGTCACAGCTGACGACGTCATAGAATCTAAAAAAACTGCGCGTAGCCTTGAACAGCAAATCGCCGATCGCTCAGTTGAAAACCATAAGAAATATGATCTATTTAGCATAAAAGGCAAAAAAGTTGGTACAATTAACGGTCTTGCGGCTCTCAATACGAATTCCAGCATGGCAGAGTATTCAGGAATCGTCCTCCCTATAGTAGCAGAAGTATCTCCGTCTCAAAGCAAAAAAGGTGGACGAATAATTGCCACAGGAAAACTTGGAGAGATAGCCAGAGAATCCATCGACAACATCTCATCAATTGTCAAAAAATATGCATTAAGAGACATAGCCGACTCCGATATACATGTTCAGTTTGTTGGTACGTATAGTGGTGTAGAAGGAGACAGTGCATCTATCACAGTTACGACAGCAATCCTCTCAGCACTTGAAGACATTCCTATAGATCAGACTATGGCAATGACAGGCAGTCTTAATGTTCGTGGCATGGTTCTCCCAGTTGGCGGAATCACCGCCAAACTAGAAGCTGCTGCTCAGGCAGGAATAAAGAGAGCTATAATACCGAGGGAGAACGCGAGGGATGTCATGATAGAAAAAAGGTACTATGATATGATGGAAATAATACTCGTAGAAACATTTCGCGATGTTGTAGAATATGCCTATACAGACTGTCCTAAAAAACAGGAGTACCTTGACAAACTTTGTCCACTCAATCCCAGTGGACAATCCACCGCTGAAAGGCTTAAATCACAGACTTTTGCCCCCACAAAGGGATTCAGAAGTACATCGACAGACATTACCGATAAAGGCTCCGCTATGAGTAATTTACCCTCATCTGTATAAGGCGCTCGACATATTGCTTACAATTAGTGGTGGAGTACATGCGAAACATAAACTGGCATGGTAATAATGCACTGATTGTTGGAAGGTTTCAGCCCATGCATAAGGGGCACCTGGAGGTTATCAAAGCAATCTCTGCAAAATCAGATAAAATTATAGTCGGTATAGGTAGCGCTCAACACTCTCACATACCCGACAATCCGTTCACCGCAGGTGAAAGATACATAATGATATCAGACACACTAAGAGATGAAGGTATCAACAATGCATACATTGTTCCAATTGAGGACACCAACAGATATTCTATCTGGGTGTCTCATGTAGAATGCATGTGCCCCCCCTTCTCTGTCGTATATTCGAATAACAAATACACTAGACTTCTCTTTATGGAGGCAGGTTATGAAGTAAGAAAATTACCGATGTTCAACCGAGAGGAATATTCTGGTATAGAGGTAAGGCGACGAATGTTTGAAGGCGGCAATTGGGAGGATCTAATTCCCAAGCAAGTTGTGAGTGTCATCAAAGGTATAGGTGGAGTAAACCGAATAAAAGCCTTAATGAATGATTCACCCGACAAACTTGAAAATAAAATGTGTCCTTATGAATAGGCACAGTAGTATACACGCCCTGCAAAACGATACATGAACTCCTGAACAAACGCTGTTCAACAAACTAAAATTTGATATTCAGCGCAAACGGAACGCTAAAGATAAGCATATCAATCTCGCTAAACCATCACGGCACGAGGAATACCATAAAATAAATTATCCGCCCATCTAACGAACTCTTCGCGTAACGCATAGGGTTGTTCAATCATTTTCAAAGTTCAATTCCTAGATTATTCGGAATTATCACGGTCAGCAACGGTTATATATCAA
>JAKSHT010000018.1 GCA_024399215.1 archaeon | reverse complement strand
ATTACTATAGACGATCTTAGTACAATCGTGTATAATGAACATGTTCCCTGTAAATCTTCTATCTTCGATCCATTAGGCGTAAGAATTATCAAAGAATGCAAAATCGATCTCTTCGTAGTAGATGGAAGAAATCTTAAAGAATTAAAAAACGCAATCCTCGGAAAGGAAATCGAAGGTACACATGTTAAAGCCTGTTAGATTCTGTCGACATCCTTTGAAGATACTCTCTCAAATCCCAATGAATCAACTAAGTTTTCTATCCTTCTCTCCTCTGACTCACTCATCGAGTTGTGATGGAGGTAAATAACGTCAGCATTAGATTTTCTCATCGCACTATTTATCATTTCAGTAATTTCATCATCCGTAGAACCTTTAAGCTGATAAGCTGGAATCATGTGTCCGAAATCTATTCTATGGGTAAGCGCCATATCCGAGAATCTTGGTGCATAATGCCCTCCCCCTATTCCCACTGCTACAACATAATTTTCATTATTACGTCGCAAAAACGCGTTTACGAGAATATCTGCTGCATGAGTATCTGTCCATCGAGATTCATCACTTCCAATTTCCATGTACATTGTTGGTACATCAACATATGGGCCATGGTGAGTGACCTCGAAAGATACACCATATTCAGAATTATCATTTAGTTCTTTTATCGATCTAAGTGTTGCCGTCATCGTATGTGGCGTTGATTTAACTAACGTCCCATATACTCCTCCCATTTGATTATCTTTGTAATTTCCAATAGCATGGACGGTAAGAGCCGGCTTACCACTCGCAGAACTATGACGGCTGAGAAACACCATCTCATCCACCTTTATACCAAAATCTTTCGCCGCTTGATCTATATTCTCCGCAAAAATATGCATACGATCAGTGGTCATCATAACCATTTCATCATACAAAGCATACGCATTGACACCATCTGAACCAATATCTTCCCACTCATATCTAGAGAAAAACCGATTTTTCATGTTCAGGGATGGGGGATCACCATCATAACATACCAAAAGAATTGACACAAAGCTAAACTGTCGTTTCTATATATTGACCCTTGCCCATCCAATATTTCCCTCTATTGTCTCCACACACTCCTCAACATCCGTCTTCCACATAAATCAAAAATTCACAATCACAATGAATCTACCAATTTTCTTCGAAACTAACCGATCAATAAAATCGACATTAAAATGTTCACTATCAAACCCCGTCCTAAATCATCTGGCATCACAAAAATTTCAAAGAAGAGTAGAAGTTTGTACTAACCAGAACACTCGCACCAAACAAGCATCATCTCAATCTGACTGTCTCAAGATTAAATGGTGCTTTCGTCTCGATTTTATATCTCTGATATATCGAAGACGCAAAATCAACGCACTTACGATCTTCTCCATGTCCAATAATAATTTTCGACGGCTTTGGTTCAAGTGTCGAAATGAATTTTATTAATTGTCTACGGTCTGAATGTCCTGAAAAACCATCGATAGTAGCGATATTCATCTCAATATTAAGATCAATATATCTCCCCCTATCGTTAAGTGTAATCTGTTTCATCCCCTTCTGAATCCTACGGCCCATTGAGTTCTCACTTTGGTATCCAACAAATATGAGCCAATTTTTCTCATCATCTACCCATTCTTTGAAGTATTCCATGACGGGCCCCCCCGTCATCATACCACTTGTTGCAAGCACAATGCAAGGATCTGGCATATGGCATATCTCCTCTCTCATCGCTGCCGTTTCAACACGTTTGAAAATAGGTGAAAGAAAAGGATTTTCATTTTGCTGAAATATCTGTGTCTTCAATTGACTGTTGAGATACTCTGGATATGCCGTATGAATGGCTGTTGCTTCCCAAATCATACCGTCAAGGTAAACGGGCACTTCAGGAATGCGCTTTAGACGCATCATCTCTTCGATGACAAGCATAACCTCCTGTGACCTCCCGACCGCAAAAACTGGAATCAATACTTTCCCACCAACGTTACTTGCCTGTCTAAGAAGATCTTCCATTACAGCAGATGCCTCCATACGACTAGGCTGCATATCATTGCGCCCCCCATACGTAGATTCAATAACCATTGACTCCAATCGAATAAATTTATTAGTTGCCTGATTGAAAAGCCAAGTTTTCTCAAACTTAGTGTCTCCAGTAAACGCAACATTATGGAATCCATTACCAATATTAAAATGCGCAATTGATGAGCCAAGAATGTGTCCTGCATTAAAGAAAGTTAGCCTTACATCCGGCGAAATATCTGTAGTCATATCGTATCCTATTGGAATCGTATGGAGAATTTCGTTTCTAACATCCCCTGCATCAAACATGGCCTTTCCAGACTCGCTCCACGTAAGTTTAATAGAGTCTAATTGAAGAAGCGCCATTAGATCTCTTGTAGGAGGAGTACAATAAACAGGGCCATCATATCCAAGTCTAAATAGTGCAGGAAGAAGCCCGCAATGGTCCATGTGCGCATGCGTAACAACAACAGCATCCAAACTTGATAACGGTTGTACTTCCGGCATTCTAAGGTAAGGCTTTGCATCACTCGATGGATCCAAACCACAATCAATTAGAATTTTGCTTTCTTTTGTCGTCAAAAGCGTACATGATCTTCCAACCTGCCTAAACCCTCCAAGAGCAGTCACTCTGGCATATTGCTCTCCAGAATCAAGTGTGTCTCTCGATATTCGCCTTCCAACACGTTTAAGAATATTTTGCCTCTCTTCACGACTATATCTAAGATATCCGCGAATATCATCAATAGTCTTAGACTGAATCGGAGGAGATCGAACAGGCTTTACATTCCAGCCCGTTTCCTTCTTCATATCATTAAGTAATCGTCCACCCTTGCCAACAATGGAACCAGGATTTGTTGTCTCTACAGTAACAACGCTTGTATCATAATCGAAATATAATCCTGTAATCCTAACACTATCAGAAGTCATCTCCATAATTTTCTTTTCGACTTCGTCCGTATTTTCCAAAGTTGATGGATCCGGACGCACATCAAATCTCCTTTTAAGACTTTTTGCAAGTGTTTTTGTAATATCTGGATTTTCCGAATATTTATCAAAATTCTTAGTGTATATAACGATCATCGGTCCTTCGAATTCGATGGATGTAACATCGTAGTCAGAAGGGACATTTTTCCTGATCTCTTCCCTCAAATAATCGAACAGCTTATCTGTGTTCATGGATGAACCAACTGAAATTGTAAGAAAAGCGTTTAAAAACGAAAGAAACCCATTCTGTGGTACTCAATAAGGATATTTGAATCCAAGTTCAGTAATACGTGTCCTAGTTTCTTCATCAGAAAGAAACCTCATTCCATTCTTGTCTATGACTGAAATTATCATCCCGCCACCCGAAGCATTATCTCTCCTTATTGCAGAGTTAAGCGCAGTTATAACAAGGTCTCTTCCTTCTTCGAACGTCATATCTGGCCTATATCCAGCCTCAAGTGCCCCAAGAGCGTAAACTGATCCAGACCCGGTAGAGATAACGTTGTCCTCAATGTACCCACCGGCCCCGTCTATGCTATATACATGACCACCTGTCCTATCATATCCTCCTATGATGAGACCTAGGTAAAATCCTTGACGAATTATGTCAGAGGCCAATGTAGCCGCAGCATTAGCAGAAATCTTTCCTCCCTTCTTCATTTCATAGAGGGCAATTTCACTTTGCATGTATCTGACCATTAATTGTGCATCTCCAACAAGTCCTGCAATGGTCATCCCAATATTATCGGCGATTTTGTAGACCTTCTGAACATGTGAATGTGCAATCTGATTTGCCATTGTCGCTCTTCGATCAGATGCCATAATAACACAATCTCTACACTTTATTCCGATCGTAGTAGTCCCAGTCTTGAGAACACCTTCAGTCACACATACGCCTCCAAGAAATCAAACTCCATCAAAAGGCGGCCAAGTGGCCAACCCACACGAAGCGGCCGAACGCATGATTCTTTATATAACTTATGTGCCCCTAGCACACTGTTTTTTTTACACTATCTGTAGCAGTAAAAACCTAGCTTGCCCGTATCTCATATTTTTGTCCTAAAGATTATTCACAAATCAATAAACAATTAGCAAAACTCATTAAATGTACAGCCCCACAGTGAAAGCTAGGAAAGCAATATATGCTCTCAGAATTAAAAAAAGTGTAGTCCTGGCAACTTACAAACTCAATTGCTTTTCTCTCTCTGTGATCTACTTCAATAAAACAAATGTTAGTCATTAAAAAATTCCTAAAATTTTATTGTTTGATTGCCAAATAAATAGGAATTTGAATTCATTGAGAAATCAACAAGCCATATCTCGACCACATCATACACAAAACCTCAGACTAACTGCCATAAACAACTTTGGACACTGATCATACACGTTGCGGACAACCGAACAGGATATTATAGCACAAAATAATTCCAGCCAAAATAAGTGCACAAACTATATTTTGATAAGCATATCAGATAGCAGGGAGTCGGGCGTTATGCATGAATGTGAATGAACTCAATATCCCAGATAACATCAAACAAGCTTTAAGAAGTCAGGGTTACTCCACACTGTATCCACCACAGGAAGTTGCAATTCCCAAAGCACTTTCCGGAAAAAATTTAGTCGTAGAAGCACCTACCGCAAGCGGCAAATCTCTCATCGGGCTTATTGCCGCTATCAAGACTATTCTCGATGAAAAAAAGAAAGTTTTGTACATTGTTCCTTTAAAAGCGCTGGCGTCTGAAAAAAAAGACGATATGGATAAATTCTCTCTCTTAGGTATCAAAACGGCTATTGGCACCGGAGATCTCGATTCAGACGATAAACAGCTAAATGATTCGAATTTCATAGTTGCTACATCTGAGAAAACAGATTCCCTCCTTAGACATGGAAGCAAATTAATCGATGATATTGGACTTGTAATAGCAGATGAGATACATCTAATCCATGATGTCGATAGAGGCCCTACTTTAGAAATTGTACTAACTAAAATCAAGAGAAAGCTCAGCAAATGTCAAATTATTGCGCTATCGGCTACGATATCCAATGCTAACAAACTTGCTGCTTGGCTTGATGCAGAGCTTGTAAAAATAAACTGGAGGCCCATCCCACTATACGAAGGCATTTACTATAATCAAAAAATCACATTTGCAAATGGACGTGTCGTAGATGTTCCAGAAAGTGGAGACAGTGTTTGGTCTCTAATGGAGCAAACTTTTCAGAACGGAGGACAGTGCATAATCTTCGTGAATGCAAGACGTTCCACAGAATCACTTGCGACAAAATACTCTTCAAAAATGAAAAGGTATGTAGAAAGAGAGCTCTCAGACAGTGAAATTTCAGAAATCGAAGGCGATGCTACATCATTGGGAATTAAATTAACAAAGTGCATAAGACACGGCATTGCCTTCCACAATGCAGGACTTACATTTGGACAAAGACGATACATTGAAAAAAACTTCCGAAACGGAAGCATCAAGTGCATAGTAGCCACACCAACTTTAGCAGCAGGAATAAATCTTCCCGCAAGAAGGGTCATTATAAGGGACACTAAACGTTTTGAGGCCAACTCTGGAAGTATACCTATTCCTATTATGGAAATTAAGCAAATGTGCGGACGCGCTGGAAGACCCCGTTTTGATTCTTACGGAGAGGCGGTTCTCATAGCTAAAAACTATGGCGACTACAGAAATCTAATGGACAATTACATAATGTGTGAATCTGAAAGTGTTATATCCAAACTCGGAAGCGAAACTATTCTAAGAAATCACATACTCGGTCTAATTGCTACCGAGGACGTCTCGTCTGTTGAAGATATAATAAATTTTTTAAAAGACACGTTCTACGGTAGTGAATTTGAACTTTACGGAGTAGAAACCTCCATAGAAAATATCATTAACTTTCTAATAGAAGAAGAAATGATCACGAGTTACGGAGCGGAAGTAAAGATTCTCCCGTTTGGCAAAAGGGTCTCCGAATTATATATCGATCCTAAATCAGCAGTTATTTTAAAAGAATCAATTATGACTATGGAACCTGACACATCCGATTTTCCAATCCTCCTGGCTGTCGCGATGACGCCTGATGTTATAGGTCTTTATCCAAGGAAAAAGGATGTAGAAGAACTCACTACATTAGAGCAAGCATGGAAAGACCAATTCATAGTCAAAACGCCAGACTCCAGTAGCTTTCAATACGAGTACTTTTTAAGTGACTTAAAAGTCGCTCATTTAATCTACAAATGGATACACGAAGTTAGCGAGGATGATCTTACAGAGAGTTTTGGTATCGGTCCCGGAGACATAAGGTCAAGAGTAGACATGGTGAATTGGCTCCTTTACGGAATGGCCGAGATAGGAATCGTTTATAAGTACAGCGTGGTAAAAACAATTCGCAATCTTCTTATGCGCGTAAAGTACGGCATCAAAGACGATGTTCTCGATTTGGTATTACTAAAGGGTGTTGGAAGAATAAGAGCTAGAATACTAGCCAATAATAACATAAAAAATAGAGAAGACATCCTAAAAATCAGTGAAGAAGAGCTCTCATCTATTCCTGGAATAGGAAAGGTACTCGCTCAAAATATGAAGAGGCAAGTTGGAGGTTTCGGACCACAACTTTGACTTATGTACGAATTGCGTATTTCTAGTCAACAATATAAGAATTTGGTACCAGCACTTCATCAGTTTACTTCCCACTAAAATGATTGTCTGAAAGTGAATATGTTTCCCATTTTCAAGATCTATGATCTATCACATTTGTCATGGTCGAACCAACGAAATTAAAGCATATACGTTATTGCACTCCCCATAGTGACAATATATCATGACATTTCATTTCCAAGTGATAGGTCTAAAAGGTAATACATCTCCCGACGACATAATAAATTATTTTAAATCATTGGGCGGAGACGTTATTTTAATAAATCCAGCATACGTCTGCGGGAGAAACCATTTAGTTTCCGCAGTTGAACATGCTAAAAGAGCCCTCTTGAATGGAACAAATAGGTCCAATGGAATTTTTACAGAGGTAACCATGTACATTGCAGGGGAAAAACAAATTTCTAAAGCTATAAAAAAGATTAGACCCGAGAAAAAATGTGGAAAATATGCTGCGGTAATTATCAACATAGAAAGGGAAATTAATTTGGCTAAAATTGGCATGGTACGCGACGACTCAATACTCAACGCAAGTAAGGAAAAGGCCGATATTATAGGTCTCGACTACTCAACAGATCTTCCGCTGGAAGATCTTGCATTAGAATCCGTAGCAGTCTTCGACATATTGAAGTAAATTTCAGCACGATAAGATGCATCGATTGGGTTCTGGCATAATCTTTAAGCTTACATTGGTACAAATTTATACCCATAATGAATAACCCCGGATCCGCCATTTGAATCTAGCTTACGCAAAACAGCTCGGACAGACATCCCAATCTTAACATCTTTAAGATCAACATCTGACACCTGTGAAGCTATCATCAATCCATCTTTCGTTTTAATTAAGGCAACAACATACGGTTTTATACTGTTATTACACTCCGGGGCTTCATAAACAATAGAAAAAGTATAAATCTCTCCCTCCCTACATACAGCGTAAGGTACCATTTTCCCAATGCTTATTCTCCTGCAACTGGGGCAGATACTTCTTGATGGAAAGTACGCCCTCCTACACACGAGACATTTGGTCCCTTGAAGATTATACTTTCCTGGAATCTCTCTCCACTCTTTTGCTGCTGACGACATCAAATCGCCTCCAAGATGCTAATAGTAACGGCTGATCCAGTCCCACCAACATTTTGTGCGAGCCCATATCTAGCATCTTTAACTTGTCTCTTGTCAGCCCTACATCTAAGTTGATCTGTAATTTCTATAATTTGTGCTATTCCTGTTGCACCTGTTGGATGCCCTCTCGCCTTCAATCCTCCAGATGTATTAACTGCAAGTTTTCCTCCACCTATAGCTACTTCGCCATTAAGAACTGCTTTTCCAGCAGTACCCTTCTTAAAAAATCCGAGGTCTTCCATCGCCATTATTCCTGCAGGAGTATAGTTATCGTGAATTTCTGCAACAGATATATCTGATGGCCCTACTCCCGCAATTTCATATGCTCTTTGGGCAGCAATTTGTGTTGCTTCGAATGACGTGATCGTACTTCTTTGAAATAATGCTAAAGTATCGCTAGCTTGTGTCACTGCAGACACTTTTACGAAGGAGTCAGTATGCTTTCTAGCGTATTCTAAAGGGCAAATGACAACCGCTGCAGCACCATCTGATACGGGTGCACAGTCAAATATTCCAAGCGGATCTGCCACCTTCGCAGCCTGAAGGACGGAATCTAACGTGATCGCTCTCCTGTACTGCGCACATGGATTTAATGCGCCATGCATGTGACTGTTCACTGACATAGATGCAATCTCTTCCCTAGTCGCAATTTTATCATGAACAATCCTCCTAGCAATCATCGCGTAAAGCGAAGCAAATGTGATACCCATAGATGCTTCCCAATCTGCATCCGACGTCGAATCCAAAACTGAATTTATTAGAGAATCGTCAAGATCTGTCATCTTCTCAGCCCCCGCTGCTATAACATAATCCTGCATTCCAGAAGCTACAGCCATAACGCCTGCCCTAAATGCAACTCCTCCAGACGCCTCTCCTGCCTCAACTCTTGTGCTGGGTATATGATTAGAAGCAAGTCCAGAATAATCAGCAACGAGAGCATCTATTTGTTGTTGATTTATGAATCTTCCAGCTGACATGTTCCCTATATACATCGCATCAATCTCTCTCCCCGTGAGATTTGCATCCGCTATCGCTTTCAACCCTGCCTCGATGCCCAATGCTCTAAACGAGTCATTCCAAAGTTCTCCAAATCTGGTTATTCCAACTCCTATAACCGCTACCTCCCTCATACAAAATCACTCTTGCATCACAATTTTTCCCTTATACTTTGCATACGTAGCGTAATTTATATAAACAAGATTCTCAAGAATAACATTCATCGTTGGAGCATTTTCTCTTCTATAACTTTCTATTTCATCTGTAACTGTAATATCAAATGCATCGCTTCCTGCACCAGAGCCATATGACGTCACAAATATTCTGTCACCGGCTTTAGCCACATCTAGTATTGCAGAAAGTCCAAGTGGAACTGCCCCACTGTA
Source organism: archaeon (assembly GCA_024399215.1). Taxonomy (GTDB): domain Archaea; phylum Thermoplasmatota; class Thermoplasmata; order Methanomassiliicoccales; family Methanomethylophilaceae; genus Methanarcanum. The sequence goes on along the minus strand of JAKSHT010000018.1, from coordinate 1,123 downwards.
TGTGTTGCCAATACTCGGTGTGAGTAAACCTACCTCGATCTGTTCCTGTGTAAACCCCAGCTGTGTTGCCACTTTTACAGGAAATTTTCCATTAGGTTGATGAAATATTGCATACCTATAATCATCAGGTTTGGTACCGACGGCGTCCATCATCATTTTTGCGGCAGATACTATGTGTCTGAAATATGCAGGCTCTCCCGTAAATCTCCCTCCGTGTTTTGGATAAGGTTGACCCTCTCTCCTCCAAAAATCCGGGGTGTCTGTTGTAAAGCTAAGCGTGTTATTCACCTTAGCAATGATCTTTTCGGAGCCAACAAGATAAGCCGCACCACCGGCAGATGCCGAGTATTCTAATGCATCACCAGGAGCTCCATGCGATGTATCCGCACCAATGGCAACACCGTACTTTATCATTCTAGAAGAGACCATACCAATACATATCTGAATTGCTGCCGTACCAGCTTTACACGCAAATTCTAGGTCAGCTGCCATTATCGCTGGTGTTGCACCAATAGCTTCTGCAACTATCGTAGAAGTTGGCTTTACGGCATATGGATGCGATTCCGATCCAACGTATATCGCACCGATATCTTTTGGGTTTACAAAAGGAACTCTTGCAAGCATGTTTCTAGCAGCTTCCGTTGATATAGTCACTGTATCTTCGTCAGGATTAGGTACTGATTTTTGACAAATGTGAAGATTTCTTCCTATTATCTTACCATCTACACCCCAAACCTCACCAATCTCTTCCGGAAGTATCCTATATCTGGGGACGTAAGCTCCATAACTCACTATTCCTACGCTCATCAGTCCTCTTCCTCGCATGTGGCCTACGTTTTCAATATTTAATTCTACTATGAAAACATGTCCTACTTAGTCTAATTTTGCATTTACTCGCTATAATTTTCAACACTAATTAACCACAACTTTACATAGTCTGTAATCAAGGCAAACTTCTGTTGCAACATGCCTCTAGCAACGAAATCAAAATTCACTTTCAATCAAATCCTCTCCCATCAAACAAAATAAATCTACATTCATACCAAAAACAAACTTTGGCAATGTGACTACATTAACAAATAAGCAATCCACTAATTTTTCAATACTAAATAATCTCACAAAT
>JAKSHT010000017.1 GCA_024399215.1 archaeon | reverse complement strand
ATTCCTTTCACAGAATATTTTCTTAGGATGTGTAGCATCTCGCTTTCACATTTAACCATATGTATTGATACAATTCTGTCATATTTTTCTGCCAGTTCCAGCTGTTTTGCGAAATAGATTGTTTGCTTCTCTAAAAGTGGTTTTCCAAAATCTAGCCCTATTTCTCCAATGTTTGCCTCGCAATCTGTTTTTAAAATTGTTTCTAATTCGTGAATATCAATTCCGGAGTTAACAAACCAAGGGTGAATTCCATAAAACGGAGTTATTCTATGATCGCTTTTGCATAAATTTTTTAGTAGATCCCATTCCCCTGCATTCGAAGTACAGCTGAAAAGTATCTTTGAATCGGAAATGTCAGCATATCCATTGCCGAATCTTGAATCTGTCATATGCAAGTGAGCATCTGCGAACATTGTGTTGTGACTTTATCTTTAATGGAATATCTATCACTTTGCTTGTTACGTTTAGGAGCTGTTTTAGTCCTAACCAAGTAATGTTTTTAGCTTACGTGGAGAGTGAAGCAAGAAACCGAAAATTCTCTCCGAATTGAGAAGGTCTAAGTGAAGGGTGGCCAAAGCGAATCAGGAAGTTTCAATGTCGCGCTGTACGTGTTGTCTAATCTTAAGCCTGTACTGTAATCGACTGTGTGAGACGTGCGCGGATGGCCGTAGCTAAAAGGCGTGTGCTAACTAACGCTTGTGCCTTTCGCCTAGATCTTGAGGAAGGCAGACAGTATTACCTTTTTTTACTATCGGTTCCAAAAATGTCGTAGATAAAAAGAGTGAGCATGAAGGCCGACATAGCAAGAAGGATTGGTCCGAAAGCTGCAAATGATACTTCAATCATCGATATCGGGTTGGTATTATCGAATTTGTATTTATTGGTGTGGTTCAACGGTCCTATCATTTTAATTTTGGAGTATTGGATAAATGTTTTATATGGTAATGCCGAGCTTGTGTTAGTTGCAAATGGTTTACGATGTGGTGATAGTTGGAGCTGGCCCTGCGGGATTGACGGCTGGAATGTACTCTGGAACTAATATGATGTCCACCTTGATTATAGATGCTGGTTTCGTTGGAGGGCAACTCACTAGCCTTTACCCAGAGAAAAGTGTTCGTAATTTTCCATGTTTTGAAGGTGTTAGAGCTAAAGATCTATCTGACAGACTTCGCCAGCAAGCCGAATCCATGAATTGCGAAATACATGAGAATGAGGTAGTTGAGGAAATTCGTGATGACAGGGAAGAATTTTCTGTAAAAACTAATGTTAGAGAATATTCAACTAGATCTGTCATAATCGCTACGGGCACAGGCATTTTTAACCCAAAAAAGATGGGATGTGAGGGGGAGATTAGCCTTAACGGTAAAGGTTTGTCATATGTTATGCCCTCGATGGAAGAACTTGTTGGTAAAAAAGTTGTCATATTCGGTGGTGGAAATAGCGCTATCGAAATGGCAATGATGGCGAACTCTATAACTGATACAACTATTGTTCATAGAAGGGATGAATTTAGAGCTGATGAAAGGAACGTAACTGATTTGATGAACAGCAGTGTTAAAATAATTACATCAGCTAGATTGATATCTATAAACGGAACAAATTGTGTAGAATCGGTCACGTTAGATTTAGGCGAAAAGATTGTTGAGTTATCTGCAAATCTTGTGGTTATTAGCATAGGAACATCATCCAATGACATGAATCTGAAAAGATGGGGGCTTGAATTTACGGAAAATGGCCTTATAAGAGTAAAACCCGACATGTCCACATCTAGACGGGGAATATTCGCGTGTGGAGATGCTGTGGATTACCCTGGAAAATGTAAGAAGATAATAATCGGCTGCGGTGAGGCCTGCACCGCGGCTTTGAGTGCTCATAGATTTGTGAGGAAACCATATTGGATTTAGACCCTTGTTAGGGGAAAATGTTTATCTGCCTTTTTGAAGCGATTACTCTTCAATCGCGTCGGATGGGCATTCGTCAATACATTTACCGCAGCTGATACATTTATCAGCGTCGATGACTGCGATATCATCAACGGTAATTGCACCCTCGGGGCAAGCGTCTGCGCATGCACCGCACCCAACACATTCACTTTCTTTGATTGTAGGCATTCAACTAACCTCTTTCGGCGGGATCGTAAACAATAATATTTAATTTTAGCCAATGAAGCAACAACCGAGGATTCTGCAAAAACTAAAATGGTCACGATTTAGATAAACGGTGACGTGCCTGCTACTATTCAGTATCGATAAACGCAACGTTTTTAAATTTATATTTGGCGTGGTAGTGTAGTGTGAGTGGTAGTTACATTCTTTCTGGTCGTGTTTGGAGTGGGAATGCTTTTGAAGACGGTTATGTAATTATAGTGGACGGAAGGGTAGAGGATGTTCGGTATGGCGAGTACAATGGGCCTCCGGATTTTAAGGGATGTGTGCTTCCTGGGATTATAGATACGCATACACATGTCGCCGATGCAGGGTTGAAGCTTCACAGGCACTATGACTTGGAGGAGTTAGTAGCCCCACCAAACGGGCTGAAGCATAAGTATCTTGATGAGACTCCACCAGAAAAGATCGTCACTAGTATGGCGTCATATGTTAACGCACTTTATGACAAGGGAGTATCGAGGATAATAGATTTCAGAGAGGGGGGTATTCAAGGTATTGCGATGCTTAGAAATCTTTTCCCAAAATCTATCATCCTCGGAAGGCCCATGTCGACTAATTTTAACGTTAGTGAAGTTGATGATATTTTGAAATATGCTGATGGTATTGGAATTTCTAGTATATCCGATATGAGTCATAGGTACGTTGACGCTATCGCAGAAGAGGTTCACAAAAGGAGAAAAATTCTGGCGTTACATGTTAGCGAGAGAGTTAGAGAAGACATGGACTACGTTATTTCTTTGAAACCCAATTTCGTTGTTCATATGGTTTATGCGACAAATAGTGACATTGCAAAGTGCGTGGACAATGATATTCCTATATCCGTATGCCCTAGATCGAATTTTTATTTTGGAATAAAAGCACCTGTTAACAGTATGATAAATGCAGGTGCGAGCGTATCTATAGGCACAGATAACGCTATGCTAACTCCGGACTCAAATATTTTTAATGAGGCTAAAACATTCTATGAGCTTCTTTCTACAGGCAATAGGGAGAGAGGCGAAACCTTTCGTTCTCTCATAGCACACGGGAGAGAACTTTTACACGAAAATTCGGCGTTAGAAACGATGATTGGCAATAAAGCAGACATTGTTGCAATACCATGCGGGGAAGAACATCTCCTAACAAACGGATGCGATGGTGCCGTACGTTTTTACAGTCGCTAGTGTTGAGGCAATTGCTACACTTGTTTCGATACACTGGCTTCGTTTTGTGGGGAAATGAGATAAAGCTGTTGGAATGTTCCTTAGTCTGCGCCAGAGAAAATGCAATTAAATGTTTAATTACTACCGTCTCATGAGAGGAGAGAGATGAAAACAGTTGCAGACATCATGTCCCATCTGCCGATTGTCGCTGAAGTTCCTGGAGCCCGTAGCGATGCTATTAACATAATGGTTCGAAATGGGATTACAGGGGTTCCAGTTGTTCGTTCAAATGATGGTAAGTTGGTGGGTATTGTTTCGAGAAAAGATATATTCAGAAATTTGGATGAGGACCAGCTTTCGATCATAATGAAGAAAGATTTTATTACTGTTGAGTCCACGGCAGCAATTCCTGATGTTGCTAAGATATTTTTAAAGAAACGTATTCACAGAATTCCAGTTGTGGAAAGTGGTAGATTAGTTGGCGTTGTTACTCCTACGGATTTTCTTGATGAAATAAGAGATCTGAAAACAAGTACTACTGCGGAAGAAGTGATTACACAAACATGTGCAACGGTATATGTTGACGATCCTTTATCGTATGTAGTTTCTTCGATGCGAGTAAATGAAATAATGGCACTTCCGGTCTTAGATGCGAAGGGGGAGCTAGTTGGTATTATCACGGACAGAGACTTATTTATCGATCAAACAAAAGATCTTGATGCCTTGAGGGAAATGGGATTGGATGAGGCTGATCAAATGCTTGCAGGCTATAGGAATGTTCTTCCACTGTTCTACGTGGCAACGAATAAAAACTTGCCGGAAGAGTATGTAGTTCGAGATTTTATGGTTAGCGAGCCTACAACAGTCTATAAAAAAACGTCGTTGTCTGAGGTTGCTAGGATCATGAAACAAAACAATTTTGGTCAGATACTTGTGCATGGAAATAAAGGCGAACTTGTCGGTATGATTTATGATGTTGATGTTCTTGCAGCACTTCTAAGGTAATCATGTTGCCAGATTCGTCAGATATAATGGCTCTTTGCAGACGCAGGGGTTTCATTTGGCCGTCATTTGAAGTGTATGGGGGTGTAGCAGGGATGTTTGATTATGGCCCCCTTGGCTGTATCCTCAAGAACAACATTGTAGGTGTATGGAGATCTATTTACAGGGGAGAAGAAAAGTTCTTAGAGATCGATTCTGAGACTATAAACCCAAGAGATGTTTTCAAGGCATCTGGGCATGTTGATGGTTTCGCAGATCTTATCACGTACTGTCAAAAATGTCAAACTCCATTCAGAGCTGACCATTTGGTGGAGGGATTCTGCAAAAATCCGGATACACTTACCCCCAAACAGCTAGAAGACACGTTTGTTGAACATAATGTTAAATGTCCGGAGTGTGGAGGAAATCTAGGTCAAATAAGTGAATTTAATCTTATGTTTAAAACCAGTATTGGACCGGGCTCTACACGCACAGGATATTTAAGGCCGGAAACAGCACAGGGGATATTCGTTAATTATCTCAATTTGTACAGATACAATAGGGAGAAGCTTCCATTTGGTGTCATACAGATAGGCAAGAGCTATAGAAACGAAATTGCGCCTCGTCAAGGCATGTTACGTATGAGGGAATTTAGCCAGATGGAGGCAGAGCTTTTCATTGATCCAGAGAATAAGGATTGGCCCAAATTCAAAGAAGTTGAAAATGAAGAATTGGACCTCATTCCAAATACGACGCTTGAGCTCACAACTATGACGGTTGGGGAAGCGGTTGAAAAGGGTGTTATTGCTAACCGTGTGCTAGCGTATTTTGTATATGTAACGAAACAGTTTCTTACAATTATTGGTGTGGACCCGAAGAGACTAAGATTTAGGGAACATGAAAAAGATGAGATGGCGCATTATGCAACTGACTGTTGGGATGCCGAGGTTTTGCTTTCGTATGGATGGGTGGAAATTGTTGGTATTGCTGATAGAGGGTGTTGGGATCTTTCAAGACATGCGCAATTTTCTGGTCAGGATATGACACATTTTAGGAGATATGATAGTCCAAAGGAAGTGGAAGTGAGCCGAGTCAAGGCTAAAAGTAAGGCAATTGGCCCTAGATTCAAAGGACGTGCAAAGGACATAATATCAGCAATTGAAAGCCTTAAGCCTGAAGATGTTAGGGATGGGAAGGTCTTTATCTGTGTTGATAACGAAAAGATTGAGCTCGACGATGAGTTTTTCGAAGTAATTAGCATCAAGGAAAAAATTGCGGGTGATCGTGTTATACCGCACGTTATTGAGCCTTCTCATGGACTTGATAGAATACTGTACTCTGTTCTTGAACATGCATATGAGCACGATAATGAGGAAAATTACACTACTCTCAATCTTAGACCTGTAGTAGCACCGATAAAAGTTGGGGTGTTTCCACTTATGGCAAAGGATGGACTTGACGAGGTTGCCCATAAAATTTACACTGACGTTTGCGCCTCAGGAATGGAGGCATACTACGATGACTCTGGTACTATTGGAAAGAGATATGCTCGTATGGACGAGATTGGGACGCCTTGGTGTATTACGGTAGATTATGAGACTATTGAGGATGGCCTCAATAGAGGAACTGTCACAATCAGGGATCGTAATACCAAAGGGCAGAAGCGCGTACAAATTAAAGATATAGAGAAAATTTTGGAGAGGCTCTTGAGTGGCGAGATATTTGACATATTGTAAGATTCTCTAAAGACGTTATGCCTTCATTGTAGACTAAATTAGAAAATGCTTTGTTGCCTCTTGCCTAGATGGGTATCTGGATGTGGGTAGATATCATGAGGGTTACATGCATTAATTAATGGTGAAAAAGTTGTTGATGCTATAGTCTGGTGTTGGGTTATGTAAAAAAAAATAGTTGTCGTATCCGTAGTGAATTCTGAGGTTAAGGGAGTACACTTTCAAAAGAGAGAAGTGTAAGATGTTCTATGTGCGTCTACGTTCTCTTGAACACTTTTATAAATGCTTTACTTTCTCGAAAGTATCATGTCACAGTACGATTCCGCATTGATTGAGAAACGATGGCGAAATATGTGGAAGAGGGACGAAATTTATCGCTTCGATCCAGAATCTAGTAAACCTGTATATAGTATTGATAACCCTCCGCGGTATGCGTCTGGGGCACTTCATCTTGGCCATGCTGTCGGATACTCGTTAATCGATTTCGTAGCTCGATATAAGAGAATGAGAGGACATAATATATTCTTCCCGCTGTGTTTTGATGTTAATGGGACACCTATAGAAGTTAAAGTTGAAAAGAGGTACAAAATAACAAAACTCGATACACCTAGGGACGAATATAGGAAGTTGTGCGAAAGGTTTGCTGATGAACAAATAGATCAGATGATCTGTGAATTCGAAATGCTCGGAGAGAGTATGGATTCATCTATTTATTATCGGACAGATGCTCCATACTATAGAAGAATCACACAGCTCTCGTTCGTAGAACTGTTTAATCAAGGCCTTATTTACAAAGGGAACTATCCGGTGAATTGGTGTCCTGGTTGTATGACTGCTCTTGCGGATGCCGAGGTAGAGTACAAAGATAACGTCAACAAGCTTAACTACGTTAATTTTCAGATTGTGGGTGAGGAGGGGCACGTCTGTGTGGCAACGACAAGGCCGGAACTTCTCTGCACATGCAAGGCAGTGGCAGTTCATCCTAATGACAAGGAGAAACAGTATCTTGTTGGAAAAGAACTTGTTACACCCATATTCGGAAGAAAAGTAAAAATTATCTCAGATTCAAAAGTCAAAACAGACTACGGGACAGGCGCCGTCATGATTTGTACTATAGGAGATAAAGACGATCTCGAGTGGGTTATGAAGTATCATTTCGAAATGGAGAAGGGTATTGATGAAACTGGAAGAATGACAGACCTTGCAGGTAAATACGCTGGAATGTCAATTGTTGAAGCTCGAGAAGCAATAATTAGGGACCTTATAGAGCAAGGTTTCACAATAAAACAAGAAAATAATCCACAGCAAATTTCTACCTGTTGGAGGTGCCACGAACCTGTGGAATATCTTCAAGTTCCTCAGTGGTTCCTTAAGACGCTCGAATTTAAAAAACAAGTTTTGGAGATGGCCAATTGTATAAAGTGGTTTCCGGAATTTATGAAAATTCGACTTCAAGATTGGGTTAATTCTCTTCAGTGGGATTGGGTACTGGGAAGACAACGTATTTTCGCGACGCCGGTTCCAATATGGGAATGCAAAAAGTGTGGTCATGCTGTGTGTGCAACGAAAGAAATGTGCTATTGTGACCCGGTCAAGGATAAGCCACCTGTTAGCGTGTGTCCAGAGTGTGGATGTGAAAAGTTCGTAGGGTGCACGGATGTGTTTGACACATGGATGGATTCGTCCATATCATCATTGTACAACACATACTGGGAAAGGGATTCAAATATGCATAGAGACTTGTATCCCATGTCATTAAGGCCGCAGTCTCATGACATTATTAGAACCTGGGCATTCTATACAATTCTTAGAAGTTATCAACTTACTGGTAAAATCCCATGGAAGGATGTAATGATACATGGATTCATAATGTCTCCTGATGGAACGCCTATGCATTCTTCCAAAGGCAACACAATTGAACCTATACCTATTCTCGAGCGTTACGGCGCGGATGCACTAAGATATTATGCAAGCATGTGTTCGTTGGGTGTAGATCATGCCTTCAGAGAGAAAGATGTAATTCGCGGAAGGAGGTTATGTAACAAAATATTTAATTTGGGGAGGTTCGCAGGAACTTTCATTGATGAAAAACCCTCTTCTACTGGAGAGCTTAGACTTCCAGACAAATGGATTATAAGTAGGTTCACACGAACGGTAGGGTTTGTTACAGATTGCCTGGAACTGTATGCATTTGATAAAGCTATGAGAAATATTGAAAACTTTGTTTGGCATGATATTGCAGATCATTATATTGAGATGATTAAGCTTCGAAGAGATGTCGCTGCTAAGTACACGTTATACCATGTTTTCCTAGGAGTGATTAAACTCTTAGCACCTTTTATGCCGTACGTTACGGAAGATGTTTATCAAAATGTTTTTCTTAAATACGAAGGAATAAAAAGCATTCATCTTACGCCGTGGCCTGAATCGATGTTTGTGGATTCTAAGGCAGAAGAAGCTGGTGATATTCTTAAAAATGTCATTGCCGCAATTCGTGGGTGGAAATCTGAGAAAAAAATTCCTCTTAATGCAGATCTCCAGAGGGTTAGATTGATCGGCGAGAGTTCGAAGATTATTGAGTGTGCAGCTGACGATATTATTACAACGATTAGAGTGAAAAAATTGCAGTTCGTGGAGAGAACGAATCTCGTTGAAGAATATGTTTCAGCTAAACCAGTGTATGAAAAAATTGGACCTAAATTTAAAAATGAAGCGAAAATTATAGCCGCAGAAGTTGCGAAAATGAGACCTAACGATGTTGCTAGAGTTCTTACTGATAAGATCATCAGAGTACCTGTGAATGAAAGAGAAGTTACTCTTACCGCAGACTATTTCGAATTTGAAAAAAGGCTTACTATTGACGGGAAGGTAGTGGATATGTTGCAATCCGGGAACATGTTAATCGCTATTGAAAAGTAATTAGGTCCTGGTTCGTACCGTGCATTCGTAAGATCCACGGTATAAAACAAAATTTTTCGCGTGATTACAGCTAGTTATGTCAATTGTGTCGAAAGTCGCCGACTGACGGTATCAGTCCAACTAATTTATAGGCTATGAACTTCTCTTCCGATTGTCTAATGCTGGTTATTTTGAATTTTTCCGATTCAAAGTTTCTGTGGGGGAGGTATCAGTGAGAGCTTAGAATAATTTCCTTTCCAAATTTTAGAGGCTTGCCCTCGTGTTCTTGGTATAATTTAGAAGTGAACTAGTGGATCCGTTAATTTTAAACGAAATGTTAACTAGTGTATGTGACATGAAATCTGACTTGACTTCATTTGTATCTAAGAAAAGTAACTTCGGAAATTATTTGATACAAACCTTTATATTGGGTGATATTGTGCCTATTTTAGTGCGCGGGCGTAGTGTAGTTGGTTATCACTTGACCTTGCCAAGGTCAGAACTCGGGTTCGAATCCCGGCGCCCGCATGCGTAGGCTTAATATACTTGTATTAGTATACAGTATAGAAATTAGGTGTTAGGGACATGGCAAGCAAAGTCCAAAGCGCCGCTATGGTGGTGGGTGCTGGCGCCTTATGGGGGATAATGGGGGTCGCTAGCAGATATCTCTTAGAACATGATGTCTCCGGTTATCAGATAATTTTTTGTAGAGCATTAGTGACATCTCTCGTGTTATTTGCTATTTTGTGTCGTGTTGACAGAAGCAAAATCAGGATAGATGCAAGAGATACCTGGATGTTCCTTGGTTCGGGTGTGTGTGGTTTAACAGCATTTAACTTGTGTTATTTTTCGGCGTTGCCGACGCTCAGTCTGTCGATGGCAACTGTTCTGTTGTATACGGCGCCAGTTTATGTTACTGTGATCTCTTTATTTGTCTTCAATGAAAAGATGACACGGTACAAGGCTGTGGCTCTTGTTGCAGCTATATTGGGTTGCGTTTTCACGACTGGAGTCCTTGGAGACGCTCAGGGTGACACAGTTGGAGTGTTGTTCGGAATTTTAGCGGGTTTCTTCTACTCTCTGTACACACTCTTCGGAGCTTTTGCTTTGAAGAAATACAGTCCGATGACTTTTACAGCGTATACTTTCCTTTTCGCAGGGTTAGCCACGTATCCGCTCTCGGACCTAGGCTCAATACAAGATCTCCTTAGGAAGGACATATTGGTGCCTTTCTTTTTGATCTTGATAGGAGTATTGTTCACTCTAGTCCCATTCTTCTTATATTCGAAAGGTCTTCAGAATCTGGATCCCGGCGTTGCCGCTGTTCTCGCTTACACTGAGCCGATGGTTGCGACCGTTGTAGGTTTTATGGTCTATGACGAACCAATCACTGCTTTTGCTGTAATCGGAATCCTTCTGATACTGACGTCGATAGTTCTTCT
>JAKSHT010000016.1 GCA_024399215.1 archaeon | reverse complement strand
TATGTGGCATTAAAGGTAAACATAGATAATCTATTGTCCCAGCTGAACTTAAGGAAGTATGAATTTTGTTCTCAGGGAGTGTCATGTAATCCTTTGGATAAGTCTTTATATAAAATTGTTCCGAATGATGCTGGTGTGTACGAGGCTTTTAAAGCTATAGATTGTTCTGATGTGAAGTTTAACATGCTTGAATATAATCATATTACGGTACGCAGTGATCTTGGTGCTAAACAGAAAATTCTTTCATGTCTTTACAAGGATTTCGAGTCAAAAAGGAGAGAGTTGGAGAATAAAGGATTTAAAAAGATTGCGGACTACGCCAGGTTTCTCTTTAACAAGCTCGCTAGACATAATAATGCTGTGGTTGAAGACATGAAGAATTCCGAGAAAATAAAATTATGCGACGTATGCTATCGGGTCTATATCACTACTGTTCTTATTTATGAATATATCAGTAATGAGGAGTGTATAAAACAATTTAAGGAATTTTGTAGTGCAGAAAGGGAATCGTGACAACAAATTTACTGTGGGAGGGTAGAGTTCGTACAAGAGACCTGTAGGAAGGACTGGATTCAGTTCGAGAGGTTATGGCAGTTTGATGGGACTTCAGTGAATTAACATGGTGTTTTGTGATGGATGTAGCTGTAAGGCTGATAAAGAGATGTATAATTCTACGTCGAGGTTGCAGATTTAGTGGGGTTATAAGGTGCTTACTTAGTTGTTAGTTTTGAGATTGCCTGATAGCACTGTTTTGCTTGTCTGGGTCGGATTGGATCCGATTGATCGCTGATGATTTACTGTTTATCGATTGAGACTTTGGTTAAGTTTAATGTCTTGGTTTTTAGGTTATTGCTATTGGTCGGTGGATCTTATGGGAATTATAGACTTCCCTTCAAGTTTTCTTTTAAGATGCCCTCCTGGACCTCCCCTTGCAATTCTTGCCTTCTCAATGCACTCTGGATTACCACAAACGAATGCAGCGAACACGACATTTGTTGATTTCTTTCCACAGAATTCGCATGGGTAATCATCAAAATTTATTGCCATGCTACAATTATTGGTGATGATTAATTAACATTTTTTGGTCATCGTTAAATTAGTTAATTATGATCATATGAGCATGGCGACAGTTGTGGCAAGGATGAAATTTTGTAATAAGACACATAAAGTTACAGTCAAACAAAGAGACGATGGGACTTTTTCTTTACATATTGCGACTGATTGTCCGGAAGTCAGAGACTATGCAAATGCTTTGGGAGATACTTTGACGCTAGATGATCTTACAGATGTTAGTGAAAGCAAGATATTTTCTTATGAAAATCTCACTCGGGTAACGATGACTTGTCTTGCACCAAATGCTGTTATTAATGCGGCGTGGGCAGAGGCCGGAATGCTATCTAAATCTCGAGCGAAAAAGATTAAGGAGAATGTAGTAAGTTTTGAAAGAATTGATGACTGAAAGGAGACGATGCCTGTGGCACGCCACAGACGGAAGATGTGCTTGCTGTAAGGCTAAAAGGATAAGAGCAGATGTCCTTAAGATTGCAGATTATGAGATGTGTGTTAGAGAAAGAGATTACGAAACTTGTAGTTTCTATAAAGAAAAACCTGTAATAAAGTATGACTGATAACAAAATCAAAATTTATTTTGATATTTTGGAAGCGAACCTGAGAAAAAATATGGATTGTTCTGAAGACATACGCAAATTATCTCAGATGTCGGTGTGTGATGATGCTAACGTAAGGCAGAGAGTGTCGTGGTGCATTGCAAAAATGGGGCAGAACAAGGTTTCTGATGTAAGAATTGTGAATATTTTGTTTTTGATGAGAAATGACAGCGATTCGCAGATCAGAGAAAATGTTGCTTGGGGGATTGGTGAGGTAGCTGGAGCAGGCATTGGTAATAACGATTCAGTCTCTGCTGTGTTACATCTGATGTCTGACCACGACAGTAGCGTTAGAGCGATGGCAGCGTGGGCTGCTGGGAGACTTAGACATAAACTTAGAATTGATGGAGGGATTACTAAAAAATTAAGAGATCTTGAGAATGACAGTTCTTCTTATGTCAGAAAATGTGTTGAATTTGCTTTGAGTGACGAAATTTGATCGATTTTAGGTTATTCAATGTAGAGGCTCTGGCTCTCTATATGATATATTTTGTTTGGATTTGTGATAGGAAATTGGGTCTATCATCAAATTAAGGATAACGTCGGTTTTATTGGTATTTCGTTAATGGGCAAATATATCTTAACCACTTCTTAGTTTATCCAACATGATAGAAACACATGCGGTGTCAGAGTTAGCGTCATTGATGAAAGCTTTGAGTTTATCAATATTTACAGACGGACCGGCTATAGGGACAGAAACGGACCCGTCGGGATTCGAACCCGAGTCTGAGGCTCCGGAGGCCACGATACTATCCTAGCTATACAACGGGTCCATAAGTAGCAAGGGTAAATCCCTCATAGTAGATCGAAATAACGATTCACTTAGAAAAGAGGTTTGGGTCACTTTTTATTGAATTCAGTGTACCCACACTTACCACAAGAGACACGGTCTTTGTGTGTTGCCATGTAGACACCCGGTCCACATTTAGGACAGACGGGTTTTTTTCCGACGGCGTCTCCTTTTCTAACCGATTTAACTTTTTTTGCTTCTTTTGCCACTTGAATCACTTCTCCGTCTTTTCGGGGGCAACGTATACAGGTTTTTGAATTCCGTTTCTTTTAAGAATAAATTCTGGTTCAACTTTTTGTGCATCTTCTTTTGATGTGTAGATTCTGGCATATCCTTTGGATCTTCCATTGCCGTAAATAGATTTGATACCGCTAAGGACTACTTGATCTCTTTTTACTTTCATCTGTTTCGCAATATCCTCAGCAATCGCGGTTTTCACAGGGGTTGACTCCCCGTCGTGGTCAATTGTGAAACAAATCTCTGTCCTTTTAAAGAGGACATTATCCCTTTTCTCTTCAACTTTTATCTTCATTCAAAGACCTCCATCATTTCTAAAAAGGTTTGAAACTTACATTTGACAGTCGCATCTACAGATACTACTGCCATTCCTTTTCCAGGCTCACCATAGATGACTTTCGTCCCGTCCGGGGCGTATAGTATACACGGTATTAAAGCCAGATCTTCCTCTCCCTGAACACAAATTACGTCTGTATCGCTAGTAACCAAAGCATTTTTGATGGCATCTGAGAGTTCGGTCGTAATAGTGCCAGCCGGATTACTTATGATTTTCTTTCTTAGTTTCTGTTTATCGACGAAATCGGCGAACTCATCCATTTTGTGCCTTTCCGTGAATCCATCATAAATAGATAAAATGGGTGTAACTCCTGTTTTTCTAGTTGTCAATGATACCACATCACCGACGGTTACCACTTTCTTGTCTCGATACGCGGCAATGTTTTTCTCTTCGATGATGGCGCCAGCGTATTTTTTGAATGTATCTTTTTTATCAGCTGGAAGTCGCCATCCACTGGACACATAAATCAACGAACCCTGAGTGCATACTTCCCATTATGCTCAATATTCATTTTTTTGGCAACTGCAGATCTGGAGTAATCCAGTACGACTAGATATCCCTGCCATTCCTTTGATGTTGGGGAGCCGCAGATTGGACATGTATCTCCAACAGTAATGAAGTTACATTTTTTGCACGCTTTTTCTGTTGAACTAATCATACTTTACTCACTGTCTTTTTTCTTGGAATCTTCTGCGATCCACTCAGGCTTTCCGAGCCCAGGCTGCTTTGTTGTTAGTCCGATTTTACTGTCTTTTGGAACCTTTTCGTTAATGCTTATGCTAATGACTCTGACCCTTACCTTATCGCCAACAATTAGGGTTCTGCCCTTTTCTCTTCCGATGATTCTTTTATTGACGACATCCACATCAAAAACATCATCTCCTATCTGAGAAACATGAAGGAGACCGTCTAGTGGTCCAATGCTTATAAACGCACCATATTTGGCAATTTGAACAACGATTCCGTCTATAATTTCTCCTTCTTTGAACGTACAGACAAGTTGATCGAATTCTACAGTCTGATAAACTGCTCCATCACCATGAACAATACGTCCATCACCTTTCGGTTTTACATTCCGAATAGCAATGATAAATTTCTTATCTGGCCCAAATTTGCCTTCGAATGATTCCCACGCGCGCTCATCAATCACATCCTCGATTGATTTGCTGAGATCGGACGGAGGTATACGTACCACCCTTTCAGCCTGTGTTATTGTGTACATGGAATATCATCTCGTTAGCGAGCATTAGGCACCCTTTATATAAAGATAACAATAAAAATAATAAAATGGGGCAATGCCCCCGATACACGTTTTACAAGTACAGAACTGCTGTAACTAAGCAAATAGTTGAAAGCAATTTGACCAAGACGTGGATTGATGGTCCGGCAGTATCTTTGAATGGATCTCCTATGGTATCACCGACGACTGCAGCAGCGTGGGCTGGTGATTTCTTTCCACCGTGGTTTCCTTCTTCGATGTACTTCTTTGCATTGTCCCATGCTCCGCCCCCATTATTGAGGAAGTTGGCCATTAGAATACCAACTATTGTTGCGACCATGATGAGACCGCCAACTGCGTAGGGGGACAAATGCTGGAAACATTTCGGGAGAGCGTATTTATAAAAGAGTCCAAAAGCGACAGGTGTTAAGATAGGTAGAAGCGCGGGTAGAACCATTTGTCTTAGTGCAGACTGCGTCGCAATGTCTACGCAGCGTTCATACTGGGGTTCCTTTTCACCTGACATAATTTTTCCATCTTTGAACTGTTCTCGAACCTCACTAACCATTTCTCCCGCTGCTGTACCAACTGCACGAATTGCAAGTGCAGCAAAGAAGAAAACGAGAGCAGCTCCGACAAGGCCTCCGGCAAAGATCAGAGGGTCACCAATTACAACATGCTTCATTTCGTCGGAAATGGATGTGTTGTTGTACTCACCGACAATTTCGAAATATGCTGCGAATAAGAGGAATGCTGCAAGCGCAGCTGAGGACATTGCATACCCTTTTGTGAGCGCTTTCGTTGTGTTACCAACTGAGTCGAGTTTGTCTGTTCTATTTCTGGTCTCTTCAGACTGGTTGGACATTTCCACAATCCCACCGGCATTGTCGGCAATAGGCCCAAATGTATCCTCTGCGAGAATAAATGCAGATGTGCTTAACATTGAGACTGTCGCAATAGCTGTTCCGTAGAGCCCTAGTATTGGGTTGCCTCCCCTGACGGCATTATAGCCAAGAAGATACGTTAGAATAATTGCAAATACTATGAAAATGACTGGAACGACTGTTGACTCAAGACCAACTGAAAGTCCCATGATAACATTTGTCGCTGGACCCGATTCTGATTGTTTTGCAATTGTCTTAACTGGTTTGTGATTGCCTGTGTAATATTGTGTTATGTAAACAACAGCGAGACTAAGTAAGATGCCGACTACTCCTGCAGTGGCAAAATTGTACCATTTATCAATCTCGTTATGGAGAAGGTGGTAACACGAGAAAATCACTACTAGAATGGCAAGATCCACTGCAATATAGTATCCAGAATTGAGTGCCTTAAAAACAGTCGTACCTTTTAAGCGAACGCTGTAGATTCCTATAATGGACACAATTAATCCTAATGCCATGATGACGAGTGGAAGATAAATGAAGTTGTTCGAGTAATTGAGCTCTTTAACGACAGCAAGACCAATAACCATCGATCCAATAATTTCCGCTGCTGTTGATTCGAAGATATCTGCTCCGCGTCCTGCACAATCACCCACATTGTCACCGACAAGGTCTGCTATTACTGCCGGATTTCTTGGATCGTCCTCTGGAATCCCAGCTTCAACTTTACCGACAAGGTCTGCACCAACATCTGCCGCTTTTGTGTAGATTCCTCCACCGAGTTGTGCAAACAATGCTGCCATTGATGCACCAAATGCGAAGCCGACAACGGAGTGGAGAGTATGTGTCATCGTGTCGCACCACTCGCTATATATAAGGAATATTACGAAAAGTCCAGTGAGAGAGAGAACTGAAACTGCAATTCCAGAAATAGCTCCTCCACGGAATGACGTTTTAAATGCTTCATTGAGCGAGCGTACTGCTGCGGCTGATGTTCTTACATTAGAACTAACAGAAACTCTCATTCCAATGTAGCCAGAAAGCATAGAACATCCGGCACCAAGAATAAACGCAATTGCAACCTTGTAGTTGAGATAGTTGCTAAATGCTGGATTTACACCGATACGAGCGATAATTATTGCAATAATAATCGCGATGGCCGTGATTGTTTTGTACTGCCTTGAGAGGTAAGCCATGGCCCCCTTCTCAATTTTATCCGAAATTGCCTGCATCTCGGCAGTTCCCTTGTCTTTAGAAAATACCTCCCTGGAAAAGATAAAGGCAACTACCAGAGCAAAAACCGTGGCAACTGGAACTACGAACAGAAAATTCTGATGTGTGAATTCGATCATTTGAGTTGTTACTCCCGAACGTCGCTAGCTGCTCCTTACTTTGTTGCCATATAAAAAGAGTGTGGAAAATATTGTTAGAATTGTGACATTTCGGAGATATTTTCAGCGCTGTTGAATAATATAGCTTTTCCTGAACTATCAATGTACCCCGGTCCGAGAGTTTTGATTGGATTTAGAACTTTCTTATTGAATGCGTCTTTGACACATTTCGCACCAATATTGCAAGTAAGTGCTAATATGGTAATTTCTTCATTGGGGATCTCATTTCTTTTTGATTCAACTATAGGCATTATACATGACGCAGAGACATAAGAAACCCCAATAACGTCTATTCCGTTTGCTTTTAGTTTATTCATCAGAATATTTGCGGAATCTTTTCCACCAATTTTTCCACATAGACGGGCACATGTGTTACATGTCCAGATATGGATTCTCTTTCCATCTACACTACTCAAGAGTTCAGGATAACTTCTGTCTCTTGCTACTATAAGCATTGAGTTTATGTATATACCCCACATTGATAATATGGTTGGAGTGGAGATTGATAAGGCTGACATTATTGCGTCTATTGCCGTCTACTTTCTTGTAGCGGTGATTTTAGGATTATGTCTCTACTCGAGAAGATACTGGCCAAAAATTGATAGCAGAAAGATTGTTCATGTTGGTATAGGCAATTTTGTGTTTATTTGGTGGTTGTTTAAGCATATGTGGGTTATGCTACTGTTTTTTACTATACCGTTCACAATCTTACTTTTTTTAGCGATGTTCAAGGGGAACCCGATTTCAGAATCGTTTCTCGGTAAACTTTCCAGGGAAGGACATGTTGTAGGTCTTTTCTTATACGTAGTAAGCATTAATGTTCTTGTTGTTACTTGTTTTAATGAACATTGGATCGCGGCGTCTATTGCAATTGTTGCAATGACGTATGGAGATGGGTTTGGGAGTATTGTAGGAAAAAGATTCGGGAGACATAAAATAATGCATGGAAAGTCTTTGGAAGGATCTGTCGGTGTTTTCATAGCAACTGTTGTCGTGTCAACGGCTGTGTTTGTCTTCTTTGACTTTATAACAGATCTTGGCTTTGGGTATGTTTATGGGGTTAAAACTGTGGTCCCTTGGTTTGTTTGCATACTTCTTGCGGGAGTTGTTACAGCTGTGGTCGAGGTTGTGTGTCGTGGAGATTATGATAATTTCGTTAATCCTCTCGTGGTTGTAGGTGTTATGAGACTGTTGGGCATGTAAGATATGACGTGGTATGTAGTCGATGGGGTGGATGGTTCCGGTAAAAGCACGATTGCTAACATTATTCAAGAAAAGCTTGCGTTGTGTAGGAGAAGGGTACTGGTGTCTACACATCCTGATTCTTCCTGTTTGTCTGGAAGAATGACTTCTGCGTTTTTATACAAAGATACCAGGATTGCGGCTGTTATTTCTACTATATTTTATGTTGTAAATATACTCAGGTCGCTGCATATTAAAAAGAAATTATCGAAAAAATATGATGATTTTATATTTGTAAGGTATGACCTTGCGGTGGCATACATACCAGAAAGAATAATGTGCTTTGCTTACAAAGTCATTCTTTCAGTTTTAGACATTCCCGATGTAAGAATATTTGTCGATATAAGTCCAGAAGTTGCAATGTCTAGAATCATTGGAAGAGGAAATAAACTCGAAATGTTCGAGACTCTGGAGAGACTTACAAAAGTTAGGAAAAAAATGCTTAGCATTGCAAGGAACTGGGTAATTATTGATAATAGTTCAAGTATAGAACAGACAGAGACATCGATTAATCAAATAATTTCTGGATTTGTCTCTTGATATGAATTCTATTGTATATTTTCCAAAACGTTGGTTTGTAATAATACAAAACACGTGTTAATGCAGTGTTACGGAGGAATTTATTGAAATTACCTGTCTGATTCTAAAAAAGCAATGTTTTTTAATAACAATTGTTTGGTTTAGGACGACAAGAGGTGAGGTATGGATAAACTAACAGCAGTAAAAGATATAGAGCTTAGGAAGGGAATGACCGTCGACGATATTGTAAAAATGATGGGGAATTCCGGAGGATTTACGTCACAGAAACTTTCAGACGCTGTTGATATTGTCGAGAAGATGTTTAAGGAAAAGGACTGTCTTAGGATTCTCTCTTTTCCAGCATGTATAATGGCAACCGGAACACGCGGGGTCATAGTCAACATGGTAGAGAACGAGAATATTGATCTTATAATTACTACGTGCGGGACACTTGATCACGATCTTTCCAGGACGTGGAAGGACTATTATAAAGGCAGTTTTGCTATGGACGACGTAAAGCTTAGAGAGAATGGAATTAGTAGACTGGGGAATGTTCTTGTTCCTGATGAGTGCTACGGTCTTGTTCTTGAGGAGAAACTCGCACCCATGTTTAGTGAAATATTCGAGGAGACTCTTTCACTATCGACACACGAGATTATTGATAAGGTTGGAGCTAAACTTGGTGATCCTAAAAGTCTTCTTTATCAGTGCCACAGACATGGCGTTCCAATTTTTGTTCCTGGAATTACAGATGGATCATTTGGATGTCAATTGTGGATGTATTACCAACCGCATCGAAAACTTAGGATTGATCTCTTTGGCGATGAACAAAAGCTTAGTGAAATGATGAATGAGGCAAAACAAACAGGAGCAATAATCGTCGGAGGGGGGATATCAAAACATCACGTAATTTGGTGGAATCAATTTCGTGGTGGGCTAGATTATGCAGTTTATCTTACCACTGCACAGGAATTTGATGGATCATTATCTGGAGCTCAGATACGGGAAGCTGTTTCGTGGGGCAAGGTTAAGCCTGACGCGAAGAAGATAACTGTGGAAGGAGACGCCACGATTTCACTTCCGATAATTTTGGCATCTGTCCGTAATAGGGTGTAAGGGCGATTGATTACTCGGAGAGTGCCAATAGGTTGGTTGCTTCATTACATAGCAAGAAAATTTGGTAGCGTATACTTAACGCTACCAATGTGGTGGGTTTGAGTTAAGTTATCCTCTCCAAATTTTTTCAAGCCACCTTTTTATGGTCCTTTCGTATCCATTATCGGAAGGGACATAAAATTTTACATCGCTCAGATTGTCAGGTAGGTATTGCTGCTTGACATAATGATTATCGAAGTTGTGTGGATATTTGTACGACACCCCTCTTCCAAGCTTTTCGGCGCCTTGATATTGCGAATCGCGGAGATGCATAGGGATAGATCCGTGCGGGTTTTCCCTGATAGTTTTTGTTGCTTTGTATATAGCATCAACTGCTGAGTTACTTTTAGGTGCACATGCAACGTATGCTGCGGCTTGAGCTAGGATAATCTGTGATTCTGGCATGCCAATACGTTCCACAGCTTGAGCTGCAGATGTGGCGACAACAATAGCTTGCGGGTCTGCATTTGATACATCTTCCGATGCACAAATCATTATGCGCCTTGCTATGAAATTAATATCCTCTCCGGCGTATAGCATTCTTGCTAGGTAATATATAGCCGCATCGGGGTCAGAACCACGCATACTTTTAATGAAGGCAGAAATTGTGTCGTAGTGGTTATCACCATTTTTGTCATAATTCAATATACGTTTCTGAATGCATGATGAGGCAATTTCCTTGGTAATATGTATAATTCCATTTTTGTCACAATCTGTTGTAAAGGATCCTATTTCTAATGCATTTAATGCAACTCTTGCATCTCCATTACATGCCTCTGCGATAAATTCAATTGCGTCATTGTCAACAATAATATTCTTTCCTCCAAGGCCTTTTTTGTCGTATACTGCACGTTTGATCAAGAATGATATATTTTCAGGACTGAGAGGGTTTAGCTCAAAAATAATAGATCTTGAGACTAGTGATTTATTTACTTCGAAGTATGGATTTTCTGTAGTAGCTCCTATTAGCGTGATCGTTCCGTCTTCTACAAATGGTAAAAGATAGTCTTGTTGACTTTTATTAAAACGGTGTATTTCGTCAACAAATACGATTGTTTTTCTACCGTACATTCCAAGGTTGTTTTGTGCTGATTTAATAGCGTTCTCTATTTCTTTTTTCCCTGAACATGTAGCACTCAACTCTTTGAAGAGAGATTTGGTTGTATTTGCTATGACTCTAGCTAATGTTGTTTTTCCAGTTCCTGGAGGACCATAGAACATTAGGGAGCCTATTTTGTCTGACCCTATTGCGCGTGATAATAGTTTTCCTTCTCCAAGGATGTGCTCTTGACCAACAACTTCGCTTAATGTCGTGGGTCTCATTCGATCAGCGAGAGGGGCGTCCTTTTGAGGAATTTTCCTTCTAGCGTTATCAAATAAATCCATCCTACCTCACCGACTGTACATTCTACTTGCCTTGGTGTATGTATGGTCAATATATAGGTAGGCACTATGAAGAGCGTAGATGACGTCCAACGAGAAATATAGAGCAATATGTTTTGACATGGGTGGCACACTGTTAAGGACTAAGGTGGACTACGTAAAAATTGCTAACGCCATTTTTGACGAAATGGTAAGAGTCGGTGTTCCGGAGTGTGTTATAGATAAGAATAATGGATATAGATTTAATTTGGAAGCTGGGATTGACTATCTGAATAGGCAAGGAAGAGTTGGCGATGTGTTTCGTCTGAGTGAAACAGTAAAAAGAATTGAAAGAGATGTAGAGATGGAACATGTCGAAGAATCGGAACCATTTGAAGGTTCTCTGGATCTTCTTAAGAGAGTTCATTTTTTAGGCAAAAAAACTGGTTTGCTTACTGGAGCTTGTAGAGAATACGCCGTAAGAGCTTGTAAAATATGTGGGGTCTTTGATGAGTTAGATGTGATTGTTGCAAGGGATGACTACATAGATTCGGAAGCAAAGCCATCGCCGAAGGCAATGGAACATTTAGCGGAAAAGTTGAATGTTAAAACTAATGAGATTTTATTTTTTGGAGACCATGTGTATGATTTTCAATGTGCGGAAGGCGCAAAGACAGATTTCATTGGCGTTCTTTCAGGCATATACGGTAAGAGTGATTGGGAAGATGTGGGTGCTAAAGACGTTATAGATTCAGTCACGGATTTTTATAAAGATCTGTTGAACACTTTTAAGAAATGAGAATTTTGATAGAAGTGTACGACTTACTGTATTGAGATAATTACGTGGGACTTTTAGGGATTGCATCTGAAAAGAAGTCATCGGTGCAAGGGACGAGATTTGAACTCGCGGACCACTAAGGACTAGCCCCTCAAGCT
>JAKSHT010000015.1 GCA_024399215.1 archaeon | reverse complement strand
TATTTTACACTCAACTTATGCAAATACTAATTAACTAAAATGTCTATAACATGGAAAACCATTTAATTATCGGATTAGGCGGCACTGGTGGTCATATTATCCGTGCTTTTCGCAAAAGAGTTTATGAAGAATTCAGAAGCAACAACGTTCCGAACGATTCAATGAGGGAGGTTGCTGTATCATACCTTTGGATAGATTCATCTGAAAAAGACTTGAATGAAACACAATCATGGCGCACAATGGGTAAGAGCGTTGCACTTGACCCAGGTGACAAGGTGAAGATTAATGCGACCACATCATCTATTCTTGACAGAATTGAAGATTATCCAGGTATCAGCCCATGGATTGGTGACAAACAAACTTGGGATCATATTAAAGGAGGCATAACTGATGAAGCAGGAGGACAGCGTCGTCGTCTCGGAAGACTATTGTTTGCCTGGAACATCAACGAGTTTAAAAAGAAATTAAGCAGTCATGTTTCAAATCTGCAAAGAAGCTCCAATAACGTTAAAATAACATTCCACATATGTACCGGTCTTGCTGGAGGAACAGGAAGCGGCAGTATTATAGATGTAATCACACAAATTAGGGAAGAATTTCCAGAAGATAAAATTATTGTTTATGCAAAACTCCCTGAGACAGCAACTCCACCACCACACGGCTGGGTTTCAAATACAGGTTATTACAAGCCAAATGGTTATGCAGCGCTTCTCGAACTTAATGCATTAAGTGTCAAAGCTTATTGTCCATACGACGTTCAAGGCCGAAAAGAAGCAAAAACACAAAAGGTTAAACGAATGATGACTGATCGCGGAATTGAAGCTTTCGACAGCGCCTACATATACGCAAACGCCAACACTAACGGTAGTTTCCTCGACGTTGCAAATGGTGAATTGTTTGAAGTAGTTGCAGATTTTCTGTATCACAAAATCATAACAATCCATCGTGTCGGTAACACGCAATTACAGCGCCTCGAACAAAACGAAAATGGCGATGCCAACCATGAAGATGGCACAAGAAGCAAGCGCTTTATTTCTTTCGGTATTGGTAGAATAGAATATCCTGAAAAAGAAATCAGGGAATACGTCCAATACAATTTTGCAAAACAAGCCATGCTTCAGTTCAAATACAATAACTGGAGTGATTTAGGCTTTATTGAAAAACCAGAGGATGAAATCGGTTTGGGTTATGCAGCAGATTTGCGTAACGATCGCAACGGCAAATTCCCTGAATGGCGAATTGACGAAGAGCATCTGACTTTATCACAAAAAATTGTAGATGATAACAGAAATCCATGGCTCACATATAAAGAAGACTGGAATAGGGTAAGCCAATTTAAGAAAATAGCCTCTGAAAAACCCAAAACAGATCGTTTGGACGAACTAGAGGAGCTTTGTACAAAACGCTATAAAGAAGATTTCCGTGGAGTTGGTGTTAATGAATTCTTCCGCAATCAGAAAGAAGAATTAAAAGGATATGCAAGCGTAATATGCGGACTTATTGAACACGATTTATTCAAAGATTGGGAAAACGGTAACAAATCAATTGTTGAAGTCGAAAAGTATCTTCAAACACTTATTGATGTTAACGAGAACCGCATAGAAAAACTCGGCGAAAAACAACAAAAGAAGAGACAGGAATTAAAAGACACTATTGAACCTAATATTGCAGAAAACAGAACTAAATGGAACAAGAGAGGTGTTCTGACAAGTTTGGATAAGATATTAGGAACGCATTGCGATTTGCTTAAACGTAAATATGAAACTATGACCGAAGAACTCGGCCTTGATTATGCGCAAAGCTTGCTCCGCAAGGTTAATGAGAATTTGAGAGAGCTAAGAGACATTGTCATTGCTTTCAAGAAATATCTAACCGAATCGTTAGACAAGATGGACATCGCAATCAGTTCACGTTGCAAGACAGAAGACTCCACAACCGAAGGCAATGGTATCATTACTTATAAGATGTATTCGCCAGACGATGTCAAGAATAAGACAAAGAAAATAATGCGCGATGACCGTGTCAACAAAGAAAATGCCCTGAATGTGAGGAAAAGACTCATTGAAGAAACTCACGATGAGAATCCTGACTTCACAAAAATGGTAAGCAAGATCTCGAACACCCAGATATTGATTAATATGTTTGAAGATGTTTGTGCTGACAGCGCTACATCAGCAATGGAACGCGAACAGAAGAAACAGGTAAAGGTCAACATAATGGAAAGAATTGCCAATGAATACAATGGCGATGATGAAGGTCTTGGCAAATTCATTGAAGACAAACTTAAACTTGCCGGCGTTCTTATCCAGAAAAATGCTAAAGAAATTGAATCTGGGTTTGGCAGAGACGGATTGCGAATCGAATATGCACTGCTTCTGCCAAAATATGAGGACACAACCAATTTCCGTGACAGATTCATCAAGAGATTCCGTGATGTTGCCGGTAATATCGAAGTTGCAGAAAATCTAAAGTCTAACGAGATTGTCATTCTATCGATGACTGGAGGATTCCCGTTAAGGTATCTAGCAGATGTGGAACGTCTCAAGAAAGATTACGATGCCAAATTGTCCGATATAAACGAAAAACAGAACAAACTTCTGCTACAGACAGAAGGTGACGGCTCGCAATTTCCATCATTGTATCCTGACAAATGGGATGATGATAAGAAAGAAGAATTCTCACCTTATTTAATATTAGCAATGTCGATGGGTTTGATCAAATACGGTTTCAGGGGTGAAGGCTACGGCAACCAAAAGGTGTATTACATTGACAACGAAAAGAAAACATCATTGAAGCACCAGACATTCCGTAATGTTGTTGAAAACATCACCGAAGAGGAAGCTGATATGATTCGCACAATGGTTGAAAGCAAACTCAATACTGGCGAATATCTCTCAAAGTCAAAGAGAGACTTCCTGAAAGGGGAAATTGATGGTAGTGTACATGAGGCTATCAAGAAAGAGTGCGCCAAGAACAAAGCTGATTGGGACAAATTTGTTGACGCCAAAGTTCCCGCCAAGGAAATCTTAGATAGAGACAAAGAACGTTTAACTGATTAAAATCTATTGAAATGAAAGGTATTTGCACAAATTGGGATTGCCCAAATTTCGATGAAAACAAAAAGAAAATCATCGAAATACCTGACGGTGAGGAATTTGTCTGCCCGAAATGCGGCAAAAGGCTTGTCGAATATACAGGTGAATCATGGTTCAAGAAGCATAAAATTGCAGTGATTGCCGCATCTGTTGTGGTGGTTGCCATTGTAATTATCTTGTGCCTCACGCTACCGAAAAAGGCTGGAGAAGAACCTAAAGGTGGTAATAACTCTGAAACGCCTTCAGAGAACACCATTGTTAATGAAGACCCAGCCCAAACTGGCGAAAACAATGACACAAATCAACAGGAAGAGAATTCTATTGACACTATTAAGGAAAAACCACGAGACACTATTCGAATAATAGAGGAGCCTCCTGTAATAATCACTAATGTAATTGAATATTCCTTTGGAAAGTATGTCGGTGATGCAAAAAAAGACATCCCCGAAGGTAGTGGCACAATGTATTACTATCGACACATGCAGATAGCGAAGCATGATAAAAAAAATCCGCCGCATTATGCTGAAGAAGGTGACTACTTCATTGGCACTTGGGGCAACGGCGACATCGTAAACGGCGCATTATACAGCAAGGACAATGTTCTAAAAGGAAAAATATTCGCGCCTAAACGACCGAATCCGTATGATTTAAGCAAAGAATGATGTTTTGACATTTTTTATGGAAAGGTTTCTCTTAAACAGAAATCTTCTTTTAGGAGGAACCTTCCATTTCTACTATAGCATTATCGTAATCGTATGTACAAGAAATATGTCTTTGGAATAATATTTTTATTATCGAACTTCGCTTGTAATGCTCAAGAGCTGTTTTATTCAAATAAAACAGAAGTTTTATTCAACTCTTTGAACAATATCTGCAAAATAGATTCAATACCATCCAACAACTATTCTTTTCCATGTACAGAATTGGTTTTGGGCGATACTGTTACAATAACAATATGCAAAGATGAAAACAATGTTATTGAACATATCGGATGCAAATTCCTTTACGACTCTATATTAATTGGCAACAAACCCGTAACGCAATTTATTGAAAGAGAGCTTTTGTCAATACTATTATCCAACGACGCTAAGGAAACCATAAAAACAAACGACGACGACCAATTGTATATTTTATTGGACGACAAATATATACCAGCCGACTCACTCGACAACAAATCGTGGTTTTTCGACCTATGGAAAAATAACTACGGCACAATTATCAACCGAAGAGACAACAACTACATAGCTACAATACTATGCTCAAACAATAAAAACCTCACGTTTATATTTAAGGCAGATTGCTGTTTTATAAGCGGCATGAGCAAAAAGGAGCAGGAAATAAAACTTGCCATACAACTTAGCAATTATTATGCAAGCAACAGTAATAACTCCATGTATTTGAGACCAAGCTATTTACAATATTATAGTAACGACAGCATTGTAAGCGACAGTGTTTATGTTGAAAAGGGTGAAAATTTTGTAATACCGCAAATAAACGGCGACTTGTTTTATATTAAAAACGGCACCATTTATACTCCTGTTTTTGACACTTCATACGTGGCGTTGACGTTTTCAAACGCCATGCTTCTACCCTCTTCCCAAAACTATTATATTGAAGTAAAACATTGGATGTACGGCTACAAAAAATCAATCTACACGATGACAAGCAAGGATTTTTTCGGCTTCTTTTCACAAGATTATGAGAAATATTTCGGCATAGAATCACTTGAAAACGATCATCTTACTGGAACACTGATATTATACAACAAAAATGCTGAATTTATACACATGGCTTTTGTCTCTACAACTTTAGACGATTTGATGAACAGCGGAAAAATATATATTGATTTATATTCAAACATTCCGCAACATAATATAAAAACACTATTCGGAAAAGACAAATAATATGAAAAAGAACATTCTATTTGCAATCGCATTATTTTTGTTGCCTCTCTTCACATATGCGCAGCAATACATCACCGAAGAACGCGAAATTGAAATAAAAACAACCGATAATTATTATTGGGCCGAAGGTCTCCACCCTAACAATGAAAACGAAGCCAAAAGCATCGCATTGAACACTCTTGGCGACGAGATACTTAAAGATGTGTTAAACCAGTCAATTAAAAACAAAGAAGACTTAAAAGAACTTGAAATGTCTGTGCATTTCGACAGAATCCAACAAGAAGGCGAAATTTGCATACTTGCCTGGATTTCAAAAGACAATGTATTCATAACAACAAAACGCCCTGTTCAACAAACGCCGAAGCTCCAAGTGGAGCAAAAACCGGCTAACAAAAAACCAGAAGTAAAAGAAGCAAGCTCAAATACAATAGCGGATCCTGTTTTGCAACATATTGCACAATGCAAAAACTACAAAGAAGTTAGCAAAGTGTTGAAACAAAACGGGTATATAAGCGGTGCCTTAAACAGCACAGAAGGATTTGACAATATGGGACAATGCATTATTGCTGTTTTTTCTTCAGACGGCATGCTCTGCGCTCTTCTTGATAAAGGAGATTCAAGCCGTAAAGATATGATAACTGGTGAAATCATCAAGGATCCCGAAACATATTACAGAAACAACAACTATAGTTTATTATATTTTCAACAGAAATAAAACTTAATAAAATATGAAAGCAACTAATTTCTTCAAAATCATTGCTCTTGTAGCAATTGGGATTTTCACAACAAATCAAATTTTTGCACAGCATTCTACAAAGTTCAGATTCAGTGAAACAGCACCTGAAAATGTGTTGCGCATAATGGAAAACAATGCAAACTCATTGTTTGCTGAATTAAACAGAGCTTATGGTACAACAAACGAATTGAAACTGTCAACACAAAACCTGACCCCAGAGGCTATTGAAAGAATTCAGACCACTTGGAATGTGAGCCATTTTTATTGTACAAGAACCACAATGATTACACGTGTAATGAAATTTGGTTCAGGTTACCAAGTTAGAAATGTGCCTATATTCTTTAAAGACGGAAAAGACGACTTCAGAAACCAACATGTCGTAATTGAATTTGACAGCACAGGAAAGATAAGCGATTTTTACTGCATGATACCCGAGCATGAGTACACGGAAGTGATAACAAACAGTAATGATGTAACAGATTTGCGCCATCGCGAAATGATAAAAAACTTTGTTGACCATTTCCGTGACGCATACAACACCAAAGACTTGGACATGCTCGAAAAAATGTATAGTGAAGACGCTTTGATAATTACCGGCAGAGTTGTTACCGTCGACCCGAACAAGGAAATGTCGAAAAGTCTAATGAGCGATTATAGGGTTGAATACAGCATTAAAAACAAAAAAGAATACCTCGCCAATCTTCAAAGACTATTCAACAAAAACGAATATATCAACATAAAATTTGAGAACATACAAATCATTCAAAGCGAAGCTAATCCTAAAACATATGGTGTCAGACTCAATCAGCGATGGAGATCTTCAACATATAGCGATGACGGCGAGTTGTTTTTGGTAATAGATTTCAGTGATGAAAACATGCCTCGCATTTGGGTCAGAACATGGCAGCCAGACAAAGACAAAAACGGAAATAAGATTAATTATACCGAAGAAGAAAGATTCTCTATTGGTGACTTTAGTATAAAATAATATGAAAAAAACATTATTTATATTACTGCTGGCACTGCTTTTTTCAAGCCACTTATTCTCACAAAACGGTTCAATAAATGAATTTGTTTGTACTAAAGACAAAGATAAAAACAGTGTATTGATACCGTTAAATGTATCATATTCAAATCCTGAAGACGGAGTTATTATTTTTTCGACAACAATCCCAAATGTTAGTTTCAAAATTTCAAATGGGCCCAAAAGATTAAAAAAAAGCAGTCATAATGCTTCTGCCAATCAATATATATTAAGCGTACAACCATTAACGGAAAGCGACACAAAAGGAGTTAATGCCCAGTTTAAGCACGGGTATACAATTGAAATTACAGCACCCGGGTACAAAAAATATGAATTGGAAGAAGTTTTTGTCAGAAAAGCCCAAGAAGAAGTATATTACACCATTGAACCCAAGAGGCAACTAAAAATGGCAAAAGTTGCTGTCCGTGGAAAGGACAACATTCCGCTGCTTAACGCAAATGTAGAGTATACAATAAACGGCGAGAAGCAGATTGAATCCGCAAACAAAGATGGTATTGTAACATTAAGATTTAGAGATGACAAGACTTTTACATCTGACAAGACTTATCAAATCAAAATTTCACATCAAGATTATGAAGATTCTCAAATAAAGAGTATCAAAGCAGGAGATAGTATTGTTGTTAAATTATACAATTACATATACAATTACAAACCCAAAGGAAAACCCAATGTTGCATTAGTTGTTGTTAAGGGACATGATGGGATACCACTGGAGGGTGCGCGTGCAGAGCTTTATTATACAAGTGGAAAGCCAGTATATGCCGATGGAAAGCCTTATTATGTACTCTCAGAAAGCAATGGCGATGCCCCTCTGAAACTCGATTATGACAAAAATTATCAAATAAGCAAAAAATACGATATTAAAGTTAGCCATACTAACTATAATGACGTAAAGTGGCTAAAACAGGTCACACGCACTGAAGACCCTAAAAATCCTTATAATGTTCGACTGACGAATTACAATCCTCCAAAAAGTTTCAATTTTTGGTCATATCTTGTTCCTGGTTTAGGCGAATTTCAGGCTGATCGTAAAGGAGAAGGTGTTTTTGTAATAACAAGCGAGGCCTTGTTTGTCGGCGGAGCAGGAGTATCGTATCTGTTGTCAAACAATTATAAAAATACAATGAACAAAAGTAATGTCGGAATTGATGAATATAATAAAGCATTAAAGCAATACAACACTATGCGAGGCGTAAATATCGCATGTTGGTCCGCCGCCGCTGTAATATATACAATACATATTTTCAGAGTTGCTTCATTGTCGAAAAAAAACAAGGAAAGACATTATGCATTTATGCCAACAGTTATGAGCGACGACCAAACTATTGCATGTGGAGTTAATTTTAGTTTAGCGTTTTAATCAACAATAATATAATCATGAATAAACGGCTGATATTGATAACATCTATTTTTTTGACAATCTTGGCATTAATTGGTTGTGTGAAGAAAATTGAAAAAGTAACAACAATATTAAGTGGAAGGGTTATAGAGGAATCTCAGTCAATGCCACTAAACAATGTAAATGTTGTTGTCACAAATGGCAACCAAGAATACACCAATACTCATACCGGTGTTACCGGTACATTTAAATTAGATGTCACTTTCGACGATTTAAACGATAACTATTATCTCTATTTAGACGATGGAAATCACAACAAGAGATTAGATTTGAAAGGTGTTGGCAAATCTTCATATGATTATAAGGATATTGCGCTATACAAAGACAGTGGTGGAGGCGGAGGTGGTAGCGCAACGACGCCAACTGTAACAACGACAACGCCAACAAACGTAACCTCAAACACAGCAACATGTGGTGGCAATGTCACTGAAGATGGAGGTGCCATTGTTACAGCACGAGGAGTATGTTGGAATACCAGCGGAAATCCGACAATATCAAACCAGCACACAACCGACGGCACTGGAACAGGTCAGTTCACGAGTACAATAACAGGATTGAGTGCCAACACGACATATTATGTTAAAGCATATGCAACAAACAGTGCTGGAACATCTTATGGCACACAAAAAACCTTCACAACAAGTGGCGGCGGAGGCAGTGCCGTTGAAGAGTTTTCTGAAGGTTTCGAATCTGGAATGCCTTCAGGTTGGACTATACTTGACGCTAACGACGATAGTTGGACATGGACTTTGACAAGCGATATACCATCAACATGGACATATTATGCAACCACGTTACTTGATTGGTATCGTACAGGAAGTAATGCTATCTGTAGTGGCTCTTATATTAATGGTGTTGGTTCCTTGACACCAAATGAATATCTTATCACACCATTAGCGTCTATCAAAAACAGTTCGATATTTTCATTCTGGGCAGCGGCATGCGATACTGAATATCCCGAAGATCATTTTGGAGTCGCCATTTCAACGACAACACCAACAGCATCAGCATTTACTATGCTTCAAGAATGGACACTAACAGCCAAAGATGGAGGATATGGTGGTATGGCTTCACGCAATGGTAACGGCGCAAAAACAGGTACGTGGTATCAATACTCTGTTAATCTAAGTGCTTACGCAGGTCAAAATGTTTATATAGCCATTCGTCATTTTAATTGTAACGACCAATACATTATGTGCGTTGACGATGTGCAACTTTCGAAAAACGGAGGCGGAGGCGGAGGCCAAACATATTCCTATACATTTGAAAGCGGTCTACAAAATTGGACCTCTCTTGACGCGGATGGTGACGGATATGGTTGGGTACTCGGTTCACAAATTGGAGGCGTTTATTTGGAATCTGGCACAAGTCTTGCTGGTAACGGGCATGGCTCATCAACTGATTTGGTATGTTCAGGCTCTTATACCAACTATACCAGCAGTGCTCTTTATCCTGACAACTACCTCGTATCACCGCAAAAATATACAATAACAGCAGGAGCAAGAATATCCTTCTATGTGTGTGCACAGGACTCAGAATATCCGGCCGAACATTTTGGAGTTGCCATATCAACCTCCTCTAATCCTAGTTCAAGTAGTTTTACTACAATATGGGAAGAGACTCTTTCTGCAAAAACTGGTAAAAGCGAGATAATAAGGGGAAATAGAGATCAGGGAACATGGTACTTGAAAACCATTGATTTGAGTTCATATTCCGGACAAACAATATGGATAGCTATACGCCATTTTGATTGTTCGGACCAATTTATATTAGATATTGATGATATTACAATTATAACAGGAAATTAAGAAAATTAAACTATGAAAACACTCATTCGTACTATTATCATTTTAGCCATTTTAGCTGGTATTATGTACATTACAATACCAACAGAAGAAAACCATCGCACAATGGTTGAAAAAAAACTGACCGAAAGGATAAAAAAAGAAAATCCAAATTCATTAGAAGCGTTGGGTAAAAAAATCATGATGAAGCTGACAATGTCGCAGTTTGAAATCGATGATTATGTTGTTCTCAATATTGGTCACATAACCCATAATGGCGAAACACAATATATTTCAATAGGCATGTTTAACCACGTATTTCTTATAGATAGGTTAGACTTATGAAAATAAAAGAAATTATCATAAAATTGTTAGTCGTTGCATTGTGTCCAATGCTGACGTTATCATGTGCCTCACCCGAAAAAGACGGATCTGCATTGGGCAAAAATGTTAACGAATGCAACAAAGAATATCTTGAGGTTTTGCAAAAATTAGATGTGAATTTCGGCAAAAACGCCTCTTACAACAGTCGCGCGACTGCAAAATCAGCATATTTCACAGCTAAGGCCGAAGCAAATAATAACTATAGTATTGCGTTAGATGAAATCTATCAGACAGCATCAGACAAGAAAAAAAGTTACGGCAATCACAAATCTCAATCAGAATTCAACACAGCATTCGTAAATGCCATTGATTCCGATCTCAGTAACTCCGTGCGTTCTGCATTTGCCAACACCAAACTTCCGTCAACGGTGTTATTATGCATAAAGTCAATAATTCCTCCCAAACCAAGCATCAAACAGATTCAACAAGACCTTATCGGACATTCATTATCAGAAGGTGTCGATAACGGTTATTATCCTTCAAGCTGGCGTTGGGTTATAGCGGAAAAAGAGATTTCAGATTTCCATATAATAAATACTCTATCAGAAACCCAAACAGAATATTTGTTCATAGCCAAGATGCGGCTTACTTCTGAGGTTGGAAAAGCTTTTGATGCAACTGTAAAAATACGATACATCTTACCTGATGATGATGACTGGACCATCGATTTTATACAATCACAGGGATTGTATATTATAAAGACTGGATATTATGGTGATTGCATCAAATCACATGTATATTTTGGCGCATTTTCCTGGTCATTTTGTTTAGAGAACAATTGTGAAAGAGCACTTGAAGTTGGAGGAAAAGTTCTTGAGAATGGTACATGGAAAAAGTTCTCAGTAGTAGTTGGTTCACATGATACATCAAGCGTCGGTTGGGTGGTAGAGGACGGTTATATCGATTATGTGGAAAGACCATAAAACAAACTGCTTATGCCCAATCAAAACTTCATTATCGCAGGAGTTGTCTTCCTGATACTACTCATCTTCTACATCATCGCAAAAGTTAAATCCAATAGAGGTGATTTAGTCCTTACAGCCAACGGATGGGATATGACTCTGCTCCTAGCCTGCCCTATTGCAATATTCATTGCCTGGTGCTGTGGATTTGACCATCCGTTGAATACAGCACAAACAATTTGCCTTGTGATTGCTGGTCTTTGTTTTGTCGGCACAGCAATCATGTCGATAGTTCATAACAAAGGTGAATTTATGTATATTCTAATATCAATTTTAGCGAAATTGTTTATTATCTGGCTAACTCTTATAATAATTCTACTCTTGATTGCGGTATTTGTAATATCAGTTATAATTTCGTTTATTAACGATCACGATGATGACGACGAATACATTCTTTTGAAATACGACCGCGCATTACATGCTTATGTAGGGTATAAGATACAGCCCTAACTATATGACAACCCTTATGTCTATCATAAAAAAATGCGAAGCAATCAAAAAACTGCTTCGCATTTTATTTTTCACAAATATTCTTAGCACATCTCCAGCACCGCGTCAGTCACATATTTCAGCTGCTCGTCGGTGAACTCCGTATGAATCGGGAGTGCCACGACGTGGTCGCAGAGATACTCGCAGACCGGGAAGTCGC
>JAKSHT010000014.1 GCA_024399215.1 archaeon | reverse complement strand
AGGGCGACCCACACGACATTGGAAAGAACATTGCAGCAGTAATGATGAGGTCATCTGGTTACACGGTCGTCGACCTCGGAAAGGACGTTGCTGTTGATGACGTTATCAAGTCAGTCGAGGATGAGAAACCGTTCATGGTCACAGGTACCGCGCTCATGACCACGACCATGACGGCATTCCCAAGAATCGCAGAGATTCTCGTCAAGAAAGGAATCAAGATCCCAATGATGGCAGCAGGTGGTGCTGTTAACAGAGACTTCGCAGAGTCATTCGAACTCGGAATCTACTCTGAGAAAGCTCCACAAACACCGCCGATTGCAGAAAAGATTCTTGCAGGATATGACTACAAGAAGATCAGAGAAGAGTGGGACGAGATCGTCAAAGGGTGATTGCAATGAGTACAAAATTCACAAAGATGGCATACAGTTCTGCAGACGAAATGGTCTTCGGACACGCGAAGAAACCAGTGTCCTACGGTCTTGGAATCAAAGTTGGTGCAGGAAGGGTTATTCCTGAGGTCAACTACGCACCTAGGCCTGGTACAGAGAAATCTGTGGAAAGAATTACAAAAGAATACGTCGACTACATCTCTGCTGACGCCATCAACAGGGCGATTACGCTCGGATTCCCAGACCTTCAACTGGAAACAGAGTGGGTTGCACAGATGGGTACAGTTCCCGGAATGGGTGCATCTGTCGTTGCAGGTCAGAAAGCCATCACAGAGAAATTCCACGATGAATATGGAATAAACCTCGCGGTTAGGCACACAATTCCCGACCAGCGTGAGGCAGAACAGGGACTCAGGATAGGAATGGACAAAAAGTTCGAGTATCCTGAGAAGTTCATCGAGTGCTGTGAAATTGCATGCGAGAACGGTGCCGATGTTCTCTCAGTTGAGTCTGTTGGTGGAAAAGAATTCGCAGACTACGCCGTCACACACGGAGATGTCACCGCGTTCTTGTTCGGAGTAGGTTACCTTGGCGCCATTGATATGGAGCACCAGTGGACCGAAATGGTTAACATATGCAAGAAGAACAAAGTCATCGCTGGAGGAGACACCAACTGTTCTGGAGCAAACGTCTCTATGTTCATGGCCGGCGGCCTTCTTGACAACGATGTTCAGAGAACATTCTCAGCCGTTACAAGAGCAATGGCATCAGCCAGAACAATGGTCGCAGAGGAATGTGGCGCAACTGGACCTGACAAAGACTGCGGTTACGAAGGACCTATAATCAAGTCGATCACCGGTATGCCTGCAGCGCAGGAAGGAAAGAACTGCCAGTGTGCACACGCAGATATACAGGGTAACTTGATGGCACAGTGCTGTGACCTTTGGTCAAATGAGTCAGTTGAGTACCACCCAGAGTTCGGTGGAACATCTGTTCAGTGCTGGCTTGGATCACTCGGCTACGAAGTATCCTTGATGAACACTGCAATCGCAACTGGACAACACAAGCTCCTCAGAGATCTCTATATGACCTCCGACAGAACAAGAGGCCCAGAAGGATACATTCTCGCCTATGACAACGCATGGAAGATTGGTAAGGCAATTACCGAAAACGGCAATGATTACTATCTCCGTTCGAAGGCCGCAGGTCTCACAGCAGCCAAGATTATCCGCGAAGGATATGACAAGAAGGAGCTCCTCCTCACAAGGAAACAGCTCGATGTTCTTGACAAAATCATCGTAGAACTTGAGGCTCTTCCTGATGATGCAGATAAGTTCTACGACTACTGCGTCAAGAAGTACGCGGACGACGTTCCGACCTTCAACCCCAAGTCATACGGCTTCTAAACAAAAATGCTGGCAAAAGCCAGCTTTTATTTTTTATTATTCTATACTGGAACTCATGCGAGGCAATGTTGGAGTAATTTCATGTCCTATGCTCGAAGATGAGTTAATCTTCGCATTGGCAAGCGATAATAATCCAAAGTCAATTTACGTCGTAGACAACGAAAACTGTTTCACAATACTTCCAAAAATGGATCAGTATGGTGTCGCCTACTCAATCATGAGTGAATACGAGTTAAATAGCTCTATGGAACTCGATAATAATCTCAATATAGTCATCATAATGAAACCTGCGAACCTCCATAGTGAACCAGAGAAGTTAAGAAAGACAATAGAAAACGATCTTTTATTCTATCAAAGCCGATTCGACGTTATCGCCGTATACTATGGAATGTGCGGTAATTATGGATGGGATATCTCCACATGGGCTAAAGAAAAATTAGACGTTCCTGTGGTAACATTTAAAGATTATGAAGGGAAAGTTTGCGATGATTGTGTAGGGGTAGCTGTAGGTGGAACTGCTGAATACTATAATCTCGTAAAGAAATACACCGGCGTTCTTTACCTTACACCAAGCACTGCTACAAATTGGGGTCTCTATCCAGATACAGATGAGCCGTGGAAGAGATATTACAATTCCCGTGATGATCTGATGAAGGAACTTTTTAAACTCGGAAACTACAAATTCGCCATGAAGATCGATACAGGCCTAGGTGACAGGAAGAATTATCAGAAGTGCTGTCAGAACATAGCCTCCAAAATGGAACTCAAACTTACAGAACCAGACGAAAAAGTTGCAACAACAAAACTCGCAACGAAGATATTCGACGACTTGAAGGCATTACTTCCTACTTAATCGTTATCGTCACATCCCTCTTAATGCCCATACCACTCGCAACTTCCACCGCTTTTATTATCGCACACGGAACAGGACACGCCGCATGCGGTAATGTATCATTCGCTCTTTTATAAACATCTGTTTTGCATATCTGAGACTCAATCTCTGTATAGGGATTTATCGACTTAATGCCCCAAGACATCTTTAACACGTTATGACAATCACTTTCAATTTTAACCCCAACCATCATATCGTCTTGTTGAATCGCCTGAATAGTAGTCTTCATCTTGCAGACACCTGCATCAACTATCACTGTGCACTTTTTTTCCATTTCGTAACCCCCTAATATCAATGCCGAATATCCTCAGTATCCTTGATTGAGTATCATTAATATTAGTAAAGAAAGGTGAGTTAAAACCTGGTATAGATATTTTCTTAAATGTTTCCATTTCTCTAATTACATCAGTAAAAGACATCTCCTTAACAACCATATGCCTCTTAATGCGTCTGTCAATCTCAGTAAACAATATCGACGCAACAAACTGCACGAATACTCTGCCGTAATAATTAGCCTCATAGTCCAAATTAAATTTTCTCAAATCTTTCTCATTTTTCAAATTTTCAAAGCTACGCTGTGTATGACCTTTATTAAGATATCTTCTCAATGCTACATCCGCACTCTTCACAGTATTACTAAGAAGCATTACAAATCCGGCAACGGTATTATAGGACATTATTGCCTCTCCGTTTTCCTCGATACTACGCCCGTGAGGGTGTTCTTTTATGACAAAGTACTTTTTGTAAAATTCTTTGTGTTCTGGTATATCCATATTGTGCAATAATTCATTTTTGCAATCATTTATAAGATCTAAAAACAAACTGAATTCCTTTTCCGCATCCGAAGTGCTAAAGTAAATGTGCATGTAACACTTCTTCCCTTCAAGATAGTTCAGGAAAGACATTACAAAAAATGTCTCCCCATTGATTATCGTGCAATATCTGAGATCCATCACTCTATCTTTTACACGGTTAATATTACTTCTTGCCAAAGCCGATTCTGTCGGAATTTGAATAATAAAGCGATTATTTGATTTTAATAAATCAGAAAACTTCTCCTCTGTATAATATCCAGATTCCAAAATCTTCATAGGCTTTCCAAAGTCCAGCCATGACTCACTCATTTCTATTCTTCTTATCTCTGTTAAGTTACAGGGATTAACAACATCTATAAGGTAGGAGATAGGCATAGACGTATTCGCGTCAAATGTTATACTCATATTCGTCACCTGATTCACAAAAATCAGGGGAAGATCGTTAAATCTAATGGTTTCTACCTTCCTGTCATACGACGTAGCAGGAGATATGTATACTGTGTAAAAATCGTCCCTTTTAAAAAAATCTCTCCAGCCCCTAAAAAACTTAAATAAAGTATTTTCGTCCACCCTGCCAAGTATTCTAACAACATCCTCCACATTTATTATACCTTTATACGGAATGTCGTTGTCAATAGACCAGTACTTAATCTTAGAGAGCGAATTTCCCTCTATGACAATGTAAAACACTATCGACATGAATAAATCCCAGTCTCCATCAAATGTCTCTTTCAAAACATTCGTGAGACCGATAGAGTCTGACACATTCTCCAAGAAAAACGTTGCCCCAACCGAAGTTACTGTCGCAGATTCTCTTACAATGCCCTTCCTATTTGGAACAATGTCTCCTGTTACTGGATCAACATGACCAAGACACTTTCTCCTGCACCTACATCTCCCCTTCTCACTATCCCAAATAGACTCATTAAGATAAGCATATTTCTTCCCACTAATCTTATTTTTAAGATAAACTATAGAAGACATAAGTCAACGGACAACTCCATAACTGCATAATTATTATTATAATATTTATACATAGTCTTTACAAATAAAGATCAGAACATCACATAGACTTAGTGAGCAAGTAGCTCATCCTTATGTATTAAAAAAATAATCGAGGACGTTGTCTGTTCCGTACAACTGACATTGTCATGACAGGCAGAATGAGGGATTTAGGTGACGTTCGGAATTTCTTTAGATATAGGAACAAGTGGTACAAGGGCCCATGCTTTGGATATGTCTGATGGAAAAATCATAGCAACTGCAATGACAAGTTGCCATCCTTTGCCAGGCGCCAACATTATGGACCATCTTACATTTTGTATGAGAAATGGTGTCGAACTGGCTCACAACATTCTCATGGACACCGTTAATAAGGTCATTGCTAACTTGCACATCGATCTCAAACAGGTCGAAAGAGTTGCGATATGTGGAAACCCAATCCAATTGTCATTATTTCAGGGTATCCCCATTGATGATCTCGCATTTGCTGGGAAGAATGCATACAAGGCGCACAATATTAAGCAGCAAAAGAGAGACGCTGGGGTCTTTAACGCAGCTGCTGTCGGAATGAACGTTCCAGATAATACAGAACTTCTCGTTCCTCCGGCAATCCGACACGAAATTGGGGCAGATGCACTCGCAATGATGTATAAAAGTGGGTTCCTCGACCAGAAAAATAACTGCTTAGTTACAGATTATGGTACCAACGCCGAAATGGCTCTAAAAGTCGGTGACGAAATATATACCGGATCGGCTGCGGCAGGTCCTGCAATGGAGGGGCAATCTATAAAATGGGGTATGTTAGCTGCACCTGGAGCAATATCAGACCTAAAATACGAATTTAGATGGAGATGTAAAGTCTTAGACGAAAAAATGGAAGTACTTCCTGGTGACCAATACGACTTTGGTCTTGAAATGTGTACCGAAGAAGGACCAATGCACGGAAGAGCCAAAGGTATTACTGGTACAGGCGTCATCGCAGCAGTGGCTGCTGTTGTTGATGGCCGTTTATGGAGAAAAGGTAAAATTCAGACATCAGATGGAAAACTGCACATGCAGGACGGTATCTACGTTGATTCCAATGATGTTTCTGAAGCTTGTAAAGCGATTGGTGCGATTAGGGCAGGGCACTTCACATTATTGGAACACGCTGGAGTCAAGTTTAGTGATCTAGACATTATGTATATGGCAGGTGCATCTGGAACATATGTTGATGCTATAAAAGCTAGAGATGTAGGTCTTATTCCTCCTCTATGTACTACCGTATACCAGATAGGGAATACTTCTCTTCTAATGGCCACCGATATTCTTAGAAATCCAGAGCTACTTGACAAACTACAGGAGATTGCGAATCACATAAGATCAAATCATGTTATGTTTGCCACAGATAAAATCTTTGAAGAAATTTACATCCAAGAGTTAGCATATTGGGACGAAGGAATGACACTCGGTATGTACAACAGTCATCTTGAACAAGCAGGTATACAGGCGCTTCCCGAAGTCAAAGGTACACCTACAGTTCACCGTGCTGTAGAACGTGATATTCCAGAGTACGGACCGTACGGTCTTTTTATTCTCGATAATGTTGGCACAGAACTCATAGGCAAATTTGACGGCTGTAATAAATGTGGAAAATGTGTTAATGAATGTCCAGAACATGCACTTTCCATGGACGAAGATGGAACATTCAGAGTCCAGACTAAAAAATGC
This sequence comes from archaeon, assembly GCA_024399215.1. GTDB lineage: Archaea > Thermoplasmatota > Thermoplasmata > Methanomassiliicoccales > Methanomethylophilaceae > Methanarcanum. The sequence continues at coordinate 6,275 of JAKSHT010000014.1, read as the reverse complement.
CTCGGAACTGCATGTTACAGATGCCAAATGCATTGTCCTCAAAAAGTCTACAAATACGACCAATTGAAAATGATTTAATCTTGTTGAAAGACCGGACTGGAGAGCGCATCATCCATGCCTTCTCCTGTCTTCCCGGACACCATATACAACGGAGTGCCGGGACACATTTTTCTAAGCCAGGAAGATGCTTCAAAGACTTCCTCAAAGCTCGCTACGTCTATCTTATTAATCCAAAGGACGTCAGACTTAGCCAATTGCATCCTGATAAAATCCTCTTTCTTTTCCTTTAGTGCCAAAAATCTTTGTGCGTCACAGATACCTACTATTGATACACTCTCATCATCTACAGTGCCTCTAATAATACTCATAACCTTATGTGGCAGTGCTAAGCCAGTCGGCTCTATTATCAAAACATCCGGATGTAATTCTTTTTCTATAGACCTAAGGGTTGACTGTAACGTCCCAGAAAGTGAACAACAAATACAGCCATTTTTTAATTCGATAGCGTTCAATCCATTACTGTTAATAGTTGTAGCATCTACGCCAATCTCTCCAGACTCATTCTCTAAAATAACAACGATTTTTCCGTGACTAATGTACCATTTTGCAATTTGCATCAAAAGAGTTGTTTTGCCACTACCCAAAAAACCGCCTATGATATGAATGAGCATAGTGCGCAACACCTATTTTGAAGAATATAACGATATTGCTTCCTAATTTATTCTCTCAATTATAATCTTTAATCTATATTTCTGTCCATTACTAAACAATTTCACTATATCTTCTAGAAACAACGAGATTCTTAATTCAGCAATCTCCCATACATTTCCAAGTTTTAAAAATTTCTCGGTAGTTGTACTATCATGGTTTATTTTTATAGCTTCAATAATAATATGCAACATGTGATTAAAGAATTTCGTCTCAACAAATTCATTGCAGATTCAGGATATTGTTCTCGACGAAAAGCTGACATATTGATCGACACTGGAAGAGTAACTGTTGATGGAAAATCAGCTGAAAAGGGCATTAAAGTAACCTCAAACAATATTGTTCGTATAGATGGCCAGATAGTTACTAGAGATGAAGAACTAATAATCTTAATTTTTAATAAGCCTCCCGGTGTAACCTGTACAACTTTAGAAAGTGACAGCAGCAACATTATCAAATTTCTTAATTATCCAAAGAGGATATATCCTATTGGTAGACTAGACAAATATTCTGAAGGATTGTTATTACTTACAAACAAAGGAGATATCGTCAATGGCATAATGAGATCCAGATATAATCATGAAAAGGAGTACCTCGTGACAGTAGATAGACCTGTAACAGACAATTTTCTTAATAAAATCACCACAGGTATTTATCTTTCTGAATTAGAAATTACTACAAAACCTTGCTTCGCAGAAAAAACTTCCAGAAATAAGTTCAAAATAATCATAACACAAGGACTCAATCGTCAAATACGAAGAATGTGTGAACAATTAGGTTTTAGAGTCATAAAGCTAAGACGAACACGTATACTAAATATCGAATTGAAAGACTTACCTCTAGGTAAATACCGTAAAGCTACTCAAAATGAAGTGAATAGCATTATTGCCCAAATGAATCAGTAATTTTTCTACTACTACATACATTTGACAACTTTTCCCATGCAGACACATCTCACAACTAACTAATTTACACACATACCAAATATCTGTATACATGCCAGAAACCATAAAATAAAATATAATTACAAGCGTCTATAGGCCGGTGGTTTCTGTTAAGATTGGTTTTGACAACGATTTATATTTAAAGGCACAATCTGAACGCATCAGAGAAAGGGTTGACAAATCCGGAGGTAAGCTATATCTTGAACTTGGTGGTAAGCTTTTTGATGATTACCACGCGTCTAGAGTGTTACCTGGATTTAAGAACGATAGTAAAATCAGTATGCTCCTTCAATTAAAGGATCAAGCCGAAGCAATAGTTGCTATCAGCGCCGATGATATAGAGAAAAATAAGATAAGAGACGATCTCAGCATAACTTATGATCTAGAAACTATGAGGCTCATCGATTCTTTTATTTCCAATGGAATCCCTGTTTGCGGTGTTGTACTAACAAGATATGCGGGACAGCATGCCTCCAAAGTCTTTGAGAGACGGTTAAAAGACCAGAATATAAACGTTTATCATCACTATCCAATCAGTGGATATCCAATTGATATGCCTCTAATTGTTAGTGAAAATGGATTTGGAAGAAATGATTATGTTAAAACATCAAAACCATTGATCATTGTCGCAGCCCCCGGACCTGGGAGTGGAAAGATGGCAGTGTGCCTCTCACAGATGTACCACGAAAATCAAAGAGGCATAAAAGTTGATTATGCCAAGTTCGAAACATTTCCTGTGTGGAATCTATCTCTAAATCACCCAGTAAATATTGCTTACGAAGCAGCAACTGCAGATTTGGGAGATAGTAACATGATAGATCCATTTCACCTAGAGGCTTATGGAAAAATAGCGGTGAATTATAACAGAGATATCGAAGTTTTCCCAATATTAAACGCAATGCTTGAAAAAATTAAAGGAACATCGCTCTACAAGTCACCTACAGACGTAGGAGTAAATTTAGCTGGCAACTGTATTATAGATGATGCAATAGTATGTAGAGCAGCAAGAAACGAGATATCCAGACGATATTTCAAAGCACTTTGTGACAAAAAACAAGGAAAAATAAATGATGCTATCATCGCTCGTTTAGAAATGCTTATGAAAAAATCGGGAACCACTGAAAAAAGCAGAAATGTAGTTGTCTCCGTTAGAAACAGAATGAAAAATGTTTCCGCATCTGTTGCTGCAATAGAGCTTCCGGATGGAACTATAGTATCGGGAAAAGAAGGAAATCTACTAGGGGCACTATCTGCACTTATCTTGAATGCATTGAAAATCTTGGCAAATATCCCGGACAATATTCATCTCCTAAAACCAGATTTTATAAAATCAGTACAAAATCTTAAAATCAATTACTATGGTTCGAAAAACGCTAGACTCACAACGAACGATGTTTTGATTGCATTGTCTACATACTCTTCTGAAAACGAAAATGCAGCAAGAGCATTGGAACAACTTCCAAAACTCAAAGGCTGTGACGCACACACATCAACAATCCCTTCAGCCTTGAATGAAGAATTATACAAGAAACTAGGTATTTGTCTTACATCCGAACCAAGATACCAAACTTCACGTCTGTTTCAGCTGAACTAACAATCAATTCACATTATCTCCATACCCATCTAAATGTGCTAAGGTATGGAAAAGGCGGGCAAGGAGGGATTCGAACCCCCGACTTACAGCTTAGGAGGCTGTCACCATATCCAAGCTAGGTCACTTGCCCTGAAGACACCGAAAAAGTTTGAAGGTAAAAGAGTTTGTACGAGTATCTTATTCATCCTTCTTGTCGGCAGTAGATTTTTCCGTACTACTAACCCTTGACCAAACTTCCACAATTTCGACTGTATCAACTTTGAAAACGTCTCTCATGTCCGAAACAACTTTGAATTTCATGACTGGCCACTCCCTACTAAACTTAACAATGTCAGGAAGTGAGATCGAAACTTTTTCTTCTGAAACATTAAATGAAAATCCATTTGATGTTCCAAATGACATCTCAACAACCGCTTTCGCCTTTTCATTGTCATCTTTTACGATCTCTGTCACTGTAAAAACATATTTTAGGTCTTTTCCTGCAAGAGGATTGTTAAAGTCAACTCTAACACGACCCGCTCCAACAGACACCACAGTGCCAGTTTTATTTCCAAGTTTCACTTCGAGTCCTGTAGAAGGAGTAATTTTTTGTTTTTGAAATTCTCTAACAGAATACGTTTCGATAAGCTTAGGATTCTTCGGCCCAGCTGCATCTGATGATGCAATTTCTACCGCAGTTTCCTCCCCAACCGTCGCATTTGATATAGCCTCGTCAAGCGCTTTAAATAATTTGTTCGAACCAACAATATACGGCATTGGAACATACGAACATTTCTCATTATAGATGCCCGCTTCTTTTGCTAACGTTTCATCTGTTGTATCATAAAGTCTATCGACGTCCGCTATGTAAGCCTTATAATCTATACGGACCACATCACCTTTCTCAATTTTCTCTGTTGCCATATTCTCACTCATACAACCGAATCGTAATGGCGGTGAATTCTCCTATATAAAATAAAGGTATCGGTTCCTCAAAAATCTCTCATACAGTTTACACATGGCTGAAAATCTTATAGATCAAACAAACACTAATCACCAGTCACTATTTTAATATCAAATGTAAATCTTTAAAAATCAAATTAATATACAGTCCACTGAACTGCCACCTTTGCATAGCCCGGTAGTGCGGCTGACTTGTAATCAGCAGGTCTTGAGTTCGAATCTCAAAGGTGGCTTCAAACTATGATAGCCGACTGCCTTCAGGTGTATGATTCCCCATAGTATCAAATTGAGGGGCCCGGCCACATGCCACCAACCTTTATTATTTACGAAAATCCACCACATGACTTCCAATTTCAACTGTGAACACATTCGTGGCAATACATCAATTCTTCAGAACAATAGTTACATACCCTGTGAAACTAAATTCCAATATATTTTTACATACGCGGCGTGAAAGAGTGCCCGTATCTCTCGCTTCACTAGTAACCGATAATAAACTTTATTCGCTACCTTTTTATAACATTCTATATACAACACACCAACACTTAAACAGCCTCCACACACTATCTCCTCAATACATTTCTCCTTCGAATTTCAAAATCAGTGTCTATTTTAACCGCAAATACACGCAGGATATATCAAAGTAAAACCTTTTAATACCAAACGTTACCGTTAACATCAATGGATTTTCCTTACGACAAGCCGATAGAAGGAGAGGAAGAGGATAAACTTAATCGTATGCCTCTAGCGAGATATGTCTCAGAGATCATCCTTTCTTGGCACGACTCCAAAGGAAGTATGTCTATCGGCATCTGCGGAGATTGGGGTAGTGGTAAAACTTCTTTCATAAATCTCGTAAAGAATCGATGCAGTACAAAGAATAGTTCAAAAGAGGGCCTGTCTATAATAGAATTTAACCCTTGGATTTATACGACCCAATCAAATCTTACAGAACAATTCTTTTCTCTGGTATCAAACGAACTATATCAAAATACAATTTGGGGTTGGCTCAAAAGTCATGTAGTGCTAGGGCTGAAACATCTGTCAATGGGACTAATAGTATGTAGCAAATACATACTCAATTACGAATTATACAAAGATCTCTTACGTTATTTATCAGGCATCCTCGGTTCTAAAAAAGGAACGCCGTTACATGAAATTAAAAGATCCATCTCAAAAAAACTTACTAGCGGAAATCGCAGATTTTTGATCATTATTGACGATTTAGACCGGTTAAAAGCACGCGACATACGAATGATCATGCAGTTAGTTAAATCTATGGCCGATTTTCCAAATATTATCTATCTACTTGGCTATGATGAAAATATTGTCTCTGCCTCTCTTAGTTCCCCATCGATCGACGGTAGGGAATATTTACAGAAAATTGTCAATCTACCAATTACCCTACCAAAAATAGAGGAATCGATCTTACATAACGTAATCTCCGACAAATTTGAGGAGAAATATGGTAACTTAGAAGGACACACAGCAGAGGTCCTCAAAAAATGTATTTTTCCATTTATAAAAACACTAAGAGATGTTAATGCCCTATTTAGTCGATTTGATGCCAAATTCGTTATATCTGAGAATAACACACACCCTGCCGATCTCCTCGCAATAACTCTTTTAGAATTTAAAAACCCGAAGGTATGGAATTGGGTTTATTGCAATAGGCACATGCTATGCAGTAATTTGGGCAATCCTCACTACTTCTTGGACATGCATGAATGCTATGCAAATTCAAAATTACCCGAAGAATACTGTGATATGCTCTCTGTACTTTTTCCACATTTCAAAAAGATACTAGCAAGGGATTATGACCTAGATTCGGAATATCGAATTGCCTCACCGGTATACGTAGACAACTATTTTTTATTGAGTCTACCAAGAAAATACATTAATAATACATCAGTTCAAAGTTTCTTATGTTCCGCGAAATTTAATGAAATGGTGAGTATGTTAAATTCTGATGACCCCTCCTTCTCTACCGAATTTATGCGTAGAGCTATCATAATGTACAGCAAAATTAACACCACAAAGGAACGCAAGCGACATTTATCAGACTTTGCTCTATATTTCGGCGATTA
>JAKSHT010000013.1 GCA_024399215.1 archaeon | reverse complement strand
GTCATATGTTCTCGAACTTACCATCATAGACTTGATACGTTAACAAAAAAGCTCGCATCAGACGCTCAAAATAATCGCCAAGATCGTGTTTTAGAAAATTGAGATTTGCGATATCTTTTTATAACCGTCCAAAAACTCACAACATGCCCAGCCACGTGTAAGATTTGGTCATTCTTAAGATTTAGCAAACAGCGTTTTCAGCAGATGTAAAAAGATTCTCATCCCTGATACGAAGAAATTTTTGTATATCGACACATGTCGATACACAGCGCGTACAGTCACTCTTGAGAATTAACTCTTTTTTCAAAGTAAACATCTCAAAGAGCACGTCTTACAGAACAAACATCCTAGAAATTACACTGCTTTATCAAGCAACTCACTTACATTACAAAAATAAAGAGACAAATCAACGCTTATTCCCATTAAAGATCTCATTCTCTCCCTAAACATTGAATTGCTCAGACATCTCCCCTGCCATTATTAGAATCTAGAAGTCGACCAACTCTACAATTAAGCTTAAACAAAAAATCTTGCAGGGATTCTATCAACCATGTCAATTTTAAAGTCACAAGTCTGAACACTAACCATTCAAATCCTTTGTCAAAACATCTCTCAAAGACTGCAACACCCTATCTCTATTACCATGTATAAGCACAGTCTTCTGTCTATTCTTCCAACCACAAACTATTTCACATCTACACTTTGTTATTCTCTCAATAAGTTCCACCACCTCTTTATTCGCCTCGTTATTCTGAGGTAGAGATTTTACCTTCACAACTAGTCTCTTTCTCCATTTATCCACACCTTCAAAACCCGACTTACCAGCATGTGGTAAAACAGAAATACATAATCTTATACCACCATCAACTACACAGATGGCTTCAAAAACATCCATATGCCACTCTCTAACAGAATACCAAATCATCTGTCTTTTACTAGTTTAAATAACTATCCTATACAATCGAACGGTTAAAATATAGTCAAATGATGGTAGTAGCGATGGTTGATAGCTCAGAAAACATAACAGTCGAGTATCTCAGCTCAACAGAAAGAGCAGAAGAAAGGGATTCTTCTTTATCCACCATCCGAAAAGACTTCTATTCTATAGTTCCTGACAGCATCATTCGTCTCAGAGGAGAATGCAACAAGCTAATCCTAAGTACAGAAGGAGTGGATGTTTTTAAGTGCGCAGAGCTCGACGACAGATGCAAAAAAATGCAAAAGCGATATAAGCATATAATCGACCTCCGCATGAGAAAAATTACCAATTTAGCACTTCGTAACGCCATGGGATCTGGAGAAACCATAAGTGGATTAACGCCTGAAGAACATGTTTATTATGAAACAGTCTACGAAAGTGCGTCAAAGATGTACACTTTAACTATCACTGAGAAGGACAGTACACCAAACGATACAGTGCCCGACAAAAAGCTCGTACAAGAGGAAAGATACGTAGTCGTTCATGTTACCAAAGATGCCACATTCTCGTGGTTCGACAGAGACTACAAGCTTATGAAAGATGACGTCACTAGCGTACCGGCATCAGTTGCTTTAATACTCCTAACTCACAAGTGTGGAGAAATAATAACTACCCTTTGATTATTCTTGTATCCCCCTTAAATTCTAAACAATCTAAGTTCATTCTCTTAATACCAGAGATACGAGACACAGTTTCCCTCGCTATGTCGGGGGTATTGTTCTTCTTACTAAGATGAGCTAAGAAAATTTTTCTTTGACGATTGGTAATAGTTCTTTTAATTACCTCACCAGACATTGTATTGCACAAATGCCCTACATCACTATCAATACGGCGTTTCAAAGTATACGGATACGGACCAGTTTCTAACATTTCTCTATCATAATTTGATTCTATCAACGCAATATCAGCCTCTAGAAGTGCATGTTCTACTTGATCTGTCACAAATCCCATGTCCGTGGCAATAAGTATCTTTTCCTTTCCAGTGTCCATGAAATAAGCGCACGGCTCCACTGCATCATGAGATGTTGGTAGTGCTATAACCTTCATTCCAACAATATCAAATGGATTCATCATGAATATTCTTCTATACGCATTGTCACTAAAATGGGATGCATCAAATGTGTTTTGATTGCAGATAATGGGAAGATTCAATTTCTTAGAAACAATCTGTACGCTTCTAATATGGTCGATATGCTCATGCGTTACAAGGATACCTTTCAACTCATTTCCGTCAATACCATTAACTGCCATTAATGACCTCGTCGCTTTGAAGCTAAGCCCAGAGTCAATCATTATCGCGCTATCTTCACACCTAACGATGGCACAGTTACCATCACTCCCGCTAGCCAGAACGTGAACTTCTACCGACATTTTATTCGCTTTTAGACAGTTTATGTGTATCGAGAGAACACTCCACAACCATTACACCGGTCAATTCAGGCAGGTCTGCAACCTTCAATCCCCACAACAAACAGAATTCATCAGTAATATAGAATTGTTTTTCAGATACGATCTCTCATACTTTCCATAAAGGATAACTTATTACTCAGGTTCATAAAATATATTTCTCACTATGTATGACGACTTATCAATCCTCTTGCGTTTAATGTTCTCCTCAATTGTTTCCTATAATCAAAATAATTGCTCCTAAGTTAACTACTTTCAGTTTTTGTCAGCAATATACAATAAAGCGTAATTTCTCCATCTCTAAATGTAAAATCACCACCTATGTCTCTGACATATTCAGTCATGTCAACACCATATCCGCTTATAGAAAATATCCTCATTTCTGGATATCTACACTTTTTATCATCCAGAGCAAAACATCGTTCACAATAGTTACATCCTCCAACCGACAGAGCCATAACGTCAAACCCATCTCTTCTCATGGCAGTCATTATGCTCCTACAAGTGTCCTGAAATCCGTCTATTATCTTTTTGACACTGTCCTTATTTTGAAGATCTATATCTTCAAAAGTTTGAGTCAGAACATCTACAACATTGTAACGATCGATTTCTGAAATGCAAATGGCAGCATCTTTCAGAAATGGAGGACATGTTAGATTCCTCCTATAGTTGCCGCAACGATTTGTTTTGCAGATTTCTCTATTCTTTTTGATAGAATTCAAGGTTATTTTAGGCTTAACAACATCAACAAAAAGATTCGAATTTGAAATGTCTTTACACAATTTTTTCAATAGACGAGTTCTTCCACTCGATGTGCAACTATCCATGATCTATCTACAAAACGTTATCTTCATATTTCTACTGTTTAGCAGTGCACTGAGTATCTTAGACACTTACACATATGAAAGAACAAATGCTTAACAGAGTTGTACATCTACAAACCCCAATGAAACATTTATGCTCGACACACAGATAACACTGTTACATAACCGTTTCAAAAAGATTATATTCAGCTACCAGAATGGAGCCGCACTGAGGTAATGCAATGATCAAATTATTCAATTGGAACCTCAAACTATGGGTAACAATCATTGTAATTATTGCAATCCTCGCAGGCATAAGCGCGCCACTTTCCAAGTTATCTGGAACAGATACTACTACAATCGTAATTTCAAAAGCAAACACAGAGGGCTCCGGAATATTTGGCAACGATTCTTCCATGGTTAATGACACGGAGCCTATAAGCCTAAATGCAGAAAAATGGAAGGGAAAGGTTATAGGAACACCAGGTTTCGCATCCATTCAAGATGTGATAATCAAAGAACAGATTAAGAATGCTGGTCTTAAATGGGAGCAATATCAAGAAGGACGTCCTATCGACCCGGAGAAAGTTTCAATTTGGCCCTGTGGTTTTACGACAATGAAAGATAATTTCATAAATGGGAAAATACAGGCGGGTATTGTCTGGGAACCATTCTATAGCGAATTTACTGAGTTACAAGGATGTTACGGTCTTTGTACTACTGGTGAGCTTCCGGGATATGAAAACCATGCCTGTTGTGTCGTTTCTGTGAATAGTAACTATTTAAATGATCATCGATGGGAGGTCATTAACTTCCTTGCAGGTTATGTTAAAGCGGTAAATTGGATGAACAATGCTATGAATTCACCCGAAGATCACGCAGAAATCGTCAAAATAGCTGTGAAGAACTGTTCCGGCTCCGTCAACGAAAACACAATCAGTGACGCTTTAAAAAATGTCAAGTATGTGTATAATCTTGACAATTTCGTAAATGAATACGCCTCTTTAATTAGCAATATGATGAATGCCGGTCAAATTAAATCATCGACTCTAAATCCAGAATCCATAAACCAATTTGCCAAGAATCATGTAGACTCAAGACTTTTAGATGCAGCAATAAAACTCTTAAGAGATGGCCAAGGCAAGAATCAGAATGATACATTAACCGAGGTGAAAGTAGCATGTCTGCCAGCAGATATTCACCAGCTTGCACTTCATGTCGCAATAGAAAAGGGATTTTTCAAGGAGAGAGGCATCAGTGTTTCATTGAACATATGTCCTCTAGGCCCTAATGTCCTCACTGCCATCATAGGCGGTGAATCTGATATAGGATTTGCAGGAGCTCCTCCAACCGTTGTCAACACTGTTAATATGACAGGAGGTGTGCTGTGTGATTAATATCGATCTCAACTATGACGAATATAACAAGGTACACCGAATAATTAGAGGTACACTCGTCACAGTGTCATCACTCGTAATTTTTGTTTTGGTATGGAATGATATATCACTGTTAGTGGGTAAATCTGCAATTCCGTCTCCGGTGAAAACACTTGACGCTCTCAAATACCTACTTTTCAATGAAGATGGCGTAACGCAATCGACCATATGGCATCATATGTTAGTCAGTCTCGAGAGATTTATTTTAGGATTGTCCATTGCGTTTGTCATTTCTGTAACACTCGGGTTGATTATTGGATCATTTAAGACATTGGATGATTTTACAAAGCCCGTAATAGAAATTCTTAGACCAATAGCACCAATGGCATGGGCACCTATACTCATCTTTGCAATTGGTTACAAATGGGGCCCAATTGCAGTTGTCTTTGTAGGAGTATTTTTCCCTTTATTGACAAACACAATTTTTGGCGTCAAGTCTATAGATTCAAAACTTATTGATGCCGCAAGGACACTCGGAGCATCGAAAATACAAATTTTTACAAAAGTTATGCTTCCTTGTACCGTTCCATACATAATGAACGGTCTTCGTATAGGATCCGGTATTGGATGGATGTGTATTGTCGCCTCTGAATTATATGCAGCTGCATGTGGGGGTATAGGATACTTTGTAGGAATTAATGCATCCATTGGTCTATGGTCAAATGTATACGTAGGTATTGTTGTCATTGCAGCATTAGGAACAATGACCACCGGTCTATTCGACCTAATTTATAAGTTTGTATCAGAAGGAATGGGAATGAAATGATAGATGACCAATCCAACAATAAGCAGACAGAGGATGTTGGAGATATTCACATTACAAACCTGTCCAAAACATTCAAAACTGACGAGAGAGAAGTAGCCGCTATAAAAAATTTTAACCTTGATATCGAGAAAGGAGAACTTGTAAGTATAGTTGGTCCATCGGGCTGCGGCAAGACAACACTTCTCCGGTGCATTGCAGGTTTGGAAATACCTACAAGCGGAGTAATCTCATCACACGGTAGACAGTTCACAAAGCCAGGAGCAGATAGAGGCATGGTTTTTCAGGACTTTATGCTTTTTCCGTGGAGATCTGTAAGAAAAAATGTTGAATTTGGCCTGGAAGTTATGGGATTGACAAAAGCTGAGAGAAGAAAAAAGGCAGAAACGTATCTCAAACTTGTTGGTCTCGAAAAATTTATGGATGCCAAAATCCACGAACTTTCTGGAGGCATGAAACAACGCATAGGTATTGCAAGAGCACTTGTCACAAACCCCAGCATAATTCTTATGGACGAACCATTCGGCGCGTTGGATGCACAAACAAGAAACATTATGCAAAGTGAATTGGTCAAAATTTTGGATAAGACAGACCAGACAATTATTTTTGTTACTCATTCTGTCGAGGAAGCAATATTTCTTTCCGATAGGATAATTGTTTTAACAAAGCGACCTGCCACTATTAAAGAAATTATTAACGTTCCGTGGCCAAGACCAAGAGATCGTACAAATTCCGAATTTATCACACTTAGAAGAAAAATTCTAAAAAATCTTGAAGAAGAAAACGTTATGTCCGACTAATCCGCATACCACCTAGTATTTTTTTCGTAATTCCTTAATAGTGCTCTACCGGTGTAGTACACATGCATGTTTACATATTGGGAGGCTTCCTTGGGGCAGGAAAAACCACACTCCTAATGAGAATTGCCAACGAACTTATAAACAAAGGTAAAAGGGTTGTAACACTGGTTAACGAAGTTGGAAAGGTTGGTGTCGATGGAATTACTATTAAATCAAGTGGGTATACCACAATAGAACTTCCATCAGGATGCATATGCTGCACACTAGCTGGTTCTCTTCAAGAAAATTTTGTTCAAATTAAACAACAATACCGCCCGGATGTTGTATTAATCGAGCCTACAGGTATTGCCATCCCAGATAGAGTCATGGAAATTGTAAAACTAATCGAGAAGCCGGAAATTATAAAAATATTCGGAGTTGCAGACGTTCCAAGGTTTGATTTGTTTGTTTCAAAAAAGAAAGATTTCTATCTTAGACAACTAGGACGCTCAGATCTTCTTATCCTTACTAAAATTGATCTTGCTAAGGAAGGAGATATTGAGAGAATTCGAAAATGGTTTTCTAAAGAAGTTCCAGGAGTAGAGCTTGTACCAGTATGCTCAAACTCAGACAACAATATGTGCACAATTTTTAAGGAGATGAAACAGTGAACGAAGAAACATCGATTGAATTATCAAATGGTGCTGCTGTCGGTCTTACCGGACATATACACAATTTTGACGCTAATGTTGAAGCTGAATTAGATCGTGTGATGATGGAGATTGGAAAGTGGATTGAATCCGAAGCCGAGATATTTCTTGGACATATTAAAATGGCTGTCACTTCTAACGGCAAAAACATCACACTTAATCTGACAGACCTCAGGGAAGGTGTGAAACATCACAACGTCTTAGGTCGCGAGAAAGAAGTCCATTTTAACTTTATGGTAGCCGTTACTGACGTTGATGAACATAAACTAAAAGATCAGACACTACACATAATGAAAGATTCGAAAATAAAATTCTGTCTGGAAGAACATGGATGTTCATGTAAACACGACGAACATCATGATAAACACTAGAAAACAAGCATAACGTAAATGTACTCTCTAAGGCACTCCACGCTAAAACCTCCAGATAAACTGATAACAGTCCGTATGGTGCAGGGATTGGGATTTGAACCCAAGAACTGCTAAAGACAGGATCCTAAGTCCTGCGTCGTTGGCCAAGCTTGACTATCCCTGCAAGCCACCCGTGATTACCGCTGTTTTATTTTATTGTTTACCTCTCTCTATATCAAAGTGACTAACAAACAAAGTCAGATTTATGCACCAGTGACAGCTCTATTTCCTCAATATCCAGAAATAACATGCATAAGTTACAATAGAAAAGTTCAGTCGATTGGGGCCCTACCAAGAATTCATGCTCCAAAAAGTTCAATCTTTGGATTTCCGCTAGATTAACTAACAATCCAATCACATACAGTCTAAACTTCAAGGTATCTATCCTGCGCCTAACTTCTATGTATTCCAACTCCTCTTCGTATCAGAAAAGCAACAATCTTTTCATATAGAATCTTAGAATGGTACGGACATACTAACGACACAAATATTGTACTCAATATTTACAACCTAGGTTTATAAGTCAAGTGAGAAATATATAACACAATTCTATCATCAGCTTAGACACGTGTCAGGCATGCATATGATATCAGATTACGGGAACATTGAAAAGAAATGGCAAAAAAAGTGGGTTGATGCCGGACTCAATAAAGCTGAGAGAAGTGATAAACCAAAATTTATGATAGTCTTTGCATACCCCGGAGTTACAGGATACCTTCATGTTGGACACATGCGAGGATTCTCTTATGCTGATGCCATTGCAAGGTACAAACGAATGACAGGCTACAATGTTCTCTTCCCTGTCGGAACACACGCCACTGGAAATGGGTCTATATCTCTTGCAGCTAAAATTAAGAAAGAAGACAAAGACATAATCGACTACCTTGAAAGAAACGGATGTACAAGGGACATGATACAAGGCCTTACCAAACCCGAGGAGGTAGTTAACTTTTTCAACAAAGTTTATCAAGATGAATATTGGAAGAGATTCGGATTTCTCGCTGATTGGCGTAGATTCACTTGCACGATCTACCCCGATTATGCCAAATTTATTCAGTGGCAATATCACAAGCTCAGAGATGCCGGGCTTCTTATTCAAAAGCCATATTATGCTCCGTCATGTGTATCATGTGGTCCTGTCGCAGTTGATCCATCAGAAACTGATATATCCAGTGGAGGAAACGCCGAAACACAGGAATATACCCTCCTAAAATTTAGGCATGAAGATCTCTATCTCGTTGCTGCGACACTCAGGCCTGAAACAGTGTTTGGGCAAGTCTGCTTTTGGGTTAATCCCAAAGTAAATTATGTTAAAATTAAACACAAAGAAGAAACGTGGATCGTATCATCACAAGCACTCGAAAAAATACGTCTTCAAAAGAATGATGTAGAAAAAATCGGAGAAATTTCTGGGGAGAGTATGATAGGGTGGAAGTGCGTAGCACCACTTATTCACAAGGAAATTCCGGTTCTCCCAGCAACGTTTTGTGATCCAAATGTTGGCACAGGTCTTGTTACGTCATGTCCATCAGATGCTCCAGATGACTGGATATCGCTCCAAACTATCAAAGAAAATCCAAAAGTAATGGAGAATTATGGCCTTTCAAAAGAATTTATTGACTATGTTACCCCAATATCAATTATTGAAATCGAAGACTATGGTGAATTTCCCGCCCAGTCAATTATAAAATCAATGGGCATAGAGAATCCAGAAGATCCAAAACTTATTGATGCAAAAAAACAGGTTTATAAGGACGAATATCACAAGGGCAAAATGAAGGAAATTTGCGGGGAGTATGCCGGACTTTGTGTTGAAGAAGCCAAAGAAAAAGTAAAAAGTGTTATGCTTAACGCTAATGAAGCCGACATATTTTACGATCTCACTGAGAAAGTTACCTGCAGATGTGGGCAAAAAGTACTAATCAAGCGCATTGACGATCAGTGGTTTATAGATTATGCAAATCAAAATCTAACCAAAAAAGTACATGAACACTGTAAGTTTATGCAGATTGAGCCAAGAGAGTACTATAATAATATTCATGGAGTGCTTGACTGGTTAAGAGAAAGAGCATGTGTTCGTCTTGGAAATTGGCTTGGCACGAAGTTCCCATTTGATGAAAAATGGATTATTGAAGCCATTTCAGACTCAACTTTGTATCCTATATACTACATTGTATCTCTTTACACAAACACTGGACAAATTAAACCATATCAGATGAATGAAGAATTTTTTGACTATATTTATCTCGGAAGAGGAAATGTAGAAACCGTTTCAAAAAACACAGAAATTCCAAAAGATCTTCTTAACACGATTAGAAGAGATGTAGAGTACTGGTATCCCTTAGATCTTAATCTTGGCGGAAAAGAGCATATGACAGTTCATTTTCCAGTTTTTCTATTCAATCATGTCGGGATTCTTTCTAAGAATATGTGGCCAAAAGGAATCATGGTCAACTGGTACGTAACAGGAAAAAAAGGTAAAATTTCTAAGTCAAAAGGAGGAGCACAACCTATTCCCGGCGCTGTTGAGAAATTTAGCGTTGACGGTATGAGATTGTACTATGCCCATTCTGCCTCCCCTTTTGCAGACATTGAGTGGGATGAAGATACAGTAATGTCCTACAAAATCAGAATTGATAAAATAGTTGGATTTGTCGACAATCTCTTTGAGAACAAAAACAACGTAAATTCAAATCAGATTGATGAGTGGATTCTCTCTAAGTTTGATTCTTATGTAGAAATTGTTCGATCTGTCATGGATAAATACGATCTTAGACAACTTGCAACCACAGCATATTTTGAGATGTTCAACGACCTTAAGTGGTATATTAGGAGAGGTGGTAGTAATAATGATATTATCAAAAAAGTTCTAAGAATTTGGTTCATGACAATGATGCCCATCACTCCTCATATAGCAGAGGAACTTTGGTCTAAATTTCAATTTGACGGACTTGTTTCCGCAGCTCAATTTCCAAGTATACATCGCAAAAACCAATATTCAGTGGCGGAATATAAGGAAGAGTTCATTAAAAACGTCTTATCGGACATTACAGAAATTATCAAAATTACTGGAACTGCACCCAATAGAGTTATTCTTTACACAGCCCCTACATGGAAAATTGACGTTTACAACAAAGCTATCGAACTTCATAGAGAAGGACAGCTCAGCATCCCATCACTTATAAAAAAATGCATGACTGAAAATCATTTAAGAAAGTTAGGAAAAATTGTTTCTGAATTTGCGAAAAAGATTGTAGTAGACTGTATGCGTTCCCCCATTGAAACATCATCAATCATTACACAAGTTAACGAAACAGAATTTCTACTTTCTATTGTCCAATTCATGACCGAAGAGATCGGATGTGATATCAAAATATACAACACAGACTCGGAAAATATTTACGATCCTCGTGGCAAGTCTAAAGCATCCACTCCTGGGAGACCTGCAATATATCTTGAATAAACAAACTATTGGCTAGTTACTTTAGATTCACTTCCATTTTTCGTACAGGTTATGATATATACTAAGCTGATCGAGGCATTTTCCAACAATAAAGTTGATTAAGTCATCCACTGTGCTGGGACCAAAGTAATAGCCAGGATTGGCATCAAGTATACATGCCCCGCACCTGGCAAGACGTAGCTCATTCTCAAGCATAATAGCACTTTTAGGAGTCTCCCTTATTACAAGAATAAGCTTCCTTGATTCTTTCAATGCAACTAAAGCTGCTCTCGTAATAAGGGTATCGGCAAGTCCATTTGACATTTTTGCTAATGAGGAAACACTGCATGGAGCAACAATCATAGCATCAAATTTATAACCACCAGAAGACACAGGAGCAAGCAAGTTATCGTCATCAAAGACTACGTCCGCCATTTCCTCTACATCTTTAACACAGTAAGAAGTTTCCCTCGGAATAATCACCTTTGCCACTTTAGATATAATTAATATTTTTTCACCCTTAAGTTCCTGCAACAAACGAATTCCATATTTACATCCAGAAGCACCAGTGATAGCAATTACATATCTCACGCTCTGTTATTCTCCTCCAATACATAATAATACGTCGAGACAGACATATTAATATCAGAATCATAACAGGCTCCTATGGAACATATAAGAACAGGAAAAGTGAAAAAGGTCTATTCTGTAGATGAAAGTACATTAGAATTCATATTTACCGATAGCATATCTGTTTTCGACAAAATTATTCCCTCCCAAATTCCCAAAAAAGGTGAAACATTATGCAGAACTGCGAAATATTGGTTTGAACTCCTAACTTCCAAAGGAATTAAAAATCATTTCAAAGAATATGTTCCCCCCAATAGAATGAGAGTGGAGAGATTCAATATCATTAGAGATTATGATAAAATTCATGAAGATACTGTGGACTATCTCATTCCCTTAGAAATCATATGCCGGCATTATGCAGCTGGTTCACTAATGGACCGTATAAAAAAGGGCAAAATCACTGCGGAAGATGTTGGATTCTCCAAAAATCATGAAGTAAAATACGGTGAAAAACTTCCTTGTCCATTTATCGAATGTACCACAAAATTAGAAACACATGATCGAGAGCTAAAAGAGAAAGAGGCAAAACACATTGCGGGGCTTTCTGACGAAGACTATAGCAAAATCAAAGACACCATCCTTTCTATCGACAAAATCATTGAAACAGAACCATCCAAACGAAATCTCATTCATTGTGACGGTAAAAAAGAGTTCGGATATGACAAACACCGTAATCTTGTATTAATCGATACTCTTGGAACGCCTGACGAAGATCGTTGGTGGGACTCAATCGAGTACTCAAAAGGAAAAGTGAAAGAACTTAGCAAAGAATTCATCCGTCAATATTACCGCAATACCGGCTATTATTCCAATCTCGTAAGATCTCGCGAGGAAAATCTTCCAGAGCCAGAGATACCACCTCTAACACAAGACATTATTGAGCAGACTAGTAAGTTATACGTTGACATGTACGAAAGAATCACCGGCAAAAACTTTGATAAGTACGAGTAGTAAAGCAACTACATACTTCTCATGGACATAGCAAGAGTCATAACACTCACATTGAGTGGACATGAAGTATGGCTCAACGACAGCCAGCCTCCTATAAGGAGTATATGTACACATCTGTACAGACTCGCGCGTTTCACACACAATTTCAAAATAGTTTTGAGAGAATAATCTCATTCCCCATCGGACAATTTACATCATCCATAACATACTCTACTTTGAGTCTATCTCCATCTTTAATCCCAATTGGATGGCAATACGCCCAATATTCACATCCCAATCTTTCGCACTCAGATTGCGCAAACGTAATCACACTTCCCTCCATTGCCGACTTCTTCGGAATCGTTGAAAGAATGGGCTTTTTTTCGACTTCAACAACTCTAACTTTATCCTCATTAAGAACACAGTCATGAACAGCATCTCTCACACCAGTAATCTCGTA
>JAKSHT010000012.1 GCA_024399215.1 archaeon | reverse complement strand
TGTGCTGCCGATGTAGGGATGCTTACGAACGGAATTTTAAGTTCTTTTGCCGCTAGTTTAGTGATGTCTATTTTACTCCCCCCACCAACCGCCAATAAAAACTTACTCCTTCTCTCTCTTGCTTCATCGACAGCTTTCTCGACATTCGTTATGCTTGCATTGCCAGTATGATGAACAGACATCTCGAAGCCATTATCAATCATACACTCTTCGATAAACTTTCCAGCTGATCTGTATGTCTGACAGCCAGTAATTATCATACCAACATTTCTGAAACTAAAATCACTGCACATTTGTGCAATACGTGGCAAAATATCATGACCGACGAGGATGTCTCTTGGGAAAATCATATCTTTCGCCTTCGAGAAACTGTCAGAGTCCGCCACCATGGGGCGACGAATACCCTATCCACATATAAAGATAAACGTCCATCACCCCCCGATGAAGGCAACGATCCTCGTAGGAAGTGCTCAAAGAGGAGGCAACACAGATGAACAATGTCAAGCGGTCGCAGATGCTTTAAAAGAAAGCGGATTCAACGTATGTGTCATCTATCCTTTCAATATGAACATTAAACACTGTGATGGCTGTAACAAATGCACGACATCTGGATTGTGTCATATTGAAGATGACATGCAAGTTATTTACGATCTGTTTGATAGCTCTGATCTATTTATAATATCCACTCCTGTGTATTTTTCAAGCCTTTCATCGATAATTAAGCAAGTTATTGATAGATTTCAATGCAAATGGACATCCATAGACGATCCTCTGGTATCAAAATACATTGCCTTAATTTGTAATGGTGGTTCCAGAAATCCAAGATTTGAAAATATTATTTCCGTAGCGAGAGCACTCGCGTTTGGAACACGTCGTGTTTGGGCAGGAGAATGTCTTGCGGATAGTACAGATCTAACAGATGTTTCCAGACTTGCTAAAGAAGCCTATAAATTCGGACTTGTTCTTGCCAATAAAGTCTTGGACGGATAAAACACACAAACTCACCGCTCAGCACTTCAACTCACCACCCCGTTAACGGAGTATTTGCCCTGCCAAATACAGGCAAATAAAGGAAAGTTACTGCTTATGACAAAGTAACTCCACGATTTTAATGCTTGAAATATTGCCCACTCACTTACTTACGTGAAGGATCCAAATGCCAGATCAGTAACCACTTATTAACAAAAATTAATAGTCCACACGTTCCTCCTCGATAAAATTAACAAGTTTATAGCACAACTTCTACCAAGCAATTAACGATAGTGTCAATCAAACAGGCACACTATCATGCATGAGACTTGTAGATTAGGAATGATAAAATTATCCTCACTCAAGCAGACCATTGTAAACGCGAATAAAGTATTGATTTATCGACTTTTTATGATGCTCCTGGCAACAAAACAATAAATAACATTGAGATAGTCAGAACTCACCCGATGTGATATTACGTTGGATCTAAAACTCAAAATTTATTACCCAGACGAAGTAATGGCAAAACTCGTCTACCATGCACTGAAATCTGACAACAAAGGGTACGTAGAATCAAATCTCAGCAGGAACCTCATAAACTTTCGAATAAGATCAGAAGATGCAGGAAGCATGAGAAACACCGTCGATGATCTTTTAATGTGTATTAAGGTAGTAGAAAAATCATCAAACCTCACTACCTCCACTGCGAATCTTTACAGCAACACCTCTCCGAAATGACCTTATTTCGTCCCATGTGAGAATCGCTCGTCCAGTGGCAACAAAATTATCATCTTTATCCACTACAATAACCTCTTCCATAGGTCTAATATCAGGATCCATATCAGCTACAAATTGACAGAATGCATTCCGACCCTGCAATATATATGGCACCGCATCATCGACAACAACTACTCTGAACTTTGGATACGGAACGAGCTCTATAATCCTTTCAGCGCCTTCAGGCCTGAGGGTATAAAATCCATCATTTGCCCTCATTGAGAGAATGTGTTCCCCATCAGATATAACATTCCTTACTTTCCCAGTTTTTCTACTCAAAACAAGATCAATTTTTCCACGAAATAGTGCATTTGTTGCTTCTATACCAAATTGATACCTCGCTGTTGCCCTTACTCTAATCTGATTTGCATCATATTCTACATTACCGGCCTTTATTTCATTTTCATCGACCACCTCTTCAAACTTCATTCTTTCAAAAAACGAATCCATCATCTGCTTGACATCTTCATTCGTCTCTTGATCAACAATATCAGGGAAGAGAGATTGTGCTATTGGGTATATCTCATCTAGTTCAGCAGGCACTGGCCCAAACGGAGATACAATAATTGGCGTATATCCCGCAGTCCTCACTCTATTAAAATCTGAGGTGTAATGCTTACTATACGGTTTCTTATTTCCTGTAAACACAGCTGCCCGCTGAAAAGACGGAACATAGCGTTCTAAGAGTCTTTTAGTATACCTATAAAAAGTAGGCCTCGCACGTGATTCACCACCTGTATAGAAAACTGCACGATCACGACTAATCGGTTCCTTACACTCAAGATAATCTCTATAAAATTTCAGTCTCCTAAGACCATCGAGCAACGAAGGATGTGCTCTACATCTAATTTCTGCGAGTTCCCAAAGTCTTTCTTCTTCAATACACCTTCTAATTAGTGCCAATTCGCTAGTAATTTGATATAAATTGTGACGAGCAATTACATTCTCTCGTGATTTTTTGTCCATTCTTTTGATAGATTCTAACGTATTCCCTCTACATGCAGGACAGTTGCAATCTAAAAATTGCATATCACTAAGACGAAATGTCCCATCTGTAAACATAAACCTATCGTCCCTTGCAAATTTAGCATACGATGCTGAATCAAAAAGATCGCATCCCAAAAGTGTCGCAAACGCCAAAAGCATCGGATGCCCAGCGCCGAACAGATGTACTGGACGACCAGCAGCAAGTCCCTTTTTTGATGCAATAATAATGTCTACTAGTTCTGCATACCTATATTGCTCCATTAGTGGTACAGTTCCCCCAATCGGATGCACATCAACATTCATAGTTGCCATTTTTCTAGCACAATCTTCTCTCAAATCAGAATAGATTGAACCTTGCACGACACCATTGATCATCATATCTCCCTTAATATCACAGGCATGTTGTGTCCTTTCAAGAGTTTCGGATATGGACTCGGCAACTTCACCTCTTGTCCAATAAGGCTCCGTGAAAATGTCAAGAACTGTACCAATATCTGTACCAATGCTTTTTTGAAACTCTATCATTTCATCATTTGTAGCTTTGACTTCTCCATACATATGACTTTGAAATGTTCCAGAATCAGTCATAATTATACCTGGAAAATCAAGCATCTTGTGCAAGCCCTCTGTTTGAGCCCTATTTTTTAGGTTCGTGTCATTTTTTATTATATATGAATTTGTAATAATCGCCCCAAATCCGAATTCATTGTGAAGTTCCTTAGGTGTTACTAGCAAAATTTTTGGATTGACAACGGGTAGTAAGGCAGGCGTCCTAAGAACGCCAGATCTTGTTTCAAATTTGCACAACCTCGCAAGTCCATCCCTTTTCACGATTTCTAGCATCGAAAGCCAATATGGCATTTGCCTAATAATGATTATCAAAAAAGAATTTTTTGAGGTCGCATATTAAGATCAGTCTATTAAAGGAAAAGAAGAGCTGATGTGTGTCTGTAAATCACATCTTCTACCTATCCACACAAGCTCCACTATTAATTTTCATTATTCGCTTCAATTTTTTAATGGCTACTTACGGGTGGTATAAACTAAAAATAAAGTCCGCATCGATTTATACTACCTTTTAAGTACCGCACCAGATACATTCATGAATCTCACTATAGGGTCTTCTAATGAGGAATACAAAATAGTAATCGTTGTGAGAACCGATCTCAAAATGTCGCCAGGCAAAATTGCGGCTCAGGTAGCTCATGCTGCGGTAAGCTGTGCAATCGTATCCGAAAAAAAACACTTTAGGGAATTCAATACTTGGTATTCAGAAGGTCAAAAAAAAGTCGTCCTTCGAGTTAACTCG
The DNA here is from genome assembly GCA_024399215.1 of archaeon. Taxonomy (GTDB): domain Archaea; phylum Thermoplasmatota; class Thermoplasmata; order Methanomassiliicoccales; family Methanomethylophilaceae; genus Methanarcanum. The sequence continues at coordinate 9,626 of JAKSHT010000012.1, read as the reverse complement.
TTAGAAGAACTATATAAAATTAAATCAGAAGCTGACATAAACGCAATCAACAATTGCCTAATAGCTGATTCCGGAAGAACAGAAATTATTCCAGGATCAATAACATGCATAGGTCTGGGCCCCAGCACAGATTCTATTCTTGACAAAATTACAGGCGACCTTTCGTTGCTTTAATAATTCGTCGGATCTCTTCCACAGCCGCTGGTATATTCCTTTGAGACACAACAGCAGATATCACTGAAACTCCGTCCGCACCAGCATTGATGACAGATGCCACATTTTCTTTTTTTATTCCTCCAATGGCTATCAACGGAATTTTAACAAATTTTCTAATTGTCTTTAACATCTCAATACCTTTCCCACGCCCCACATCTAATTTTGATAGTGTATCAAACACTGGGCTGAGAGATACATAAGATGCTCCATCCTTTTCCGCCGTGACTGCTTCCTCTACATTTCCGACGGAAACACCTATAATGAAATTTTCCGGAACTAACTCTCTAATTTGTCTAACAGACATATCAGATTGTCCAACGTGAACACCGTCCGCCCCTGAAAGCAACGCAATATCGATATTATCGTTAACAATGAAAAGTTTGCCAAAAGAACGTGATATTTGAGAAATTGTAACGGCCCAATCTAAAAATCTTGGATCGTTATCCTTCACTCGAAGCTGGACAATATCCGCACCACCTTCATAACTCAACTTGGCTATTTCTACATGAGACAACCCGTTTGATAACTTATCATCAGTCACAACGCAAATGTTACACTTCATAATCTCCTGACTCTGATATGTGTCTCTACATCAAAAATTGTAAGATTGTTTAGTGAATCCATAAGTGCAGATTTAAACATTCCAGGCCCACTCGAATTATTAATCGCCATCTCTCCAGCAATAGAAAAAATCGAAAGGGCAGCAGAAACTGTATCGACACTAACCCCTAGTGCGCCTATATAACAGCCAACGACAGACGACGTCATACATCCTGTTCCCACAATCCTACCCATGACTGGATTCCCATTCGATAAAATATACACGCGCGTTCCGTCTGAAACATAATCTGTTTCCCCAGTCATTGCCACCACAGCACCCGTAGTCTTTGCTAATTTTTTTACCGCAAAAATATTGTCAGAAGGTCCTCTCACAGTATCAACACCAACAACCTCCCCATTCATATCAGTCATAACGCTTATCTCCCCTCCATTTCCTTTGATTACAGAAATCTTAACATCGGAAAGTATGTCGTCAACTAATTTCATCCTGTAGGATCCTTTTCTAATCCCAACTGGATCCAGAACTATAGGTATATTCAAGTCGTTAGCTAACTTACCTACTTTTATCATAGAATCAACCAATTCAGAATCTGGCGTCCCAATGTTCAAAATCAATGCTGATGCTATTTTCACCATATCCATGGCATCTTCAACCTCAGATGCCATAATTGGAAGACCACCAACACAGAGAGTAACATTCGCGCAATCGCAAGCTGTGACATAATTAGTCATATGAAGGACCAGCGGCTTTTTGTTTTTAACCACGGTGATCATATCTGAAATCTCAGTAATCATATCATTCCACTCCCACCGGCATCTTATCAATGCCATATGATAACTGCCATCCAAGGATACAGTATTAATAACTCGAGTGCAGTTGCGACGCGACAAAGGACCCGTTGCAAGGAGGAAGTTTCATATGAAGGCATTATACAACGATGGCGAGATAAAGGAATGTAAAGATCCCCGCTCAATTATTAGACACACAGCCTCGCACGTAATGGCTCAGGCTGTTCTTAGACTTTATCCTGGCACAAAGTTAGCGATAGGACCAGTTATAGATGATGGTTTCTACTACGATTTTGATAAAAACGAAGGATTTTCGCCTAATGATCTCGAAAAGATTGAAATTGAGATGAACAAAATAGTAAAGGAAAATCTCAAACTTGAAACATACACGCTTCCAAGAAACGAAGCAATCCAATACATGAGAGAGAGAGGAGAAATTTACAAAGTAGAGCTGATAGAAAGTCTACCTGACGATATACCTATCAGTTTCTATAGGCAAGGTGAATTTGTCGATCTATGTGCCGGACCTCATGCATTGCATACAGGGGCAATTAAAGCGTACAAACTCACATCTGTCGCAGGCGCGTATTGGCGCGGAAATGAAAAAAATAAAATGCTTACGAGAATATACGGAACTGCATTTGAGAGTAAAGCAGAATTGGACAAGCATCTTGAAATGCTAGAGAAAGCAAAGAAAAGAGACCACAGAAAGCTTGGGAAAGAGTTAGGGCTCTTCATGATTTCAGAAGAGGGACCAGGTTTTCCATTTTTCCTCCCAAAAGGGATGATTCTCAAGAACATACTCATAGATTATTGGAGAAGCATTCATCAAAAAGAAGATTACTTAGAAATTTCCACACCTATGATGCTCAGTAAACATTTGTGGGAGCAATCTGGTCACTGGAACCATTACAGAGACAATATGTACACAACTGTAATCGAGGATGAAGATTTCTGCATAAAGCCGATGAATTGTCCTGGAGGGGTATTAGTTTACAAAAACGACACTCACTCATACAAAGACCTTCCAATCAAACTTAGTGAGCTTGGCCTCGTTCACAGACATGAAAGGTCGGGAACACTTCATGGACTTATGAGAGCCAGATGCTTTACACAAGATGATGCACATATTTTTGTGACCAAAGATCAAATTTCAGGTCAAATTAAGGGCATAGCCAGAATCATAGATAGCGTCTACTCACTTTTTGGATTCAAATATCATGTTGAACTGTCGACAAGACCGGAAAATAGTATGGGAAGCGACGAAGATTGGGAAGTTGCTACTAACAGTCTTAAAAAAGCTCTTGACGAACTTAAACTTGAGTACACAATTAATGAGAAGGATGGTGCCTTTTACGGACCAAAAATAGACTTCCATCTGGAAGATTCCATTGGAAGAACTTGGCAGTGTGGTACAATCCAACTTGATTTCCAAATGCCCCAAAAATTTGATGTAACTTATGTAGGTGCAGATGGTGATAAACACAGACCGATCATGATCCATAGAGTCGTGTTTGGATCAATTGAAAGGTTTATAGGGATACTCATTGAACACTATGAGGGAAAATTCCCAGTTTGGCTCGCTCCAATGCAAGTCAAGGTTATTTCAGTTTCTGAAAAATCACGTGAATATGCTGAAAACATTTCCATGAAAATAAAGGCATCAGGAATCAGATGTGAAGTTGACAATAGAGACGAAAAGATCGGATACAAGATTCGAGAAGCTCAGCTACAAAAGGTTCCGTATATGATTATTCTTGGAGAAAAAGAAAGTAAAGATGGTACGATTGTCTCTGTTAGAAGTAGAGATCAAGGAGATCTTGGAACTATTAAAACTGAAAACTTTATCAGAAACATTACTGAGGAAATGGCTGCCAAAAAGTAAGCTCAAATGAAAGTGTAGCCCCAGCCATTGTTTGGATGGGAGCTTCCACTCCATTCAAGAAGGCAAAAATAACTTATTTTGCTCAGAACTACGCAGAAAAGGATAATTGAAATGTCAGATGGACCAAGAATACAAAAAGTTAGTATGGAGTCTAAGCCTTCGGCAAAAGATAAAAACACCGGAAAAGAGAAATCAGGAACTAAAGAACCACAATTAAAAGCATCTAACAGAGACGCCATCATCTCCATCAGTGCAATTATTCTTCTCCTGGCGTGCAGCGTTGTTATCGGAAATACAATTTATGACAATACGTTTGTACGCCACGATTCGGTAATCAAGTATGGAGATAGTGTTGAGATCGAGTATGTCGGAAGCCTCTACAATTACTACGACAGAGATGGAGATTCAGCTATCTTCGATACCAACATCATGAGTGTAGCCAATGACAAAAATAGAACTTTCATTTATGAACAGTTCGAAAACTTCAATAATTATAATACATTCAGTAACATCCGCAGTATAGTAATTGGCAATGGTGAACTTCCTGCAGCATTTGAAGACGCCATTATTGGTCACCGTTTCGGAGACACAATAGAATTCAGCTCAGCAGATGTCTATCCACTTGAAGGCAAAGTCGGATATTTAAAAAAGAGTGATGAGTATTCTATTAACAAATCGAAAGTTTTTTACTCGGATTCCGAGTTTAAAGCATTCTTCGGAGTAGATGCACCAGAGACATGTTTTACAATCAAATCCCCTTATGGCTGGAATGCATATGCGGTGAGAAATTTTAATAATTTAATAGCGGTTGAATATCTTCCTGAGAATTCACGAGAATACATTGGCGATACCGGAGTCATATACAAAGTCTCCAAAGTAGCCGACGGAAAAATAGTACTGCGATATGACTTTCCCTACAATGGAAAAATCATCCGAGCCATAGGTCCGTATGACGAAGAAATGATATACATAAACGAACAAATATCTGAAAACGAGTACAAGTACAAAACGGAGATCAATACAAACAACATGGCCGCAGGTGAGACTTCATACTTCACTATTAAAGTCATCAGCCCAGAACGATGCACTTAATTATGAGGCTTACCTGCTACAGGTCATCTTAATTAAAGAACAAGTCTCAATTTGTTCAGGAGATCTCTCAGATTCCTGCCAAGGAGCTGGATGCTAGCATTTTCTTCGCTATCCTTCTTAACAAACGCATCGGGAATTCTGCCCCGTTCTCTAATAGCCTCAATAATGATATCACTTAAACAATGACACCTATGCTTCTCGTAGCATGGTATCAATACGTCAAGGCCAACTTCTTCCATTACATCGAGAAGATTTTCAGAACATGCAACGCCTAGTAAGGCTCTCACATTGCAATTATACTTCATCAGGGAAAGCAGCACATACGATGCATCACATGGGACTCCATATCTCGCTTTACCTACCTTTCTAAGGCGACCATTATAAAAAGTTATTCCATTGTCAATAACGGCAATGTCTTCAAGGCCAACAGGGTTTTCAAGCGAATATGCAATCATCATTCCATTGGCTGGAACAAATTCTCTAGGTATAGTATTAGCCAACATATCGGCGGCATCATCAATTTCGTCCAGAACTTTAGACCTAGCTAAATTGTCAAATGCCATAGTCGTGGGATTTACACACTTATCTCCCTTCCCAATAACATACATTGACGCAATCGATTCTTGGATAAGATCTCTCGACTTTCTCACTGCATCGATAATATCAGAACCCTTTGCCATATACGCTGTAATATACGATGACAATATGCATCCACCACCGTGCCCCGCTCTTTCAAGACGAGGATATTCCATCTTAGTGATTTGTGAGGAGAGGTAGAAGTAATCTATCACACTTTTACCCTCCATATGGCCACCTTTAAGAAGGACAGACGAACCCTCTTTTCCTATAATTTCACAGGCCAGCTCGGCATCATCTTCAGTCCTGATTGGCATATTGGCAAGAATTTCAGCTTCATGTCTATTAGGAGTTATCAGTTCACACAGTGGCATAATGTCTTTTTTAATAGACTGACATAAATCCAAAGACGCAAGTGAGTTTCCAACGCCTGCGGTCATCACTGGATCAACAATAAACGGCATTCTATGATCTTCAAGAACCCCAGCAACAGATTTAGCAATATCTGCACTATACAACATTCCTGTTTTAACTGCTTTAATATCTGCATCCTTGAGAATTGTATCAAGTTGGCATTGAATCATGTCCGCCGGCATCGGATAAATACGGTTTACCTCACACGTATTCTGTGCTGTCACAGCAGTAATCACTGCACAAGCATGAACACCCACTGAACTCATAGCCTTAACATCGGCTTCGACCCCAGCCCCCCCAATAGAGTCTGAACCTGCAATTGTGAGCGCACACCTCATTGCCAACCAATTTAAGCAATAATATATATAATGTAGTAAACTTAAAGCGTCAAGCCCACTCTCCAGATACATTTGCGGTTTGCTCATACTTTATATAAAATCTAGCTATTGAACGCACAATGAAGTCGTTTAGCATCCATTACGTCCTCACGGAAAATTCCGATTATATAAATTTAGCACCTGTGTTCCCCGATATTTTAAAAGAGATATTAGCAGACAACGGCCACTTTCAGGACGAGGAAGGCAAAGAAACCATAGAGATGTACACTGCATTAAACATGTTAGACCTTGAACAAAACAGAAAGCCAGAAGGATACAACAGAAAGGGAAAATACAGACTAATATTTCCAATAGACAGAAAAGAGTTCTATATCATAACATACGACGACAAGGCTAGAGGCGAGATCAAACGCATAGAAAACAAGATCACAGAAATTCTTTCTACCGTGAATGATCTTCACTACAACTATTTCAGCAATCAGATTGGGTACGGTGTATCTGGATATGGCACACCTGGGCTTCTCACAGGTGTTGCAGAGATTGGGGCTTTTAAACAAATATACCTAAAAAATAATGAAATTCGAAACGAATCCGAAGGAACTTTTATTCGGGTAGATGCAGGCTGTAACGTTAAAGTCCCTCCTAAAGGAGAGGTAATTATCGATGGGTACTTGTATAAAAATACAAGTGAAGCAGACAGTCTTTCTCTATTTATTAACACAAACAGCCCAGACGCAAAAAATGTCAACTTAATGAAAGGTTCAATCGAAATTGAAAAGGGTGTAGTTATTGTTATTAACGAGAAACCGACCAACGGGAAAGAAACACTCTTCGCTAAATAACGCCGCACACGTCATTTCCTTGTTTCATCAAACAACGCATCCAGTCGAGTCACTCAATCTAAAAGTTCGAAGATCCATCGAAGTCTATAGTCACAGACAGTTACCGCCCATCGAAAATTCTTAATAGATGATCTCGCAGGACATACATTGTTCCGACAATTTCTAAATGACTAATTGAGCAAAACAGCATCCTATGAGATAAGTTTACTCCAACAAGCATTGATAAAATTACTTTCTTTCTTTATTATATCCTTTCTCCTTGCATAGTTTTGAATAGCATGATCTAGCTGGACACTTGTAGACTGAGTAGACGTTCCTCCAAAAGAATTACGTCTTTCAACGCAACTCTTCATCGAAATGTAATCGTAGACATCGTCTTCAAAAAGTTCTGAAAATTCTTTAAACTCACCTAAAGAAAGATCCTCCAAATTTTTCTTACCCTCAATACAATATCTAACGATTGTCCCAACAACACCATGAGCTTCCCTGAAAGTAAGTCCCCTAATAGCGAGATAGTCTGCGAGATCAGTGGCATTAATAAAGCCAAGCGCAACCTTACTTGCTATAACATTCTCATTAAATCTTAGAGTTGAGACAATTTTAGACATCATCACAAGACATTTATGAAGACTTTCCAGTGAAAGCATAACAGGTGCCTTATCCTCCTGAAGATCTCTGTTATATGACAAAGGAAGTCCTTTAATCATTACGAGCATAGTAACAAGGTTTCCAATAATGCTGCCAGTTTTTCCCCTTATAAGTTCTGCTATGTCCGGATTCTTCTTCTGTGGCATTATAGACGACCCAGTTGTGTATGCGTCATCCATTTCAATGAAGTTAAATTCCTGCGATGACCAGTTGATAAGTTCCTCTGCCATAGATGAAAGATGTATGGCAGTAAGCGATGAACAAAAAGCCAATTCTGTTGCAAAATCTCTATCACTAACAGAATCCATTGAATTCTGCGTAGGCGCCTTGAAGCCAAGGGCTTCTGCCACCATTATCCTATCAATCGGATACGTGGTACCAGCAAGAGCCGCGGATCCAAGCGGGCAATAATTCATTCTGTCAAATGCTTCGAGAAAACGTGAAGCGTCTCGCTCTAACTTAAAAATATGTGCAAGCGCATGCTGTGCGATGGTCACTGGCTGAGCATGCTGAGTATGCGTAAAGCCAGGTATTATCAAATCCTCTTTCTTCGCAATTTCTATCAGTGCATTTATAAGCTCATCAATCAAACTAACAATATTAAGAACAACGTCTCTTAGGTACATTTTAAAATCTGTTACCACCTGGTCGTTGCGGCTTCTAGCTGTATGAAGTTTTCCACCAATGTGACCAACAATATCCGTTAGCCTAAATTCAATATTTGTATGAATGTCTTCTAGAGATCTGTCGATTTTAAATTCACCGGACTCTATCTCAGATCTGATCTTTTTTAAACCGTTTATTATCACATCGGCATCTTCATCAGGAATTATCTTGCATTCCTTCAACATCTTAACATGAGCAAGAGAGCCCATTACATCGTAGAAGGATAACGCCGCATCAACGTCAAGAGACGAGGTAAACTCCAATGTAGAGCTATCTACGTCCCCATCAAATCTTCCTGACCAAAGTGTACGACCCACCATACGGATTCACTTTTTATGAACTCTGGCCGTCGTTTTATTGGGAAGTCCCCAACAGTAAATAAATCCAACAGCAGACTTGTGATCAAACCCGTCGCCCTTCGCGTACGTCGCTAAACCTTCATCATATAACGAGTATTCTGACTTCCTACCAACTATCATGGCGTTTCCCTTGAATAGTTTGACACGAACTACACCTGTAACAAATCTTTGCGTTTCGTTTATAAACGCGTTTATAGACTCACGGAGAACACCAAACCAAAGTCCGTTGTATATAAGTTCCGAGAATTTTTGTTCAACACCTCTCTTATATTCAATAACGTCTCGTTGAAGAGTCATCGATTCCAGTGCCTTGTGGGCTTTTATTAGAACTGCAGCAGCTGGGCACTCATATGTCTCACGACTCTTGATACCCACAAGACGATCCTCAATATGATCGATACGGCCAACACCATGCCTACAAGCAATTTCATTAAGAGTCTCAATCATAGATATACCATCAAGATTTTTTCCATCAATCGCTACGGGAACCCCTTCAACAAAATCAATTGTAATATACTCCGGTACGTCAGGGGCTCTCCGTGGGTCTGTGGTCCATCCCCATGCCTCATCTGGTGGTTCTACCCATGCATCCTCTAAAACTCCACACTCACAACTTCTTCCCCAAAGATTTTCATCAATTGAAAAGGGATTTTCCTTTTTGACAGATATCTCAATATTGTTCCTCTTTGCATACTCAATCTCTTCTTCACGCGTCATAACCCATTCTCTCATGGGGCCAATAACTTTAAGAGAAGGCTCAAGCGAAACAATGCCTACATCAAAACGGACTTGATCGTTACCTTTAGCCGTACAACCATGTGCAATATACTTCGCTCCCTCATATCTCGCAACTTCAACTAATGTTTTGACGATAAGTGGTCTTGCTATAGCAGTACTAAGAGGATAAACATCCTGATACATAGCGTTAGCTTTAAGCGAGGGCCACACGTATTCCTCCACAAACTCTTTTCTCTTATCAATAAACTCCGCCTTAACGGCTCCATTTCTAAGAGCACGTGCAACAATATCGTCTGAACTTGGCGCCTGCCCTACATTAACACCTATAGCAATCACATCAAGGTCATATTTATCCTGCAGCCATTTTATAGCAACTGATGTATCCAATCCTCCGGAGTAGGCGAGGACGATTTTATCTCTTTTTGTACTTCCAGTCATGATAATACACGACCAATAATTTATCAGATGTTTATAAAAATCAAAGTGTTGAATCTAACTCAAT
>JAKSHT010000011.1 GCA_024399215.1 archaeon | reverse complement strand
TTTTGAGAACTGTCACTTCTGCTGTATGGGACTTAGCACGGGGGCAGCAGATGGATATCAGTAATGAGAATAATGTTAGGACAGTTGCGCTAGAGGAATATGTTGAAACTATTCGCCTCAAGACCGGAGCTCTCTTCTCTGCAAGTGCAGTAGGGGGTGCTTTAATTGGAGGGGCAAACGATTTGGTAATAGAGGCAATTCGAAAATATGCTACTTTTCTTGGGGTTGCGTTTCAGATATTTGATGATGTTCTTGGTATTGTAGGTGATCCTAAAAAAACTGGGAAATCTGCCGGTAATGATATTCGAAGGGGAAAATGCACGGCTATAACGTGTCATGCGATTAAAAGTATTAAGGATGAAAAAGAAAGGGAGACGTTTTATTCTATATTCGGGAAAGCAGATGGATCTGAGGAGGAAATAAGTGTAGTTAGATCTGTCTTTGAAAAATATGGTAGTATAGAATATGCTGTTAAGCTGGCCAAGGAGTATGCAGGAAGAGCTATATCTGAATTAAATTTTCTGGATCCAAGCAGAGAGAAGGATATAATGGTAGACTTTGCAAAGTATGCGGTATCAAGAGGTGTTTAACAACTTTCAATGCCTGTAGCTACAATGCGATAGCTTGCGAATCTTCCTTCAGGAAGACTGCGATGCTTTATTATCACCGCAGCTCTCTTGCCGCTGCCTCTTTTGTCTAGGCGAATGATTGTTTTTGCGTTATGCTGTAGCGCGTGACCGCCTAAGAATTCTATAGATCCTGAACCTACATTTGTATAAACTTGCGAAGTAAGTAAAACAGTGATGTCATTTCGTCTTGCAATGTTTAGAAGTGTTTCAGTTTGCTTGGTGAGCATGTTTCTGGTCGATACATCGTCAGAGTGAAAACGATAAAAAATAGATATGGAATCGACCACTATCAGTCCAACTTTGCTACTAATTTCTGAAAGCTTACAAGCTTTTTGTATACAGTCCCCCTGCTCTTCGAAATTGTGGGCTTGAAAAACTAGTAAACTTTCTGCGTCATTACTCGAAAATATTTGCTTAATTCTTTCTGGAGACAAACCTTCGGTGTCTATATACGCTGTTTTTAGCCCTTTCTTAGCTGCATTAGATGCAGCTTGTAAGCATATGTTTGTTTTCCCGGCGCCGCCTTCGCCGAATAGCAGTGTGACGCTTCCAGTTTCAAACCCTCCTCCGAGAAGATTGTCAAGTGTATCACACCCGGTAGGTATGTGCTTCACGGACTAGTGTAGGTGAATTACGAATATAAAGGAGATGAGAAAAATCTTTTCTTATGCTTCTGAAAACTCATGGCTGTGTTGTTTTTGATATTAATAACATTTGTACACTTGCTAGGTGACGAGTCTTGGTTTATCAAAATTCGTTTGGATATTTCGTTGGAAATGACGAGCGGGGTAGTTTTATTGACTTTTGATAGTTCTCTTATTTGAAAAGTTTAGCAACCGTTAGTTGTGATTTTTGGAATGGATGCCTACCTCTAATTTTATCTTTTGATTTGATATACATTGGTTAGTGAGTGATTCATATAAGTTGGTAGTACTAAATGATTAATGGAGAAATTTGTAAGGGCGCTGAGGCTACAGTTTGCCGTATTGATTATCATGGAAGAGATGCCGTTTTGAAAACTAGATTTAAAAAAAAATATCGCCACCCGGACCTCGATAAACATCTCCGCTTGTTAAGAACTAAGAATGAAGCGAGAGTTATTTGCGATGCAAGGAGAGCTGGAGTTCGGTCTCCGATAATTTACGACGTGGACCTTGAGGGAGGTGGCATCACAATGGAGTACATATATGGTGACACAGCAAAATACGTATTGGATGTACATCCAGAAAGAGCGAGGGAGATATGCCGTAAAATAGGAGAGGTGGTTGCTAAGCTTCACAATAACAGGATCTCGCATGGGGATTTGACAACATCCAATATGATACTCAGTAAAGGAGGGGTGCTGTGTCTCATAGATTTTTCTCTAGGTGATACAAACATAGGTCTAGAGGAAATGGGGGTAGACATACATCTTTTGGAAAGAGATCTTACGTCAGCGCATTCATCTATAGTTGGTGCATTTGAATTCGTTGTTGATTCATACAAGGCATGTATGTTCGATTCGAAAAGAGTACTGGAAAAAGTTGAAGAGATTAAAGGGAGGGCGAGATACACGTGAAACTCAAAATAATTACGTCTAACTTGGGGAAGTGTAACGAGTATCAAGAAGTGTTTAAGCGTTTGAGTGTGGGTGTTGAATGTTACCATATAACTTATCCTGAAATACAAACCTCTAGGCTAGAAGATGTTGTTGAAAAAGGAGTTTTTTATTTACGTACAAAAGGCTTCACGGATTTCATAATAGATGATTCTGGGATTTTTATTGATGCTTTAAATGGATTTCCAGGGGTGTACTCGGCATATGTGCAAAAAACCATTGGAAATAAGGGAATTCTTAAATTAATGGAAAATCGGGAAGATAGAAGATCTTCGTTTAGGTGTAGTATCGGGTGCTGTATTGGAGGAAACATACTCACTGTTACCGGAAAGTGTGATGGTTTTATTTTTCCATTTGAGAGAGGAGATGGAGGGTTCGGTTATGATCCAATTTTTAGTCCTGATGGAGAAAGATCATTTGCTGAGATGTCCGTCGAAGAAAAAAATTCGGGGCCGTTGATTTCGTTTCAAATCCGGATAGGCCCAGTTTTTGTTGCGCTTGGATTGTTAGCGGCTTCGGTGATAAGTTGTTGGGTTCAGACCGGTATTTGAGCTAGGTTTTCATCCTTTGGAGAGTGAATCAATTGACGTACTTCCCGAGTAGGGAGTATTGACAAAATCCGTTTTGCGCTGCGTTGGTCGGGCTGATCCCATAACAGAAGATGTTGCTCACGTTAATTTCGAGTGGGCCCGGCCGGATTTGAACCGGCGACCTCCACAATGTCAATGTGACGTCATAACCCCTAGACCACGGGCCCTATGGTTTTCGACACGTGCTTCTTCTTATTAAGTGTTACTATGTGATTATTAGTAACATTGTTCTGAGAGATCAAATATTTTTACTCAGCAGGTTATCTTGAAGGACAGTGAATAAATGATAACCCTTGGTATCGAAGGCACGGCACACACATTAGGAGTAGGTATTGTTGATGATAATGCAAATGTCTTAGCTAACGTTTTAGATATGTATAAACCTGCTAGCGGAGGGTTACATCCTAGAGAAGCAGCGAATCATCATAGTAACGTTGTTTCAAAGCTTATTGAGGAGGCAATTGTAAATGCAAAAGTCGATTTAAAAGATGTAGACGTCGTGGCGTTTTCTAAGGGGCCAGGTCTTGGTCCGTGTCTAAGGGTGGCTGCTACAGCCTCTAGGTCGTTGTCTTTATTATTAAATAAACCTATTGTTGGCGTGAATCATTGCATTGCACATGTTGAAATAGGAAGGGCAACAACGAGATGCGTTGACCCTATGCTGCTTTATGTTTCCGGAGGAAATACCCAGGTGATTGCATTTTCTAACAAGAAATATCGCATATTTGGAGAGACATTAGATATTGGAATCGGCAATATGTTCGATAAGCTTGGAAGAGAGTTAGGGCTTGGATACTACGCTGGACCAACTATTGAAAAATTAGCTGGAAAAGGGACAAAGCTTCTTGAACTTCCGTATTCTGTAAAGGGGATGGATGTATCATTTTCTGGAATAATGACGGCAGCTCTTAACCTTCGGAAGAGAGGTCACTGTCTAGAAGATATTGCATTCTCTGTTCAGGAGATATGTTTTGGAATGCTTGCCGAAGTTTCTGAGCGGGCAATGGCACATTTGAATAAAAATGAAATTCTTCTTGGAGGTGGCGTTGCTCAAAATACGCATCTTAGGGACATGGTTCAAAAAATGGCCGAAGAAAGGGGTGCGCGGGTCTATGTTCCTGATAAAAAGTTATGTGTAGACAACGGTGCTATGATTGCTTGGCTTGGTAGTCTGATGTATTCTTCTGGAGTGCGTATGCGTATTGAAGATACTGCGATAGTACAAAAGTTTAGAACTGATGACGTCGACGTTACATGGCGCTCTTGAGCTGCTGACCAATAATTTTGTCAGTTTCTCTTAAGAAATCTTCTTTAGACCCATTTGGAATACTGCCACCGCTGGCAATATCATGGCCACCGCCGTTGCCACCAACAGATTGCGCAGATTGCTGTAATGCAGCTGCAAGATTTACCCCCTTTTTGGTGAGAGCGATAGTGGCTCTTCCAGATAGCTTGATCTTTTCATCGGAGCAGTCTATGCCAATAACAGGTTTATTTGGATTTCCAATAAAACGCATTGCAACACCACAAAGAATGCCAGTGAATCCCGTCGAATCAAAGTACTGTATATTTTCTAACTCTCTAAGTTTATTTTTATCAAGCTCGACTGCAGCGTTGACGATAGCTTTGCCGTACTCCTCTTTCAACAATTTTGCTTTTTCAAGGGCCTCTTTGCTGCCAAGGCAGACTCCTATACCAATCCATTGAAAAGATTGTCTCCCACAAGCGTCAAGAATGTTGGCAAGTGTTTCTGCATCCATAGCCCAATCTTTGAGAGTGTATTTTCTTCTAGTGATTTCGGTCATTGTATCAAGTGTAACACCTTGTTTTATCAACTTGATAGCAATGAGTGATGATAGTCTCCTCCAACCACCATTTCCGAATGTAAATTTTCCTTCCGATAGAATTCCTGCTTCTTCCAAAATTTTTTTAACGCCCTCGAAGTTTCCGGAGACTCCTCTTATGTATGGATCTATGGAGGTGTATAATGAGTTAACAATTTGCCCCGTTGGGATAATGGATCCTTCGGATGTGGATATATACCCTCTCTTGATGCCCTCTCTTAGGATGTATTGATTGCACCCAGAAAGACCGTGAAGGTGTTGTTTATCTCCTACAATTCCTGCTAAAGCAATTTGGACAAGGTCCCAGTTTTTCTCTTCCATTTCAATTGAGAGTAAAAATGCTATCGTAGCACCACATGCACCGTCATTGCCATCAATGTGAGGATTGACGTATACAACTTTGTCAGAATCGTCTCGTAATGTGTGGTGGTCGAGAACGATTACATCTTTGTTCAGTTCTTCTAGCTCTTTTATGTATGATGCTCCTAGGTCAGTGATTATGATACATTCCGCACTAGACCCTTTTATTGTTTCCATGGAGTCTTTGTCTAGTGTTGGAAGTATGGTAACAGTGAACCCCTTCGATTTTCTGAAAAGTGCAGTTGCGACTATGCCCGCGGCGGAAATCCCGTCCGCGTCATAGTGGGAATAACTTTGAACAAAGTTATGGCTACGAATGATGTCAACCGCTTTCGATTACCGACTAGTAATTTTTCGAGAAAGGACGTCTTCGTCCATATTCTGTCTCACTTAAGCATTATTTCCGCTGTGTCGAGTGAATATTTCCAGTCAGATGGTAGGACAGCATTATCTTTGTAATATCGCTCGAGTCTTCTGATCTTGGCCTCGATTAATAAAAGTCCTCTTCTATTGGATGTGTCCCCATGATTTTCTTTTAGATGTGTGCTAAGATTAATTGCGCGTCGCATCAGACTAGCTAGATCTTCTGGAAGAACGGGTGCTACATCTTTTTCCTTCATAGTTTCTGTTATTGTTTTGCCGGTTAGGAGTTTGACATTTGGAATTCCATACTGGTCTCGCAGAGTGAGGCCAATCTTGGCAGATCCCATACCGTCTTTTGCCAATTTTACAATAGTGCTTTCAACTTCATCGGATGAGGCAGTAACCCACGTGGGGTTGTCTGTAAGTACCGGGCGTTTTGAACATGCCCTACCTCTCTTTCTTGCGTGCATTCTCGCCATAGTATGCTCCTTCGGGTAATTTTGAAGGGATTATACTCCCCCTACCTAATTCCTATATTTAAATGAAGTACCCGTCGAAAGGTGTAGCTGTCTCAATTTTCTGCTTCAGGTCTATAGTAGCATGCGCATATTGCTGCAGACGGTCGGCCTCGTTCCGATGCGTGCATGTGGCATGTGTCTGGCTTGATAGCAAATTTTGGGAATTTGAATGGACAAGGCGAGATTTGAACTCGCGACTTCTTCGTTGCGAACGAAGCGATCTAGCCGAGCTGATCTACTTGCCCATAGCCAGGTGGGCATCTAGCATTAATGATATAAATTTTAACTATGGAGTGGCCATCTATGCGTGGTTGATTTCTGGAGTTTACATATATATCTAGAGCTATACTGGAAGCGTGGTAGAATGGTCAAAATGAACGAGAGTATCAGGGAAGAACTTGCCAAAATGAAGGTTATTCATTTGGCGACGTCCTCTAAGGAGGGCATTCCTAATGTTGTCCCAATAGGTGCAATGTTTCTTCAGGATGATGAGACGCTATGGATTGTTGACAATTTCATGAAGAAAACATTGAAAAATATCATAGAAAACCCTATTGCAGCGTTTGATGTTTGGGTGCCAGGAGAAGAGATGTCGTACCAGATTAAAGGGGTTCTTGAATATGTTACGTCTGGGGGCGACTATGAAAAGGCCAGAGAATGGATGTTGGCAAGGAAACCGCTACCAGCTAAAGGCCTTGTGAAAATGAAGTTCACAGAAATCTATTCTGTGAAGCCGGGCCCCGATGCTGGTGATTTGTTGTTTAAGTGAGTTTTTAGTGCTCGGGCGCCAAATACGCCTGGGCTAAGTTCATTAGTATAGAGATAGGAATTATTCCAAAAGATATTGGATGGCCTGTGCTGAACCACAGAGCAGGACACAAAGCTGTGCCAAAAATGAAACCTGTTATGCCGGCCACTATCAGCTGGCGCTTTTTGCGTGTTGATAGTTGCATTTATACTTTCACACCTAACGCTTTTTCAACCATGGCAAGTGTTTTATTGACAATTTCTCTTGAGCTACCTGTGTAGTTCGAGGGTTCTACCGCTGTGATAATTTCGTCTTCTGTCATGAAATTCTTAATGTCGTTCCTTTCTAGAGCAACGGCCTTTAGTTGTCTTCCTTCACTCTCGGCGGTCATTGATATTGAACGTGCGATTTCATAGGCACACTGTCGCCCAATGCCTTTTTCGGCCATTTTCATCATAAGTGATTCTGCCATTATGAGACCCTTTGAAAGCTCAATATTTTTTATCATTTTATCGCGGTTGCCTTTAAGTTTTCTGAATATTGCCTCTGTTTTCTTGAGCATGTCGTCGAGAAGTGTGAATGTATGTGGAAAAATGAATCTTTCTGCACTGGAGTTGGAAATATCTCTTTCGTGCCACAGGACTTGTGATTCATACATTGGGGTCATCATGGACCTAACTATACGTGCAAGACCGCAGACATTTTCTGATAGCATCGGGTTATGCTTATGTGCCATCGTGGAACTTCCTATCTGCTTTTTCTTATCGAATGGTTCCGCAACCTCGGCGATTTCTGGTCTTTGAAGATTTCTAATTTCGGTACTGTACCTCTCTAGAGATGTTGCGATGTTTGCAGCGATGCAAATAATTTCTGTGTACCTATCTCTTCCAACAATTTGTGTTGCTACTGGCTCGTATGTGAGTCCAAGGATAAGCATGACCTTTTCTTGAATTGTAGGGAAGTTTTCACCAAATGCTGCGCCGGTACCTACCGCACCGGCCATTTTTCCGGCAATGGCTCTTGATTTGGCTTGTTCTAACCTCTCTCTATGTCTGAGCATTTCTGCTATGTAGCCCGATATTTTAAAACCGAATGTAATTGGTATGGCGAATTGAGCATGTGTTCTTCCGATTGCTATTGTATCTCTTTCTTTTTTTGCTAGGTTGGCAAGAGTTATAATGAGAGAATCGACGTCTCTTTGTATTAACTCGATGGATGCCTTAATCTGCAAAGCCATAGCGGTGTCTGTTATGTCATTGGAAGTGGACCCATAGTGGATAAAGCTTCCAGCATCGCCGTTACATTGCTCAGCCATAGCCTTAACCATTGCCATAACATCATGTCTCGTTTCGGATTCGATTTCTTTTATTCTCTTGATGCTGGTGACATATAGGTTCGCGACACGTCTGATTTCGTTGGCATTTTCCTTTGTAATCGTCCCAAGCGAAGCGTGCGCCTCTGCAAGTGCCGCTTCTACATCCATTTCATACTGAAGTCGATTTTCTTCGGACCATATCTTTTTCATCTCATCTCTTCCGTATCTGTAGTCAAGGGGACAAAGATTGTTCATGATATGTCAGCTGGCGATTTGTTCTCTATATAAAAGAATGTCCGTAGTTAGGATCGAAGGATTATAATCATACTTATCTAAAGACTATGCGGAATAATATGAGTTGAAATGTATTCAGGTCATGTTCTGTTTGTACCTAAATCTTTATATTCTGCCCCTATATCGCCTCATTGGGGTTATCCGATGCTCCAACTTTGGTGCACTGGGCATTGAGTGATTTCATGGTAGATACGGGGGAAGAGGTTCAGCGATCGGGGGAGCCTAGCGAAGTTGTCGCCGAGGCGCCTGTTGAGGAGACGGTCGAGTTAGGGAACCTGGAAGATTTGAGGCAGAAACGTGAGTCCATCAACGATGATGCGGAGAAGAGTAAGAAGTTGAGGGACGATCTTAACAAGCAGACAAGGGAATGGATAGCTAGGAGAGACGAGCTCAACGCGCAAGTCAGAGAGTTGGTTGGTGAGGCAGGCAAGCACAGGAAGCTCCGCGATGAGTACAACCTCAAGGTTAAAGAATCAAAGGTCGAGAGGGACGAATGCAATAAGGTTGTGGCGAATATAACAGAGCAGTACCGGGATATGAAGAAAGATCATCCCGCTCCAGACAAGAGTCAGCCGTCGATTAGGCAATTGAGAAAAGAGTTTTCTGATCTTGAGAATAAGCAGCAAATACAGGTCCTGAAGAAGAAAGAAGAAGAGGCTCTCGTCAAGAGACTCAAGGAGCTTGACGCGATCATTAAGGAGAGAGAGAAATTAGAGGATATCTCAGAAGATCTGAAAGGCAAGTCTCTTGAACTTAAGGAGGCCAAAACGCTTGCTGAAAAAGCCCATAAGTCAGTTGCAGAGTATGCGGAGAAAGCGCAGTCTGAACATGATCAGATGATTTTGTTGTATGAGCAGGCGGATTCGTTGAGGAAGCAGGCGGATGAGGCTCAAGCCAAATTTGTTGAATCTAAGAAGGCGGCTGACAAAGAGCACAAGAAGTTAGTCGGCTTGATTAAGGATTGTCGTAAGGCCGAGAAGCGCTTTACGGACGTTAAGGATAAACAAAAGGGTGTTCGTAGGAGAAAAAGCGACGCTGAATCTAAGAAGACGGCTGATAGTATATTTGCCCGTTTCAAGAGCGGCGATAAGCTTAGTACAGAGGACCTAATGGCTCTTCAGAAGTCTGGGTATCTATAATACCTAACTTATGTGCTTGGCCAGGTTGAACATACAGATTCGGAGCGGGCGTCCGCTTTTGTCGGGCTCGTGGGCTCCGGTGGCTGCATGTGTGGGTGGCTTTTGGATGCTTCGTTGATGGGTGTTTGGGCAGACGATTATGGTTCTGGAGGGTTTGGGAAGATCGTTAAGAAATATAATCGAGCGTATCACGGGCTCAACGAATGTCAGTGAGAGGCTTGTTAAGGACGTTGTTAGGGATCTTCAAAGGGTGCTCCTTCAGTCGGATGTGAATGTTCAGTCGGTTTTAGAATTTACTAGAAGGATAGAGGACAGAGCAAATAATGAGAAGCCGGCGGCGGGCAGGAGTATTAAAGATCACATAGTGGGAATCATTTATGATGAGCTTATTGACCTTATAGATAACGGAGAGGGCCTTAAATTTCGACCGCAGACCATCATGATTGTAGGCTTATATGGTCAAGGTAAAACGACTACGGCAGGGAAATTGGCTTTACTTTTTAGTAAAAAAGGATTTTCGGTTGGACTTATAGCGGGAGATGTTCACAGGCCAGCGGCCTACGATCAATTACGTCAGCTTGGCGAAAAAATAAATGTAGAAGTATACGGGAAACCAGAAGAAAGAGATGCTGCAAAAATAGTTGAGGATGGCATTGAACATTTTAGAGGTAAGAAGGTAGTGATAATAGACACTTCTGGACGTCATTCCTTGGAAGTCGATCTTATTCAGGAATTAAAAAACATAGACAAAGTGGCAAATCCACAGGAAAAGATACTGGTACTCGACTCGCAGATAGGACAACAAGCGGGACCCCAAGCTGAGACATTTCATAACGCAATAGGAATTACAGGAGTTATTCTTACAAAAATGGACGGCACTGCAAAAGGTGGTGGCGCCATTAGTGCCGTTTCAAAGACACACTCTAGAATTGTCTGCATTGGTACTGGAGAGCACATCCGTGACTTGGAACCATTTGACGCTAGTAAATTTATCTCGCGTTTACTTGGGATGGGGGATCTTACTTCACTTGCAAATTTAGCTAAGGAGGAGATAGGAGAAAATCAAGAGGTGTTGGATTCCGGAAAAGCTATTATGTCTGGAAAATTCACTCTTAGTGACATGTATCACCAACTTGAGGCTATGAATAAGGTTGGTCCATTAGAGAAAATTGTATCTTTCATCCCGGGAATGAGCAGAATCGGTGAGAAGATTAATTATGAAGAAAGCCAGGAGAGGCTGAGAACATCCAAGTATATCATAGATTCGATGACTGAAGAGGAAAAAAATGACCCGACTATTATTAGGGCTTCTCG
The DNA here is from genome assembly GCA_024399215.1 of archaeon. Classification (GTDB taxonomy): domain Archaea; phylum Thermoplasmatota; class Thermoplasmata; order Methanomassiliicoccales; family Methanomethylophilaceae; genus Methanarcanum. Next base: position 3,045 of record JAKSHT010000011.1, on the reverse strand, counting down.
TGCTCGGAGGATCGCCATTGGATCGGGAACAGATATTCATAAAGTTAGAGAGCTCATTAAACAGTACAACAATAGTAAAAAAGCTGTCAAAAGTATGATGGGCGATCGTAAGACGAGAAAACAGTTTATGAAACAGATGGGCATGATGGATTTGTCTAACTTAGAGAGATGAAATTGAAATGAGGTTTTCATGATCAGGTTTGTCGTCATTGGTCATCGTGCACCCACTACGGGGGAGTTTAGGCTCGATGATATATGTGGTGGCGCTGGAAGGTTGGACGTTCTTGTTAGATGTATAAATTCTACATTCTTTTTGAGTCATGATCTTAGAAAAGATTCTGAAATTTATCTTGTTATGCAAGGGGGAGATGATGCTCCCAAAACGGTGAGGTTTTATGGACCGGAGCTTAGATATCTCAATCCGGATGAAAGGAGTACGGCGGCCCTTATAAGAAATGCACTTATCAAAAAAGTCTCTACTTTAGAATGTATGTCATCCCCCGGTGTGTATATTTCCAGGATGTCTTTAGGAGAACTTGTAAACAACCTGGCAAGCAGATGTGAATTTGTGTATCTTAAAGAGGACGGAGTTGACGTTAGAGGATATGTATTTCCGGAGAACCCGTGTTTTATTCTTGGTGATGACAAGGATCTTACGGAGGAGGAGGAAAACAAAATATCTTCACATCTTTGCAGTAAAATTTCTGTGGGTCCGCTGAGTCTTCATGCAGATCATTGCATAATAGTTGTACTGAATGAGATGGACAGGAGATGCGGTCTCCATTGACACTGTGGAGTAAAACGAGAAGCAGTTTAGATGACGACACACGATGTTGGTTGTGAAGGAGAGGGAATAACTTCTTTAGTTGTGGTTGTCCTTTGTTGTTATGGGTAGAGAGAGGAGAAGAGTATGAAGATAGCCGTCGCCGGTACGTTTAATGCCCTTCATGTTGGACATAAAACGATAATAGACAGGGCTTTATCATTTGGTGGTGAGGTGTTTATTGGGATAACCTCGGATGATATGGCACGGTGCTCAAGAGGGTTTGTTAATCCGTATCATATTAGATATAAATCGGTGAAAGATTATGTTGAATCAAAGGGGAAAGAGTGTTTCTTATTTGAGATTAATGATGTCTACGGACCGTCTAATATAATGCGTGATGTAGATATTCTTGTTGTATCTGAAGAGACGTTTGAAAATGGAAAAAAGGTTATTGGAAGATTTTCGGCAATCAAAAAGATTGAACTATCTGTTGTCAAGATGGTTTCTAAGACGGATGGATCTAAAATATCTTCTACAGATGTTATGAATGGTGTTTGTTCAAGAAGTGGCAATATGGAGGCAATGGATATTGCCGTTGGATCTCTCAATTTTGTTAAGATAGAAGCAGTGAGAGAAGTTATGGAGAGAATTTATGGTGACGTTAGGATATTTGCCGTTAGCGTAGATAGTGGTGTTCCGGAACAGCCATTTGAGGAAGAAACGGAAAGAGGGGCAAAAAATAGAGCAAAAGCATGTATTGGCAATCATACCTTGGGTGTTGGTATAGAGGCTGGTGTTTTTGATAGATACGGATTTCTTTATGACATTCAGCACTGCGCGGTTGTTGACAAAGATGGGGGCATTACTACAGGGTTGGGTCCGGGCTTTAGGTATCCGAACGAAATATCTGAGCTTGTGAAACGAGGAATGACTGTCAGTGAGGCTGTAGAAAGGATTTATGGCAAAGAAAATGTTGGACAGACTTGCGGTGCTGTTGGTGTTCTTAGTAAAGGGGTTATAGATAGGAAAGAGCTCACGAAACAATCGGTCATTGCAGCGATGATTCCAAGGCTGTGGGGTAAGATTCGGAATCTTTGATATTTTTTGCTTATGATGATTTTTATTTGTTGTGGTGGGCTAGATAATAAGCTCAAGCATTACTACTGGATGAGCGATTCCGAAATTTGTTATGATTTTGGGTGAAACTTCTCCGAAGTGTCCAACATAATTCTCACCAGATGTGATTTCTGCACCTCTTCCACTGATAAATGTATCATAATGTGAAGTTGTTAGTGTGTAATCCAATTTAATTTCTCTGAGAATTGCTTCGGTGTAGGATTTAATTTCTGTAAACGAAACTAATGAGTTAGCCATAACCGCACATAACCGGCGTTGTTTTTTTGCATTTACCACGACATCACCCACTTCGAATATTTTCTGGGGAAGATCGCGTCGCTTACTGCGTTTAAGAATCCGCATCAAACTGGGGAACAGAGATGCCCTAAGACAAGTATGATCTTCGGTAATGGGATTTATAACTGTGACAACATCCACTTTTGGAAATCCAGAGAAGTCAAATTCTTCTTTTTCACAGCTGAATGTAAGAGTTATAGCTTCGGTGAATCCCATACCAACCATGAGGTCACGAATTTTCTCTGAAAATGTTGTAACAGAACTTAATTTTCCATGTGTCTGCGTTAGCACATGCTTTCTTCCAAAATTTTCAAATCCGTATCCTGTGGCTACATCTTCGTAAATATCTACAACGTGCATGATGTCTTGTCTTATGGGTGGTACTTTCACGCATATGATTCCGTTATTATAGACACCTTCTAACCCCATTTTTTCAAGGGAATGTATCATTTCATCTGCATTAATTTCAACGCCAAGAAATTTTTTGCAATCCTCTGGTGCAAACTTCCAAATTGACGGAGAAAAGTCTGGGGACTTGAACAATTTACCGTTCTCATGCATGTTGACAGACATGATTTTTCCTCCACGCTCCGCCATTGCGGTTGTAACAATGTTTAGTGTAGTTTTTACGGTCTTAAGATCGTTCCCCGTTACGTCTATAAATAGATTTTTAGTTTCTGTTGTGACCGTTGTTAGTGAGCTGTTGACGATTGGAGGAAAGGAAAAAACATTTTCTTCACTATCAACAATGATGGGGTATTTCTTGAATTTTTTGGGAAGGTGTGCGTACGTTATCCCTTTGTCGGGCTTTTTAAGAGTTTGACTTAAATCCAACCTTTCTGTATGTGCGAGAGGGATAAATTTGA
>JAKSHT010000010.1 GCA_024399215.1 archaeon | reverse complement strand
TGATACCAATTTTGAGAAGGTTTATAACGTCAGACCTGCCCTCGACGATGATTACTGACTCAGAATCTTTAATATTCGGCCCCGCCGGGCATCTATCTTTACCGTATGTAGTGATCTCTTCGACCTGAATACTTTGTCTGACACTCTCAGTTAGATCTGCACTTCTACCCTTTGATTGTTTAATAAGATCATTAAGAAGTTCTTTTGCTCTTTCAATAACTTGTTCTTTCTTAGTTATGCGAACATCTTCTATTCCAAGAACTCTAATGGAGGCTTTGCAAGGTCCAACCCGATCGATAATTTCTAACGCTGAAGCAAGAATGACTGTCTTAACTTGATCAAGACTCGATGACACGTATACGATACCATCCGATTTCCCAGATTTGGAGATAACGTCGACTTCTATACGTCCAATTCTTCCTGACTTCTGAAGATCACGAAGGTCAAGCTCGTCACCAAGAAGTCCTTCCGTTTGTCCAAAGATTGCTCCGACGACATCCGGCTTTTCTACAATACCCTCAGCAACAATCTTGGCTTTAATCATATACTTAGTCGCAGTAGGATCAATACTATTCATCTGAATCGTTTTCCTGAGACAAGAAGCCGTCTAACTCGCATCTCCTCCTGCCCATCCCACTCTCTCACCCGGGGACTCCTCTCATCTGCAGCGCTGTCTCTATGTCTGTGTCCTGTCTCCTGACACTTCTCGCTATGGCTTTTCGGAATGTGTAACTTCACCGCCGAAACGGCAGTAATCGTGATAGTAACTTAGTGATGCGAGGGAACGGCGTCCCTCTCGGCCAAGCTATTATTTCATTCTTTATATATTTTAGTAGTCACCGATATCTATCTGTTGAAAAATCAGGGAATAGATCCCCTTCAACAGTTTAAAAAAGGCTGAATATGAGACTGGAATACTCATTTATATTATCTATAGGAAGACCTGCCATAATATTTGCCTGGGCAAACATAATTTTTATAAATTTTTCGGCCTTCTCCCTCTCTCCTGAATCAAATGCTGACTTAAGAGCGCTAAAAGCCGTGTGTGATGGATTCAGTTCGAGCACACGATTAGCTCTAATGTCTTCATTACTACTGCCAGGCATGCTCTTGAAATATTTTTCCATTTCTAGAGTAATGTGTCCCTCCGTTGTTAGCAGCACAGCATGACTCTTTAGTTTATGCGAGATGTTCACTGCAGAGACCTTTTTATCTAGAACTTTTAGAGCGAAATCTAGAAGATCTTTAGACTCTTTCTGTTTTTCTTCTGCTAATTTCTTCTCTTCTTCAGTTTCAATACCTAAATCGTCAGAAGTAATATTACAAAGCTTTTTTTCTGAAATAATGTTGAGAGTCTTCATGACGAATTCATCTATATCTTCCGTGAGACACAATAGGTCGTATCCTTTTTCATATATTTGCTCAGTCTGCGGAAGGCTTTTTGCCTGTTCAATAGAGCTTGATGTAACATAGAAAATATTTTTTTGGTCTTTTTCCATTGACTGAACGTATTTATCTAATGAGATCAGCTTGTCATTTTTATATGAATAAAACATTAGGAGATCTTGTAGAAGCTCTTTGTTTGCACCATATTCTTCAACAATACCATATTTAAGTTGTCGCCCAAAATTCTTGTAAAAATTTATATATTGACTCTCATCATCTTTCATCAGTCTTGTCAGTTCTGATTTAATTTTTTTCTTTAAATTCGATGCAATTGATTTTAACTGTGAATTATGCTGGAGCACTTCACGAGATATATTTAGTGAAAAATCTTGTGAGTCTACAACACCTTTGACAAAACGGAAACAAAATGGAAGAATATCGGTACACTTGTCCATAATAAGAACACCGTTAGAGTACAGTTGAAGTCCAGGCTGGTACTCTCTTGTGTAGAAATCAAATGGGACTCTTTTAGGAATGAAAAGCATAGCCTTGTAACTCACTAATCCCTCTGCGTCTACATGAATTATAGAAGTTGGATCTTCATAGTCGTGGAACTTTGCTTTGTAGAACTCTTTGCACTCATCATCATTTGTATCTTTTTTGTTTTTTTGCCATATGGGAATCATGCTATTGACAATTGTATCCTCAAAATGCGTAACATAACTTCTCTTTGGCTCCCCTTTATCATCTTTTTCCCCAGTTTCTTTCCATTCTCCTTTTTCCAACATCATGTGGATAGGCCAATGAATATAATCAGAATATGTCTTTACAAGATCTTGTAATCTATAGGATTCTAGAAACTCACAGTAATTATCCTCTTCTGTGTCGGGTTTAATGTGCATAATAACGTCTGTTCCGGCACAACTTCTATTAAATTCAGTAATTGTATAACCATCAGCACCGGAACTTTCCCATTTGTATGCACTTTCAGAATTATAGGCTTTTGAAACCACAGTAATTTTATCAGATACCATAAACGCTGAGTAGAAGCCGACACCAAATTGTCCTATAATAGAGTCTACCTCTTCATTCTTGTTGGTTATTTTAAAATCTAATGAACCACTGCGTGCTATGATTCCAAGATTCGACTCTATTTCTTCTTTATTCATCCCAATACCATTATCAGAAATTGTAATTGTGCGTGCCTCACGATCAATTTTAATGTCTATCCTGAAATCTTTTCTTGAAATACCCAAAGAGGAGTCTATCATTGATTTATAGTTCATTTTGTCAATCGCGTCAGATGCATTTGAAATAATTTCTCTAAGAAAAATTTCTTTGTGAGTGTAAATCGAATTGATCATAAGGTCCAAAAGACGTTTCGATTCGGCTTTGAACTGCTTCTTTGTCATTTAATCACCACGTTAGTCTGCAGTAACAAATAATCAATATTAAATTAATTGCAATTCTCTACGTAAAGGGAGAACAGACAAAGCGTGTACTGATTATATATTAGAACGCCGAGCGACATTTGCAATGATATAAAAGTGATCAATTAAACTCAAGTGCGGGATGTACTAGTTTCAAATTATTGAATTCTTCGGGAATATCTGCGCAAAACATAAATTTAACATCAAGAAAACTCCATTTACCACAAGAGACATTACGTTGCATGCTCGAAGCAGAAGATTTTAGATCAAACTCTTAATAACAGATGTAAAAATCGCTAAGCCATCTCCATCTTCTGAATTATATCCCCTTGTCCAATCAGGATGAGTAAACCTAGTCAGGACACGTTCGGGATGTGGCATCATTCCTAGAACATTTCCTATACAGTTGCATATTCCTGCAATATTTGATGGTGACCCATTAGGGTTCCATGGATAAGTTGCGCTTTTCCCATCCGGTTTGACATATCTAAATACAATCTGGTCGTTTTCTTCCGATTTTTCTATAAATTTAGAATCTATGCCCAAAAGTTTACCTTCAGCATGTGCTGACGGAATCATCAAAATCTTTTTTTTCGGTATCTCGGAAGTAAAAATGCACTTGCCATTATTGTCATTTCTTACAAATGTAGGACGACACTCAAATCTCAGAGAATCGTTTTTGTACAATGCTGCTCTAGGACAGGAAGACATAATTTCATCTGTCGCAGGAAGAAGCCCTAACTCCACTAAAATCTGGAATCCATTACATATTCCAAGTACTGGTTTTTCCGATTCCACAAATTTTTTAATTTGTGGTCCAATCGCCGATTTGACTTCAGCCGCAAAAATTGCACCCGCTCTTATGTAGTCACCAGCGGAAAAGCCACCTGGAAATATCAGTATATCATAATCCTCGATGTCCCTCCTCATACCAGCAGAAATCTCATTTGTAAATTGTTTAAGATGCACCTTTTCAGGATTAGTACCAACCATTCGAAATGCCTCGTACATTTCATCCTCGCAATTAGTTCCCTCAATTCTAAGAATACACACTCTAATATCTTCAGGTTTCATTCGAAACGATCTCCTAAACAATTCCATAGAGGTTCATTCCACATTTTCCTTAATTCGTCAATAGAAATGTCTATCCTAGTATCTTCGATGTCGAGACTATTTCCTCCCGTTGTACCAATACATGTCACATCATCGCCGAAAATACATTTGATTGTTGACACATTGCGCTCTTGTACTTCTATAATCCAGCGCGTATTACTCTCTGAAAATAGTTTCTGGCTTATGTTGAGATAATTCATTACTGATAAATCCATATTGAGTCCAATATCACCAGAGATACACATTTCTGCTGCAGCAATTGCTAAGCCTCCATCGGAACAGTCGTGACAGCTTCTAATAAGTTTCTTATCCATTGCGAAAAGCATTTTCTTTGTAAGTGATATGAGATTTTCTGCATGAACTCCTGGAACATTTCCTCCACTACCACCAAACTTACGGAAAAAGAGAGAACCTCCCATTTCATCTTTTGTTTTTCCTACAAGAAAAAGCTTGTTACCTTCTTCCTTTATGTCTGCGGATACTAATTTCCTGATGTCTTTGATAAGCCCACATGCAAGAATCGTTGGTGTCGGCAGAATATGCCTCCCTTCAAATGCCTCATTATAAAAACTAACGTTTCCTGATGGGATTGGTAATTTCAAACTTTTACAGAGGTCACCCAATCCCCTCACTGCTTCTCTGAATTCTCCAAGTCTTTCTGGTTTTTCTGGATTTCCGAAATTAAGACAATCTGTAAGTGAGTGAGGCATTGCTCCTACTGCAACTATATTTCGGCATGCCTCATCGACAGAGGACATCCCTCCATTATATGGATTCTCAGACGTAAACCACGGATTGCATCCAACCGCCATCGCCAGCCCTTTATAGCTTCCAGGAATAGGCATTATTACCGATGCGTCTCCAGGACCTGTCTTGTTTATCTTTCCAACTAATGGATGAAGAACTGTGGACGCCCTAACTTCGTGGTCATACTGACGAATTGCCCATTCCTTGGATGCTATGTTTAAGTCGGATATGAGTGCTTTTATTGTGGCATTGTCTATCTTTACTGTAGGACATATCTCATTCTCTTTCTTAGAGATTTGCGGGAGAATGTATGGCCTATTATAAATAGGCCCTCCGGTTAAAAACTGAAGATCCAGGTCAAATATCTTTTGATTTTTCCAGAATAGACGAGCACGTTTTGTATTTGTTGTCTTGGCAATTACAACTGCGGAGACACCCCACATATCAAATATTTCCAATATCTCGTCAACATTTTTTGGCTTACATGTGACCATCATGCGCTCTTGTGATTCAGAGATCCAAATTTCCCATGGTGCAAGATTATCACTTTTTAATGGAACTTTATCTAAATCGACATCAACACCGCACCCAGCATTTAGTGCCATCTCTCCAATTACACAACTAAGACCCCCCCCTCCGAGGTCTTTCATGCCAGTAATTAATTTTTTTTGGTTAATGTCAATGCACGCATGTATTGTTGGTTCTTCTGTAATAGGATCGCCTAACTGAACAGATCCTCTTGAATCCTCGCTCGAATTAAGCGTAAGATCGGATGATGCAAATGTTACTCCGTGTATTCCATCCCGTCCAGTTTTTCCTCCTAAGAGAATCATCAACTCTCCTGGACCGCTTGCATGATTTGATATGAGATCCTTTTTTCTAACAATTCCAAGACATGCAACATTAACGAGACAGTTGTTTGTATATCCGGAATCAAAAAAGAACCCTCCAGAGACTGTAGGAACTCCAACACGGTTTCCATAGTCTCTAATTCCTAGAACTACACCATTCAAAAGATACTTTGAATGCTCAACATCATGAGAAGTTTCCTTATCTCCGTTTATAGGGCCGAAGCATAACGAATCAACAAGTCCTATTGGTTGCGCTCCCATACATACAACATCTCTGAGAATACCTCCAATACCTGTTGCTGCTCCACCGTAAGGTTCGATAGCTGATGGATGATTATGACTCTCAATCCTTACCGCATATCCGTAATGATCATCAAAAGTCATAACTCCCGCATCTCCTCTCGAGAGAACGTCTGGGTGATCAATAGCAAAGATAAACTCATTCAAAATTGACTTTGAACTTTTGTAACAACAGTGCTCACTCCAAGCCTGTCCAATAGACTGTAATTCTATGTCAGTTGGATTTCTGCCCTCTTTTTTAAAGTAGTTGACTATATTTTTCATTTCGTCAAGTGAAAGCCCAAGACGCATTTTTGACGATATTTTCTCCAATTCAGCACACGTTGCTGAAAGAATGTCAATATCGTATAGCAAATAATCAGCGTTACGTTTGACTATCAGTCTATCTACCGTAGTATCATCTCACAGTAACTGTAAAATTATGTATCACAGGATTGGCCAAAACTTTTCTGCACATTTCCTCTCCCGCCAATTTAGCGTCAGTCGGCGGTAAACTCATACCTATTTCAAAAATTCTAACTGATTTAACATTTTCGATTCCTTTGAACCCAAGAAGTTTCAGAACCTTGTTTACATTTTTACCTTCTGGGTCTGTAACGCCCTCTTTTAGCTCAACTCTAATTTCAACAGTAACCATATCAGCTGGCGCACTGCGACACAACTATTAAATGCAGTCGTTGAAGCTCATATTGTCGAATGTTAATATGTTAACACGATTACTTATAAAATAAGCAGCAATCTATTTTTCTGTCGAATATTTAAAGTCAGGACAAAAGTAAGCTAGAACTTCTAACGCCAAAGCCGTAAGCGTATTATGTGGATTAGAAAATCTCGCCATATGTTTAAAGAGGGAGAATTAGTTTTTTTGATTGACTTGAATGGCAAGAAGCATTGGTTAAGAGTTACTAAGTCTATGTTAAAAATACCATCCCTTGGAATTGTTAATGGGGACAATATCATAAACCTTGAAGATGGATCAGAACTCACGATTGCTGGAAAAAAACTCACTGTATTTAGGCCAGGAACAATAGATTTAATAGAGTCTCTAAATCGAGGAGCACAAATCATTACCCCAAAAGATGCTGCCTCCATTCTTTTCAATTGCGATATAAAAACAGGCGATGTTGTTTTAGAAATCGGTACTGGTTCTGGAGCATTAACAACGGCATTGATTAGTGCGGTTAAACCAAAAGGAAGGGTACATACTGTAGAACTTGTAGAAAAGAATGTTCTCATTACATTAAAAAATCTTAAACGAACAGGATTGGATGAAAAATGGACATACCAGATAGGTGATGCGAGAAATGTTAAAGTCAGTATTCTGGCAGACGCCCTCGTAATGGATATACCCGATCCAGAAAAGGCGTTAGAGAATTTGCTCCCATGTCTTAGAAATGGAGGAAGAATATGTGCATACATTCCGAATACTAATCAAGTTGAATTAATTGTAAATGCGCTACGCTGCAGAAATTTTTATGATGTATTTTCGTTGGAAATACTACAGAGGAAAATGGAAGTCCATCATGGGGGCGTGAGACCGGCCTATGAAATGCTTGGACACACTGGATACTTGGTGTTCGGAAGGAAAAGATCGTAATAGTTTAACTACGTTCTCGTTGTGAGGTGGGTGTTGTAGTTATGATTACAGGAACATTATGTATGATCGTTTGCCCTATCCTCGAGGACGAAATGGTCTATAATTTATTAATGGACAAGGATGAAAAAAATCTCTATCTTATTGAAAATGATAATACAAAGATGCTTCTTCCAAAGTTAGAGAGAAATTCTTTAAAATATGCAATGATAAGCGAGGAGGACTTTATTGCAAGGAAGGTACAGTTCCCCAGAGAAAAATATAACGTAGTCATGTGGCTCAGAAGTATGGGTCTTCATAGTGATCCGAAAAAACTGAAGGAGGCGATTCTTGCCGATGTATGTAATGTTGATGGTTACGTTGACGGGATAATGTTATACTATGGGCTATGTGGCCAGGCGTTACTCGGAATATGTGATTGGGCGAGGGAAAATATAAAGACGCCTCTTACTATATTCAAGGATAAGTACGGGAAAATTTGTGATGATTGTATATCTGTTCCGGTTGGTGGCCCAGACGAATATCTACGGCTACTCAAAAAATATCCTGGCGTTATGTATCTAACGCCTGCAGTAGCATGTAGCCAGGATGAGTTTATGGAAAAGAATGAGTTATTCCAAGGACTGGAGTCTGTAGATATGACTAGGACAGAATTTATGAAATTTATGCTTGACAGCGCGGGTTACAAGCATGCTTTGAAGATTCAGACAGGTCTCGGGAATCAAGAACATTTTCAGGCAGAGTGCGAAAATTTTGTTAGGAAGTATGGGCTAGAGTTAATTTATTTGGATGATGAATGGATCTCTAAAGATGTTGTGGATAGAACTTACGCCGAAGCAAAATCGTTCTTATCCGATAAAAAATGTTGAATCGTTGCCAATATCACATCGTTTCAAAGTATTCATATCTTGAAGATGTGTGGTGTAGTGTGTCGCTAATAGTTACATTGTTCGGGCCGCATATGCAGGAGTTGTTGTTTCCTTTTCACATATAATACATTTGCCTTTGTAATCTTCTGGGAAGTAGGGTATCCCTAAAATCTTAATATTACACCTGCGCTCAAATTCGTGCCCGCACGTGGTGCTTCCACACCATCCCAATCTATACACTTTTAGCTTCGCACTCTCAATGTCTTCTGGAATATCATTTGTGGACGTTATATTCATTATAGCTTCTTGTTGAAACTTCCATGCTTTTTCTCTCATTGATTTGACGATTTCTTTAAGTACAAAATCGATGCCTGATTCAAGAGAATTTAGTGAGATTGTTCCTTTTTCTCCACTGTCTCTTCTTACAAACGTTACAACATTACTGCTAATATCATGAATTCCGATTTCTAGCCGAAGTGGCACGCCTTTGATCTCCCAATCAAAATATTTGTTTCCTGGACGTATATCTCGGTCATCAAGCTTAACACGATACCCAGCCTTTTGGAGACTTGATAAAATTTCCTCTGATTTTTTTATAACATCATTTTTAGTACCTTTCCCAGGAATTGGAACGATTACAATTTGAAATGGAGCAATTGCTGGTGGAAGACAGAGACCTTTATCATCACCATGCACGCTCACAATTGCACCAATAAGCCTTTCGGACATACCATAAGTAGTTTGATGAACATATTTTTGTTCCCCATTTTCATCTTCGTACGTGATGTTGTAGGGTATGGAGAAATTAGTTTTATAATGGTGTACAGACCCCAGTTGTAATATTTTGTAATTGGGCATTACGGTGTCAATACCGACTGTGTAATGTGCGCCAGGGAATTTATCCCATTCTGTACGGATAAATAAATAGTAGGGCACACACAGCTGAGAAGCAACTTTTTTGAGGATTTCTAGATCTTCTTCAATCTGACATTGTGCATCTTCTTCTGTTGCGTGACAAGTATGTGATTCAAAGAAATGAATCTCTCTGACACGAATAAAAGGACGCGTTTGTTTAGTTTCATATCTGAAAGTATTCACAATTTGAAAAATTTTTAGTGGAAGATCTTGATGCGACCTGATCCAAAGTGAAAACATAGGATACATCGCAGTTTCACTCGTTGGTCTAATAACCAATTTTACGTCGAGAGGGTCTAGTCCTGCATGTGTTACCCAATATACTTCTGCATCGAACCCTTTTATATGCTCTTTTTCTTTCTTAAATTCTGTCTCAGGAATCAAAAGAGGAAATGAAACTTCATCATGATTTGTCGATTCTAGTTCTTTTCTAATGCATGAATCTATAAAACTCATAATTTTCCATCCATAAGGAGTCCATACATTCATACCTTTAATGGGATATCTTTTATCCGAAAGTGCTGCCTTCTCGACAATTTCAAGATACCATTCATTATAATCATTGTGTTTTCGCACTGACTCACCACTCTTTTAATGCTATAGCAATTGAACTCGCAACAGAAATCTTTGACACGCTTGTTGTAAGAGTGTTAGATGCAAAGATCTCATGCAGATTATTTGATTTGAGTCTATTCAATGCATCATTAATAAAAAGCCCATGAGTACATGCAACTGTTATAGATTTCGCACCTGAATCTCTTAGTTGTTTGGCTGCAGTTATTATAGTTCCTCCGGTCGTAATCATGTCGTCTACAATTAGGATATTTTTACCTCTGTAGTTTGATTTTGATGGCTTCATGATAACTTCTGTTCCAGAAAGTCTTACTTTCTCAATATAATCATAGGAGGCGTTGATTCTTTCTGCCACTCTTTTCGCCCGATCCACTGCGCCAATATCTGGAGATATTACTACGTCAATACCCCTGTTCTTAAGATAGTCTGCGATTGCATCCGCCGCTTTAACATCCTTGTACGGACATCCAAAATACTTTAACGTGCTCTCTTTGTGTATGTCGACAGTTATTACACGATTACATCTTGCTGCCAAGCATTGTGAAATAACTTTGGCACTCTCCGGTTCGCCCAATTTGAATACTTTATCTTGTCTTGCATATCCAAAGTATGGGATAACTAACGTTATTGTTCTTGCGCCGAGGCTCATAACAGCGTCTTCAAGCAAAAGCATCTCTATCAGGTTATTGTTAGGATAAGTATTCTGAATTATTACCACATCATCATCCATTGATTCGGCATCTATTCTGACATAACATTCTCCATCTGGAAAATTTTGATTTATTGCGTTAACATAGTCGCATTTCAATAAACTAGAAATTTCAGTAGCTAAAGTTTTAGAGGAGGATCCACCAACGACTATCATGGCTAGGGGGTACTTCTACGTCCTTTTTTATATTATTGGTTTAGAAGAATTGTTTGTCCTCATAGACCATAACTGCTGAAACAGAACTGAATCACATATCCAGTAATAATTGCAACACACATCTCATTTATAGAAATGTATCGTTTTTGATATTATAGGGAATGGAGTGTAAAATTTGTAAAACAATTATTTCTTATGAAAATTAAGTTAAGTGGGCATAATGCATATATAATAACCAAATGGAACTAATTCAGATGTATTGCCTGTTCTTCGGAAGTTATCCGAGAAATATAAATCTACTAACATTCCATTGATGTGAACAATGGTAGCTGAGAAATGAATAACATAATCACAGAGGAAAAAATTGATCACTATTTGAATTTGACAAAAAAGGCACTCGAGAAATTGCGTATTGTTTCACCAGAACGCTCATTTTTCAAGAAAATGACTGATGATTTTCTGAGTATGGCAACTTCATACTATAACGACGCCGAATATTTTAGAAAAAAAGGGAATCTTGTCGTTGCTTTTGCAGCTATAAATTATGCTTACGGATGGATCGATTGCGGTGCAAGGATAGGGCTCTGGGATGTACAAGAAGATGACCGCTTATTCACCCTTTATGAGTAATTTTCGGCATTGAGTTTGATGATATACATTGAATGATTGATGCGTTGTCTATGATGGCATTTAACTCATCTTCGCCTAAGTCAGTGAATATGCTATGGCCTAGCATACACATTCCAGCGTTGCCAACCTTTGATACTTTTCTTATTGCATCGCTTATTTTTACAGTTTCTAACCCTGTGGAACTGGAGAATTCATTGGACAAATAAAACAGTGAATCTTTTGATGGACTTTTGATAAATAAATCAACGCATCTTGATCCTATCCTAATTAACTTTTCTGATAATTTAGAGTCTGAAATTATATCTCTAGTATGTAGCGGGTCGCCTAATATCGCAATAGAAATATTCGTTTTTTTAAGATTTAGATCTATGACCTCACCATACGGAGGAATCCCTGCTCTTTTCCTCACTGGAAAATTTGAATTACATACTATTCCTGAGACATCTCCGAGGCCTCCTCCCCCCTTTATATCTGCAATATGTGCAGATTTATATGCCTCTTTTTTGTCTTTTCCAGAATATTCGCATGCACATAAAGCTGCAGCGATTGCAGCAGATGCTGACATCCCAAATCCTTGTCCGATTGGAAAATCATTGTTTATTGTTATGTCGAATCCTTTATCGGAAATTATATTTTTGACGGCAAGTTCTGCAATTTTACAATCAGAAGATCTGCCATCCACTGTTATGATGATTTTATTGTCTGATCTCTCTTCGAGAATAACATTTGTGCCTTTAGAAAGTTTGATACCAACTCCTCTTGAGCCTGTCATGAATATGTTATCCGTTTTAACAGGATGAAAAAAACATGTTATGTGTCCCGGACAGAAGGCAGATATCATAATTTTTCCAGATAGAAGTCCATTATTGCATTTGCTATGTCAACTTTTGTTCCGGAAATATTTTTAGAAAAATTTTTAGTTACAATTATAACTGAAGTTGACGTCTTCCCAACTGAGCTGACATCGTTGGCAACAATTGCTGAAAGTCCATATTCGGCAAGTTTTAATTTTGATCTGTTGACAAGTTCGCTATCGGTCAATTCGGATTCGGCTTTAAATCCAATGACATTTTTACATTTCTTACAAATAATCGGCAAAATTTTTGGTAGAGGATTCAATATCAACTCAATTTCTGAATTACTGGAAACTTTTCCTTCTACCTTTCTAGAGGGTGAAAAATCTGATAGTGCTGCAGGAACAATGACAATATCATAGTTAATTTTTTCACACATTTCTGCTAATTCACTAACAGTATCAAATCTTTCAGTGGAAATGAAATCCGGCAGAGATACACTACAGTCTCCCATCCATAACTTTACGTCTGCTCCACGTTCGAATGCACATTTTGCAAGCTCTACCGCCATTAACCCAGTAGAGCGATTGGTAATAACCCTCATAGAGTCAATAGATTCGCTACTTCTGCCACCAATTATGAGTATCTTTTTACTTTTTAGATCATTATTAGATGTAAGACGAAGAATAGTGGCCATTAAAGTTTCCCGAGATACAATTTTCGCTTTCGATTTTTCAATTTTTGGGCCAACAAATGTAACGCCATATTTTTTTAATTCTTCGATATTTTTTTGAATTGCAGGATTCACAAACATTGTGTTGTGCATTGCTGGCGCGATTACAACTGGAATATTCGAACCTAGTGCTACAGTAGCCATTGACGTAACTGTGGTATCATTGATACCATTAGCAATCTTAGAAATTGTGTTCGCAGTAGCTGGATAAATGATGTATATGTCTGCTAAATTTATGATATTGATATGCTCAGATTCACCAGTAAGTTCTGTTATTGATTTGTTTCCTGAGGCATATTCCATAGAAAGAGGCGTAACAAAGTTCATGGCTGACTGTGTCATAACTGGGATGACTGTTGCACCATTGCGAATAAGTTCTCTAATTGTCGTAAAACATTCTGAAGCTGCTATGCTTCCGGTTATTCCGATTACAATAGTTTTTCCCTCTAGTTTTCTGCTTTTTTCACAATAAATCGGATTTATACTATACATTTAAATTCCTTCTGAAATGATGAAAGTTATTTTTTTTATTACTTCTTCGAGGGGACGTGCTGCATCAATTTTTATGTAATCGTATTCCTTAACAAGTTTTAAGTACGCTTCTCTCACCCTTTTTTGATAGCTAAAGGATTCAAATCTGTCCCCTTTATCGTTTCGCGTACTTATTCTTTTAAACGAAATTTCTGGGTTGATATCCAACCAAAATGTAAAATCAGGTTTTATTGTCACTTTAGAATTCATCATTTTTATCCATTCAATGTCCACACCAGCTGCCGATTGATATGCTAAGACAGAACCCACGTATCTATCAGAAATGACAGTGTACCCTTCATTCATCCAAGATTTTATTTCTATTGTGTGGAGTGCTCTGTCTGCCGTAAACAACAAAGCTTCCACTTCTGGTGGAAAACAGTCATTTTTTGCAACCAGTTCTCCAATTATGCCTTTAGTAGGTTCTGCGGTAACTCTGGCTTTTATACCGTTTAACTCCAAATAATCTCTGAGTTCCTTAGCAACCAGAGATTTTCCTGACCCGTCAATGCCCTCTAAAACTATAAATTTAGGCTTCATGGAGCGGGCGACCATTATTGTAGTAATAAATAAAATGATTCTGAGCTTTATGATGACACCAACTATCTGTGATTTGGAGCTATATAATAGCGTCTACCATCGAACCTCGTCTTAGTTAATGTATTTTAAAGCAAGAAATAGAATCGGAGGAGTGTATTTCTAAGAATCCACTACCATAATAGTATTAAATTTTCTCTAGATATGACGCCACACTTGTCTGATAAAAGCATCTATTCAATTCAATTTTTCGTTTATTATTTTTTTGGCAAGTTGTATTCTATCCTTTTTTACTGGAGATTTATCTGTGAGGTAGGAAGTGAGATGTCATTGGACTATACCCACACTGT
>JAKSHT010000001.1 GCA_024399215.1 archaeon | reverse complement strand
GAACTCTAGATGTTACAATTATGGACTTCAGTGATGGAGTTTTCGAAGTGCTTTCGACTTCCGGAGATACAAATCTCGGAGGTTCGGACATGGATGAGGCGCTTACTAAGTACGTTATAAGTGAATTTCAAAAACAGTCGGGCATTGATCTTTCAAAAGACAATATGGCGTTTTGGAGAGTTCGTGAGGCGTGTGAGAAGGCGAAAATAGAGCTTTCTACTACTATGCAAACGGAGTTGAATCTTCCGTTCATAGCGTCAGATTCGTCTGGTCCAAAGCATCTTATACAAACCATTACCCGGGCAAAATTGGAAGGTATTGTCGAGCCGATTGTTGCTCGCTGTAGGGACGCTATTACGCAAGCACTTAAGGATGCTTCGTTGGGAGTCGATGGCGTGGACAAGATAATTATGGTTGGCGGGCCCACGAGGATGCCAATTGTTCAAAATTTTGTCGAGAATATTGTTGGACCAAAGATTCAGCGTGGAATTGATCCAATGGAATGTGTTTCAATGGGGGCATCGATTCAGGGAGCGGTCCTTTCTGGAGAGATTAAGAATGTTCTCCTCTTAGACGTCACACCTCTTTCGTTGGGAATTGAGACGCTTGGTGGAATTGCAACGAAACTTATCGAAAGAAATACCACCATTCCAACTAGAAAATCGCAAGTATTCTCGACAGCACAGGATAATCAGCCTTCGGTAGAGATTCACGTAGTTCAGGGGGAAAGAGAGATGGCTTCAGACAATACCTCACTTGGAAGATTTATGCTTGATGGGATACCCCCCGCACCACGTGGAGTGCCTCAAATTGAGGTCACGTTTGATATTGATGCTAACGGTATTATTAATGTGACTGCGAAGGATAAGGGAACAGGAAAGGAACAGAAAATAACTATCGCTTCGTCCAATAAATTGTCTAAGGAAGAGATTGATCAGATGGTTAAGCAAGCGGAACAGTTTGCAGATGCCGATAAAAAGAAGAGAGAAGAAATTGAGGTTAGGAATCAAGCTGAGTCGACTGTGTATTCAGTGAGGAAATCTCTTAGTGACCTCGGTGATAAGGTTACTAGCGATGAAAAGACTAAGATCGAAGCTGCGGTTGATGATCTCGATAATATCAGGAAAAATGGAAGTATTGGTGATATTAAATCCAAGATCGAGGCGGTTTGTAAATTAATGGGCCCAGTTTCGCAGAGGATTTACAAACAACAGGAAGAACCTAAGGAAAATTGCAGTTGTGGAGGAACGAAACGACAGAATCAAGAATCCAAGACTGGAAAGGGCGAGGATTTCGTAGACGCTGATTACAAAATTGTGGATGACCAGTAAGTATGCCAAGAGACTATTACGAAATACTTGGTGTGTCTAAGACAGCATCGTCAAGTGAGATAAAGAGTGCATATCGGAAGCTTGCACGTCAGTATCACCCAGATGTGTCGAAGGAGTCGAAAGATGTTGCTGAAGAAAAGTTTAAGGAGATATCTGAGGCATACGAAGTGCTTTCTGATCCATCCAAGCGTGAATTGTACGATCAGTACGGGCATGCTGGCGTAAATCAGCAATTTGGTGGGGGGGGATTCAGTTGGAGTGATTTCACTCATACTGATGACCTTAGAGATATCTTTGGGGATTTTTTTGGCGATGACATATTTGGGAGTATTTTTGGAGGTAGGGACGGAAAACAGTTTCGTAATAGTTCCAGAGCCGGAGAATCGTTGAGGTATGATGTTGACCTTACGATTGTTGATGTACTCAGAGGAAAACAAATCGAGATTTCTGTTTCACGTGTGATAAACTGTTCTGGTTGTGGCGGGACAGGTGCTAAAGACGGAAAAACTGATACATGCGGACAATGCAATGGAAGGGGACAAATACAGCAAGTTAGAAGAACACCTTTTGGACAGATGTCTTCTATAAGTGAGTGCCCGGTATGCAATGGGACCGGAAAAGTAGCGAAGGAGAAATGTAAGAAATGTGGAGGCCAGGGACGTAGTGAAAAGGGGTCCAAGGTCAGTATAAATATTCCTCCAGGTGTGGATGAGGGTTCAAGGATTAGGGTGTCAGGGCAAGGAAATGCGGGATACAATGGGGGCCCTCCAGGTGATTTGTATGTTGTGGTACATATCAAAGAAGACAGTAGATTTGAACGTGATGGCGTTGATCTTTGGACTAGCGCTGTGACTACATATCCAAAACTTGTGCTTGGAGGGGAGGTTCCAGTTGTGACTGTAGATGGAGAAACTGCTGTACTTAAGATTCCTGCTGGGACGCAGGTAGGATCTGTTCATAGGATTCCAAAAAAGGGCCTTCCGAAAATTAATTCACCGAAAACGCGTGGCGACCTTTTTGTGCGTATAAGGATTGATGTTCCGATAAGGGTTTCCGAAATGGAGAAAGAACTTCTAAAGAAACTTGATAATGAGTGTTCTTCTGCAACGGAAGGTAGGTGGAAGGATACGCTCCGTAAGAAGTTTGGTATTTAGATATTGCGTGTAGGATTGAGTAGACTATGAAATTTCTATATTTTGTAGGAACTGCGGGAAGCGGAAAAAGTACTTTGGTGAAGGCTTACAAGGATTGGTTGGACTGTGCAGAGATAAGTTCGATGATAGTTAACCTTGATCCCGGATCAGATACTCTCCCCTATGAGGCAAGTGTAGACATTAGGGAGTGGATTTCCTTGGGCGATGTTATGAGTGAGTACAAGCTTGGGCCTAATGGTGCACAGATTGTTGCGACAGATTTAATGGCGGTGAATATAAAGAAAATTACAGACATTTTAGATGTGGAAGAAACAGACTATGTACTTATGGATACTCCTGGACAACTGGAACTTTTTGCGTTTAGACAGTCATCTGACGTGATTATTAATGCATTTGGAAAAGATAGATCCGCTGTAGTTTATCTTGTAGATCCGGCCCTTTGTAAGACACCCAATGGATTTGTTTCTAATATGGTGCTTTCATCCTTGGTTCAGTTTCGACTTAATCTCCCTATGATAAATGTTGTCACGAAATTGGATGTTCTTAGTAAGGAGGAGGAGGCGCGTATAACAAACTGGTTTGAAGATTTGGACATATTGCATAATTCACTTTTAGAGGATGATTCTGACTCTCAAACAATTGTTGGTATGGAGCTGTATAAGGCATTAGAAAGCATCGGTGTTTTTGGAGAGATTCACATGACATCCGCGATTGAGAATGTTGGACTTGAGGACATTTATAGAATGACTGGACTTAGTGAGGAGAAGATCTAATCTGTATAGCCGCTGAAATCCTTCAGGTGAATCTTGTGCGCACTGTTGGGCGTGCGACATCCTTCTTTTGATTATGCCGCATTTATCCAAACATTATAGCAGGAATTTGCTTAGTGTCGCTTTTGTTTGTTTCTAAAACTTTAACTTTGGCATTTATTAGATCTTCCATGGTAACTATGTCACGATTGCATCTGATTGCAATCATCCCTGCTTCTGTACAAATAGATTTTATTTCCGCGCCAGATGCTCCTTCTGTGGCTTTTGCTAATTCCTTTAGGACGACATTATCGGATATATTCATATGAGCAGTGTGAACTTTGAAAATGTCGACGCGTCCATCGGCATCGGGAAGATCGATTTTAATTATACGATCGAATCTTCCAGGCCTAAGGAGAGCATCATCAAGAATGTCTGGCCTGTTGGTAGCGCCTATGATTTTAACATCACTTAGAGGTGTAAAACCATCCAATTCAGAAAGAAGCTGCATGAGTGTTCTTTGGACTTCCCTGTCTCCAGATGTAGTGCCATCGAGTCTTTTTGCTCCCACTGAGTCTAGCTCGTCGATGAATACGATGCTTGGCGCCTTTTCTTTGGCCATATCAAAAAGTTCACGAACTAATCTCGCACCTTCGCCGATATACTTCTGAACTAATTCAGATCCAACGAGTCTTATAAAGGTGGCCTTTGTGCTGTTTGCTATAGCTTTTGCCATCATGGTCTTTCCTGTTCCAGGAGGACCTACTAGGAGAACACCTTTTGGAGGCTCAATTCCTACTTTTTTATAGAGTTCGGGCCTGAGGAGAGGATCTTCTACTACCTCCCGGAGCTCTAGCATTTGCTGTTTTAGACCGCCGATGTCTTCGTATGAAACTTTTGGTGTACTCGTGATTTCTGCACCGCTTACGATAGGGTCGAAAGGAGTGGGGAGAACACTCATTACTGCTAGAGACTGTTTATTTAGAGTTACTCTTGATCCGATAGTAATGCTTTCGGAGGGACAGTACGTAGAGATAGAAACGACAAAATCTGGTCCAGCAGAACTTTTAACAACGGCGTGTCTGTCTGGTAAGATATCTTTGACTGTACCGATGACGAGGGGGGGGCTTTTCAATTTTTCTAGTTCTGATCTAATTTTTGAGAGATCCCTTTGCAATCGGAAAATTTCACTTTCAGAATAACGTTTGTTGTTCTCCGCTGCTTGAAGATCCTCCATGAGCCTAGTATTTTTTTCTTCCAGATCCAGTATTTTAGCTCTTAATTCCGATGTAAGCGGACCTTCTTGAGGATCTCCCATATAGTACACCTCCTGTCTCTACACTACACTATGTTAAATAGATTGTTTTGATGATTACCTTGCAGTAACTAGTTTAGATATTTGAATGCAGGGATGCGAGGGTTCTGTGTACACCTATGCTTAATATATTCGTTGAAGTATGAATCGTATATGGAAGTTTGCGAGATGTGTGGGAAGGAAGTTCCACTCACGAAACTAATTTTTATTGAGGGAACAAAGCTCAGTGTGTGTCAGAGCTGTTTGAGATTTGGAGATGAATACAGAGGATCGTCTAGTAAAACTTCCGTATCTGCACCAATAGCCAATGCACAGGTTATCGAACAGAGATTACAGAAACGTAAGATGCGCATGCAAACTAAAGATGTGTACCGAGGAGTAGAATCTGTGGAGCTGGTGGCTAATTATGGCAATGTTATCAGAAATGCTCGTATTTTGAAGGGAATGGACCTTGATCAGTTTGCAATGTCGATTCTTGAGAAAAAAGGAACACTTGCAAAAATTGAGTCGGAGGACCTTGCTCCTGATGATAAAATAATTAAAAAATTGGAAAAGGCACTTGATATCAAGCTTACAGAGGCAGTTACAGTTAGCGGTAGGATAGGTGAGGGAAGAGTGACAAAAATGAGTTTAGCAGATTTTATTAAGAAGGGCTAGAACGATTCGAGATCTGCTCGTATACAATATCAGATATCTCGTCAATGTCGATTCCTTTACCTTTTAAGACTATTAATCCCGCTGCGAGGATATCCACAGCCAGTTTGTCTCTAATCACCGCGGCTTCAGATGTAAAATCTTCTTCTTTTATTCCATATTTCTCAGCCTCAGTAATCAGTGATGAGAATGTACTTTCTCTGGTATTTCGTAGGGGCATAGTGGATTTAAGCTCACTAATGAAACTTAGTTCTGGTTTGTACCCAATCGGGATGTTCTTCACTGATAATACGTCAAATGCTGGCTTAAAATAATCTCCGCTTTTGCATAGAATGTTCTTTTCTACTAGTAGAGATAAGAGACATCCTGCATCACTTTT
This sequence comes from archaeon, assembly GCA_024399215.1. GTDB lineage: Archaea > Thermoplasmatota > Thermoplasmata > Methanomassiliicoccales > Methanomethylophilaceae > Methanarcanum. The sequence goes on along the minus strand of JAKSHT010000001.1, from coordinate 96,749 downwards.
AGACATCCAACGAAGGTTCAGAGACACTTCGTTGATGAATTCTTTTCCTGTGACAAAATTTCTCCCTCGGCTACGGAAGAATGCTGCTGCGCAAACTGTCAACCTATTCATCATACTGTCAAGGTCACCACAGGGTGGGGAGTACTGTTTTACATATTAAGATGTAGTAGAAAAAGCGAATGACTTTATATTGGGGTGCGCTGGCTCGATTTCTATTCTGGAAGTTTATTATGAGGCTCGAAGAATAAACTTTATAGCAGCAATATCAATTGGGGCCCACCCTGATATGGTGAACTATGGCAAGGTACACTAAATTTGAGAAGGCGAGAATTATTGGTTCTAGAGCACTCCAGATTTCATCCGGTGCGCCCGTTCTTGCAGATGTGGTGGGTGTTCTAGATCCCATTGACATCGCTATGCGAGAATTCGAGAAAGACGTTATACCGATTTCAGTGGTTGAGGAATGACTAAATATGGATGGGATGGAAAACACTGGGTTGTTAATTGCAGAAGATATCTATCTCACTTCTGGCGTGCACATTGGAACACAGCAAAAGAGTGCCGACATGAGGGATTTTATCTACAAGGTCAGACAGGATGGACTTTATGTTCTTAACGTTAAGAAAACAGATGACAGAATTAGGGCGACTGCGAAGTTCCTTGCACGTTATGATCCTAGAAGGATTCTTGTTGTATCAGCGAGACAGTATGGACAGAAACCTGCAAGGGAGTTTTCAAAGGCAATTGGCGCACCGGCATTCGCAGGTCGATTCGTTCCTGGTACACTTACTAATCCAACAAACAGTGCTTTTGTGGAGCCAGAGGTTATACTTTGCACAGACCCTGCAGCAGACAAGCAGGCGCTAAAAGAGGCTCTTGATGTCGGAATTCCAATTGTTGCAATGTGTGACGCTAACAATGAAACGAGGAATGTAGATCTTGTTATACCCACGAACAATAAGGGAAGGCGGGCGCTTGCGTGTATTTATTGGATTCTTACAAGGGAAGTCCTCATTGCGAGGGGAAATCTTAAAGACCCTGCCGATTTTGCTATGGAGATCGATGACTTCGAGTCCAAGCTCTGACTAGTTTTAGAATCTTCAATTCTCTTTTGCCCTTTCACACCCGGCGCGCTGGCTGGGCGTGTACAAATGACTGGCAAAAGAGGGCCCCGTGAAACCTGGGGCCTGCGTTCCATACGTTTATGCTATTTTTGAGCCGGCCGTTGGTCCTGGGCTCTCATCCCAGATCTCGGAGACATCAAACATCCAGAGCGCGCGGGCTTGGAGCTTTGGGGGTAATTTCCCATTAAAGTCTGTGAGTTCTTTGCCTGTGAGGCGTGTAGCGTCCTTTAAAACAAGCTCGAATGACATGTGATCTTTCTCGACGAGAAGTGTCGCTTTTTTAGTTGCTTCGAGATACTTTGCGGCTCTCTTCATGAGTATTTCACCGACGCCGACCTTTCCGTCAGGTGTTGCGAAAAAGCTTCCGCATACGATTGCATGTGGAATTCCATTTGAAGAAACCGTGCCGAGTACCTTTACTGCTTCTTTCGACGCAATAACGTCCAAGACATTTTTCGGTATTACAACCATAGTGTCACCGGCCTGGTATGGGGGTAATAGTATTTATCGATAACTAAAAGTAACGAAAAAGTAACAATTTATGCTTTTATTGGGGGCAATTCAAAATTGATGCATGTAGTGCTGTTGAGACTTGTTTCTTTTAGTGCTGTATTTCTTAGAGACCATTTCACGAGCTCGACAAGAGCTGGACCGAGATCATATCCTTTTTCGGTGAGAGAATATGTGACACGTTTGGCAGCGATAGTAGATTTTCTGAAAATAATTCCATCTTCCTCCAACTCTTTGAGTTGGTTTGCCAGAACTTTGGAAGAAATTGTCGGAATTCCCCGCATTAACTCGCTAAATCTCATCTGTCCATTGTGTGCAAGTTTGCATATGATAACAGCTTTCCACTTACCTTCTATAACGGACATTGCGGCATCAACAGCGCAACCAAGTCTGAGCTCATTCCGCATAGGTGGACATCCCCACTTTATATTAAAACAGATTGTTGAAGCAAGTGGTTATTGGCACCTGTACTTGATACGTCTTGATTTCTTCTTTTTCAGAGCTTGCGGGTAAGCTTTAGTTTAAATGCGGTGTGCCGAGTAGTGGAAGGTAGAGAGAAACTAGCTTGGGGAAAGCGTTAAAGTATTGCTATTTTCTCAGAGATTTGATAAATCAGCTTCTTGTGTGGCGGGAATTCACGTAGTTTAAAAGTTTGTTCTGGCTTGCTCTGTGTGTATTGTTTTCATAGCATATTATGATTAAAAAATGCTATGCTGACTGGGAATTTGATTAATGGATTGGAATTGGAAGCGACTTAGGCGAATCGAGTAAATAAGAACTAGCCGGTACACCATCTATGAAGGCATTGGAAGACTATGTAACGACAGTTCCGGACTTCCCCAAAAAAGGGATTATGTTCCGCGATGTGACTAGCATACTCAACGATAAAGATGGATTTAGACTTGTCATTGATGAGCTAGTTAAGAGACTGAAGGATGTAGACTTTGACGTGGTTGTAGGATCTGAATCTAGAGGATTCATTTTTGGTGCACCTGTCGCATATGCGTTGAATAAGGCGTTTGTTCTTATTCGAAAGGAAGGTAAGCTTCCAAGAGAAAAATATTCTGAAGCCTACGAACTAGAATATGGTACTGCGACGATTGAAATGCATGAAGACGCGATTGCGAGTGGACAGAAAGTAGTCGTAATCGACGATCTTATTGCTACGGGTGGTACAGCTAGAGCAGCAATTAATCTCGTAGAGAGAGGAGGAGGCAAAGTTGTTAAAGTGGGATTTGTCATGGAGCTTGCAGGTCTTAAGGGGAGAGATAAACTGAGGGGATACGATGTCTTTTCTCTAATAACTTATCCAGGCGCATGAGTTGGGCGGGGAATCTAATTCCCTCTTTTTTATAATCTATTATAGTGCATATCACTGTGAACAATGTAGATCAATTATGCAAATAGTATTGTTTGATTAGAAAAGCTACTTGGATTCCATTCGGCATAAGCGGCTTTTGATGTTGTTTGTATAGTTTTTGGTCTGTGCGGATCAGTGGTGTGTTTTTATAAGGATATTTCCATAAACGCGTACTTCTTTCCTAAAAGAGATCTTTAAAGGACATTTTGGAACTTTTATCTAAAAAATCTGTGTGTTCACGTAAATACAGGATAGTTAGAGCATCTTAGTCGGGAGTAGTTGGATATGATAATATTTAAAATTCCAATTTGTAAAAGTGGAGACGAATGAGAGATTTATTGTCCCAGAGAAGAGGATGATATTATGTAATATGTACGTTAGCATTGATTCTTTGCTTTTGTATATTTGAGTGTGTTTTAAAGTTCTGAGTGGATTTGCATTTTTAAAAATTACTTTTTTTAAAACATGTGGGAAATAGAAATTTATGGGTTGGATGAATAGTCCAAAGATTTATAATGAAATTTTGTTATTGTGCAGGCTGGGCTATTAACTTGGTTAGTGGCCATAGTAGGTTGGACAGAGTGTGGGCTTTTCATGTGTTAATGCTGAGGATTAGATTAGGTGCAATAGGATAGGGTGAATAAATTATCAACTTTGGCTGGGGTGGTGTCAATTTTGAGCACTAGAAAGTGTTATGGAGTAATTTCTAAAAGTTGGGCTCCTGTGTTGGTAAGTACTTGTGTCTCCCGGGGGCACTGTGCCAACTCGTTCTATGGCGTTTTATGAATGGCGATTGGGTGAAGAGGACAGCTATAATTGTTGTTTTGTTGTTTGCTTGTGTACTAACGGTGACTGCTAGTACTGAGCAAGGTGTCGTCGCACATGAATTTGGAGAGGTAATAGTCGATTTTGGTAATAGGAATGTGACGTGGACTACTGTCAACTTTGACGAGTGTCCTACAGCTATGGACTCGCTTGACTGCATTTGTGAACGCAATGGGTATTTGTATTCTGTAGATAAGAATGGTAGTGTTGTCGAGATTGATAATGTATACTCGGTACCAGGTGGTTCTACATGGAATCTTTGGGTGGTTGAACTTGGGAAGACTGAGTGGGTTAAAATGTCAGCCCCTTATTCGGTTAGTGTGACTGATTGTCCCGTCCTATCCTGGGCATACTGTGACTCAAACGGAGAACCTACAGTTGCTGTAGATCAATTTGGAAGATCAATATACGGATATGATCAAGTGCATAGAGTTGTGTCTCTTGCACCTTCGATTACGGAAGTTGTAAGCAGTATAAGGGCAACAGACTTGCTTGTGGGAGTGGATAGACATAGTGATTATCCTGTAGAAATAGTAAAGATGCGGGATGAGGGGGAATTAATCACAGTCGGGGATTATGGAACAGCATTGTTCGAGGAAATTCTTAGAGCTAAACCGGATATGGTCCTATGCGATGAGTTGCAGTACAACCATGTACAAATTGCGAATAGATTAAAGAGTAGTGGAGTTGAATCGGTTATTCTTTGTACCGAAGAGACGTTTGAGGATATTATTGACAATGTATACATCGTGGGGATTGTGCTTGGACGGAGTAATGACGCTAATATTAAAATAAATCAAATTGAAAAGGAAACTTTGAAGATTATAAGTTTAATAGAGAGATTAAAAAATTCTGATAACGGCGGTGTGATGATCGTATTAGGATTGAATGCGTCGCCATTTGTTGCTGGGAGCCATACATACGTGGGAGACGTTGTAGCAAGGTTGTTGGGAAAAAATGCGTTTGAAGATCTTGATGGATGGTTACCTATTAATCGGGAGCTCGTCTTAAAGAATAATCCTTCAAAAATTATAGTTCTTACGACGGCTTATAAAGCCACTCAATTTGAGTATAATGATATGTTATCGATATTACCAGGTGATTGGAGGTCTACAGATGCTTACAAGAGTGGGGAAATATACATGATGTGTGAGAATGCAGGAGATATGATGCAGCGCCCTGGTCTAAGGGTTACACAATTAATGGGGCTCTTGGGTAGAATTTTACATCCGGAAGTATTTCATTTGTCTATAATGCCGAAATATATAGGCGATGACTACGAAAGTCTGTTGGTATAGTTGGAATGAGAACAAAAAAAGCGTTAGTTGCAGCGGTTATTGCGTTATTCCTGTTCATAGGTATGTCCGTCTTGTTGAATTTGTATGTTGACGGCATAAGTGTTGGGTTTACGTGCATTATATTTTTGTTATGCTCAGTGGTTTGTGTTGCACTTGCATTTGTGTTGTTGGGACATAGATTTTTATTGAGGAAAAGAACTGGCAACTCAGAAAATTGTGTCTATTTCGTCGATAGGAATAGAAAAAGACTTCGGTTTATGCTGTTTTTAGGAATTATTGCAGTGCTTGTAATGTTACTTTTGTCTTTGTGTTGTGGAGCAGCTGGGATATTATCTCCGAACAAGATAATATTAGCTCTGCTTTCTGCCATCAAAAAGTGTGGGCAAGATTTAACATATGATGAAATGCTTGTTTGCGGTTCGAGACTGCCGAGAACGTTAGCGGCATTGGCCGTTGGTATTGGGTTGTCAATTGCGGGGTTGATATATCAGGCGATTATTAGAAACCCACTGGTAGATCCATACATTATGGGAGTTTCGTCGGGTGCGGGAACTGCGGCGGTTGCTGTAATAGCCTTTGAGTTTACATTTTTTGGCCTATTTTCGTCACATTCTTCATATTTGATCGCGATAGCATCAATAGTTAGTGGTCTTGCTGCGTTCGCTTGTACAATGATGTTAGCTGAGAAAGCAGGTGGACTGTCGGTTAACTATGTCCTTTCCGGAGTTATTGTTGGTATGGCATTTAGTGCTATCCAGACACTAATGATGGTCATGGCTGGCCATAAAATCGCTAATGTTCTTACCTGGTTATATGGATCATTTGCTAGTATCTCATGGATACAACTCAAATTTATTTTCGTTCCGATAATAACAATGTCCATTATACCACTTATCTGGGCTAGAGAATTTAATCTTATACTTTTTGGGGAGGATCAGGCGAAGCAGATGGGATTAGATGTAAAATGGTTTAACAGATGTATGCTAACTTATGCATCTGTGCTGACGTCGATTTGTGTGTCATTTGTTGGAATTATTGGATTCGTAGGGTTGATTGTTCCACATTTATGTAGAATGTTTATTGGAAGTGACCATAGAATGGTCATGCCAGCATCGATATTTGTCGGTGCGTTGATAATGATGATCGCAGATCTTATTTCAAAAATGATGTGTCCTGGTATGGAGTTGCCTGTCGGGGCTATAACTACTATGGTAGGTGTTCCAGTGTTCATCTGGCTTTTTGTTAAAAAAGGAAAAATGTACAATGGGTGAAAATGTTCCACTTTTAGAACTGAGAAATCTTAATTTAATTTACCCTGGTGGGTATCATGCAATACATGATGTTTCGTATGAGATAGGGCCTGGATTGCTTGTAGGTCTTATTGGACCAAACGGATGTGGAAAGACTACGATGATGAGATGTATTAACAAAACGCGAGGCGTTTCATCAGGGGATATTCTAATAGATGGAGAGAGCATACTAAATAAGTCTTCAAAAGAAATCGCCAAGAAAATTGCTAATGTTCCAGCTGAATTCCATATGGGTTTTAGGTTAACAGTGCTTGAGACGGTTATGATGGGCAGATATCCATATGTCAAAAATATGTGGTGGGAATCTGCCAATGATGAAACGCTCGTAGACGATGCTTTAAAAAAGTTTGGGATTTACGACATCAGGGATAGAGAGTTTAATATATTATCCTCTGGAGAACAACAACGCGTTCTTATTGCTAAAGCGTATGTTCAACAGCCAAGATTGATGCTCATTGATGAGCCTACGTCTCATCTTGATATGAAATATAAGCTTGATGTTATGGAGTACTTAACTGCGATGGTTAGGAAAGATATGACGATTCTTGTGGCGGAGCACGATCTTTCTCTTATGGCGAGATACTGTGATCGCTGCATAATAATGAAGAAAGGGGGCATAATTGCCACTGGTAAGCCTAAGGAGGTTATTACTGCAGAGTTAATCCAGGATGTTTATGGAGTGTCTGCCTCAGTAGGATTCGATGATGATGATGAGTTGTATATTCTCCCAAAAAGGTACCGTTTGAAAAAACCACGCGTTTGATTTTTCACTGCAAATTGGCAGACGGTATTTTGGATGTTACGGGCGATACTGCTTGCTTGTTTCTTTGTATTACCGAGATGATAACCTAGTGTAGTTTAATGCCTGTAAATTACATATTTCATGAGAGAGTGACAGGCAATATCGTAGAATTTTATATGTGCGCCTTGGGGTTGTGCGTGTGTTTAGAAAAATAGGAGGGAGGTGTGAAAATAGGGTGTGCAGGAATATGTTTGATTGTTTTTACCTAGTATGAAGAATTTTGATAAAAGAAAAGCTATTCAGTATAATTGCGCGTAGTGGCAAGTATACAATGGAGGGATGTTCATGAGCTGCGTTTCAATCTTTTTGGCTATTAAGGGCATGTTTTCGTTTTTTACGGCACTCCCGATAGATGTAGAACAGAAACACGTAGACAGTATGAATAGAGAATTTTGGTTAGTACCAATAGTAGGTTTATTTTACGGATTGTTTGCAGGATTTGTTTTTTGTTTAACATGTGTGTGCACATCGAGATTTATTGCCGCAGCTGCTACCATATTTTGTTTAAGTGCAATGAATCGTTTTCTTCACCTTGATGGGACTGTTGATATGGGCGATGGCCTCATTGTAGCGGGGAAGAAGGAGGATCATGTCAGAGCATTAAAAGATACTTTGGTAGGTGCTGGTGGGACTGTTACAGGTATAATGGTTGTACTTATGTTATTTGCAGAATATTCCTCATTAAATGTTGTGGAATTTGTTTTATTTGCAGTTAACGCAGAAATAATGGCAAAAAACACACAGGTTGTAACGGCTGCATTTGGGAATGCTGGCAATGGTATGGCTGGAGATTCCGTAAGATATACGACACCATTGTCACTCATCAAATCGACAGCTTTGTCGGCGATTATAATTCTCGCGCTTTGTTTTCTGTGGGAATGTTTGTGCAGGGATGTGTTTACCGGTTGTAACAAGGTAGAAAATTGTTGGGCCCCTGTAGTTGTGGGGCTTATAATGTCAATTATATGGGGATTAATAATGGCAAATGTAGCCAATAGAAACTTTGGAATTGTCAACGGGGACGTTCTTGGTGCTACAAATGAAACGTCTCGTGTTATTACGATACTTTTTATGATTTTTGTAGATTTCTTTTTGGAGTGATGAAAAATGGAGGCTTTGATTATGGCAGGAGGAAAGGGGACTCGTATGAGAGAACTTAATGTGGAAAAACCCATGATCAAGATAGGAGGGACGTGTGTAGTTGAGAGAGTTATAAGGGCGTTAAGAGAGGCCAAGATGGTGGATGAAATACTTGTGTCAGTTAGTCCTAACACTCCAAACACCGGGATATACCTTAACGAATTAGGTGTTAGGACTGTGAAAACTAGTGGGGGGGACTATGTAGATGATCTCCATAAATCATTCTCTGAGCTGGAGGGAGATTATGTTTTATGTCTTCCGTCTGATGTTCCATTGATTAAGTCTTGTACTATAGATTCTTTTATTGAACATTTTGATAAAAACAGAAACGATTCTGTGATGGCGATTGTCGAGGAAGATATGGTTATTAAAACAGGTATTAAACCATCTTATTCATTTGAGTTAGATGGGAAAAGATGGGCGATCTCTGGAATGAGTATCATGAATCGGAGAAAACTTTTGGACAATAAAGTGCTTAGCTGCGGTTACTTTGTGCTAAACCGAATTGACCTTGCTATTAATGTGAATACGCAACGAGAGTTAGAAGTGGCAAATTCGTTTTTACGCTAGTCAGCGTTTATGATTTCTTTGTAAATATCCTGTACTTTATTAAAAAGGGCATTGCAGTCAATTTTTCCAGAACTTGTTGCAATCGCAGCAATACTTGAGCCCCCACATCCTACTCCGTCCTTGATAAACCCTTTCTCATATGCTCTAAGCCCTTCATATGGACTAGCGGAATAGTCAATATTTGTATAAATTAGCGGAACATTTTTGTCTATTCTGTCCACAATACCACAAATATCAGAATCTCTGTCCTCGACAAGCCATCGAGTTGTGCCATGGATAATGTTTCCTTCTATTGATGGGTCTAATTCTAGAGCAGCTGCGATAACAGCCGCCATTTGTGTTCCTCCTCCCATAATAGTTGGAATTGTTTTTGCAGTTCCTATTAACATCCCGACATTAACTGCTTGCATTGGATCGCCTACATGTTCGATAGCTTTGAGAGGATCGTGAATTAAATCCCCTATTTTGATTCCGGCCGCTTTAAGACCTTCACTGACAATACTGGTTTTCAATTTTTTAGGATTCTTTGGAGAACTGCTGCTAACTAGATTCTCTTCTAAAATTCCCATGGCCATCAGAACCGCTAGAGCAGTGGTTGTGCCTCCTGCAATACTTTCACTGATGACAATGAAATCATTTCCTTTGGCAAGGTTTTTTCCTAGAATTTTTCCTTTTTCAAATATTTCCCTAACGTTTTTTACGGATTGCCCTGTAGTAATTTTTTCGCCATATGTTGCCCCAACATCGAAGAAAGGTATTTGTGGTACAATTTTACATCCACCGTTTATGATATAGCAGGGCATATTAGATAGTTGAAGTGCCGCCATTGTAAGAGTCGCAGGTGTGGGAATGTTCCCAGGATTGATTGGGATTCCGTTCATGCAAAATGCTTTTCCGCATACAAGAATTTCAGCGTCGGCCGGACCGGTGAAGAGTGTGAGTTCTGGAGTATTACCTGCGTCTGATATTCCAGGAATTGTTGATGTTAAAGTGCTTGAGACTGTACATGTAAATGTACCTTTCTTACCCCATATCCTTGACAGAATTCCGCTTGCGGTTTCTTTGTTGCCATATATACCGAGAGATGACGGTATTTCGAACTTTTTCCGCACAGGGTTTAATGTATGTTTCTTATAATTTACTTACTGAGAACTGCTGCGTCTAGGAATTATATTGGTATTGCGTTATCTATTTTGGGAAATAGGGTGAAGATTCTAAATGAAGTGTATTACAAGTAAGATTAATCATGCTTTAAAAGTGGGAAATATTCATTGTAACACTTGTTGTGAATATTATCCGTGTCATTATAAGGGTCAGAACTGCTCATTTTGTTACTGTCCATTTTATCCATGCGAGGATACGGACTTAGGGAAAATGATTTCGACAAAACACGGGGATATATGGGATTGTTCACAGTGTTTGTTTAATCATAGAAATAACGTGGTAGATTTTTCCTTCAGAGAGTTTAAAAAACTTGGAATTACCAGTGCCATGGATCCGAGAATAAAGGATGTATTTATTGAAGCAAAGAAAAGTATTTTTAGACTAGGAAAGTGCGTTATGGTTTTTGGGGCGACAACGGACGTAAGTTTTGTTGTGGCCGCTATGTGCCGTTTATTACTGAGGAGAGATTATGTTGTAACGCCCTTTAAACTGCAGAGCGTTTATAACGACCCAAGGGTTGCTAGGATCGGTTGTTACGTATCAACACCTCAGAATTTTCAATGTAAAGCTGCTGGTTTAACTAATATTTCAATGGACATAAATCCGATTCTTTTGAAATCAAAGGGCGATAAGGCTTGGCAGGTTGTAGTCAATGGAAAAAATAAGAGGGAATACGATGTGAACGACTACTTCAGAAATTTCCTTTGTGAACTTGGAATGGATATTGCGAAAGGCAGTGTAGATTTTCTAAAGAAAAGGTATGATTACGTTATAATGGAAGGACTTGATTTTTCATTGAGTGCAGGTATTGAGAATATTAATGATGTAAATATTGAGGTAGCGAAACATGTTGGTGCAAGATGCATACTTGCTGTAGATATAGAAAGTAAAAATTTTCTGGGGGGCGCTTTAGGTAGGATTGAACCTATGCTTGAGAACGGGAGGCAGGAAATTAGTGGAATTATTTTAAGGGCCCTTAATAAAGATTTTAGTAACATTGAATCAACTGTTAGGCAGTTAGAGGAAATTGTTAAAATTCCTGTTATTGGAGTCATCCCACATACTGATATTTTTTCTAATGAAAGTTTGCGACGCTTTGCGTTTACTAATGCTGTAAAAACCAATAGTAAGAAACTTTCGATTATTAAGTTCCCGGAAGTAGCCTATCTGTCAGATATTGATCCGCTGTATTTGGAAGGGGTTGCCGTTGAATATGCAACAACTCCTCAAGACCTTGCCATGACTGATGCGATAGTCATCCCAGATACAAAAAATATATTGGTAGATATTCAATGGTTGAAAGCTACTGGACTTTTTGATTCCATAAGGGGAATGGCAGGGAAAGTTCCAATTCTAGGGATTTGTGGTGGCTGCCAGATGATGGCAAAGTACTGCTTGGCCGATGGTGAAAATCAGCTGGAATTGGAGGGTTTGGGCCTTTTTGATATAAGCTTTAGAAAGAGTAGAGATGGCACGTACATAGCTAAAGATTCTGCAGTATTGAATCTTGCTGACGGGGGTAAAATAGATGGATACGAGATACGCACTGTTTCTGCGGAAAATTGTAAATGCGCCCCGCTATTTATGGTAAAAACACTGAATAATAGTATTCCTGAGGGCTTTGCTGATGAAGGAAAACAACTTTACGGTACCCATATTCATGGACTTTTTGAAAAAGCCGCCTTTAGACAGTATTTCATTTCTAAAGTATACGCGGACGGCGTTGACAGAATCTCTTTAGATTATAATGATTACGAAGAAGTTAGTTTGGATCAGTTAGCAGATGAATTTTTTGATGCGCTTGATGTGAGAAAATTTTGGGACATTTTTGAAAGAAATTGAAGCGTAGAGGTTGTTTAGAAAAGAGTGTTGTGTTTTGAAATCCTAGTTGAGTTTATATGGAGTATTGGGGCGAAATGAATTGTGTATGCAGGTGAAATGTGCATAATGTGGATTGAACTTCATTGTTTAGATATCTACAGAGGTTATAGACAGACTAGAAAATTTTTGAGACTGCGGCGTAGGTAGATTATGAGAGGAATTATTCAAACGAGGTGATTTTATCGTATTCAGTCAAGGGACTTCGAAGCAATTGCTGCTTGTCCAGCAGATATTCCACCGTCTCCGTTAGGTATTTTGTTGTGAAACACTGGTTCCATTCCCCTATTCTTTACAGCAGTTGAAAACATATCACATATTGGTCTGTTATATGAGACCCCTCCCGTTAACCCTATTTTAGAAATTCCTTTCGACAGCGCTACATCGCATGCATCGTTAGTCAATTCGTCAATAACGCACTTAACTATGGAGTATGCAATATCTTCTTTTCCAGTGTTTTTTGGTATATCCTGAAAGAGGTGTGTCGTCATTATTGTTCCATTAACAGTTTCTGTCTCGAAGCCCTCAATGTATTTTCCCTTAGAAAGATATGGTTCTATTTTCATTGCGGGCTCTCCATCATATGTACGTTTAGAGCAAATATTAAGAGTGAAAGCAATTGTGTCCAAAAATCTCCCGAGCGAAGATGTTTTAACGCTTTTTTTCATGATTTTTTTCATAAGATTGGCTGTATTATCATCAACTAGGCAATTATTTTCTCCATTCAAACAGTCGACAGCAAATTTTAGTCTTCTAAGATCATAAAGTGCCGCTTCGGAACCTATTAATGGAATGTATTGAAGATGCGCTATTCTATCAAAATTTTTGTAGTCCGAATAAAGTACTTCTCCGCCCCACATATTACCATCTGTACCATAACCGGTTCCGTCTATCGTGAGAGATATAGATTCTTCAAGTCCACAATCTAACATTAGGGATGCCGCATGCGCCCAATGATGTTGTATTTCAATAATGCTAGCGTTATACTTTTCAGAGAGTTTTTTTCCATATTTTTTATTTGAATAACTAGGATGAAGATCCATTCCAATGATTTCGGGTGTCTTATCTAATAGTTGTATGAGTGAATCTGTAGAAGATTCTAGGTAGTCAATTACACCCAGAGACCCGCCGTCGCCGATATATTGGGTGGGATATATTTTGTTATTGGCAACTATTGCTGCAGTAAGATTTTTCTGGGCTCCAATGCCCACAGTACAGTGATTTGATGGAAAATGGATGAAGGATGGAATAAACCCTCTCGATTTTCTTAAAAACTGTGTGTTATTTTGATATATCCTTACAACGGAGTCATCAGCTCGATTAATGATCTTTTGATTATGAAAGAGATAAGCATCTGCACCCAATCTCATTGCATCTTTATCGTCAAGGATCATAGGTTCGCCAGGAAAATTAGCAGACGTCATAATCAGTGCGTCGTTTACTAGATTGTCAAACAAGATATATTGCATTCCTGTGTATGGTAAGAAGATTCCAATATTATTCAGACCAGGAGCAATGTCTTTACATAGTGATGTATCAGTAATATCTGCCAAGATTATTGGTCTGTGGGGAGACATGAGAAGCTGTTTCTCCTTTTCTGTTAATTTAACATATTTTTTTGCAACGTCAATATTTTTTACCATTATTGCAAATGGCTTTTGCTTCCGGCCGTACCATTTTCTAAAATACTGCACGTTGTCTAATATTGTGCAAATATGCATCCCGCCCCAACTTTTGGCAACGCCTATTTTCCCGCTATCAATGATTTTTGCGAATTGTTGTATTGGGTCTCCAGGTAGTTTGTTACCACTATTATCAAGGAGATAGTATTCTGGACCACAATTAGGGCAACAAATGGTCTGATGGTGCATTCTTCTATCTTCTGTTGATGTATATTCCTGCGCGCAAAGATCACACATGGGAAAAGCAGCCATGGAAGTATTTTTCCTATCATACGGAGTTTTTTCTAATAATGTAAATCTTGCACCACAATCAGGACATGTTGTGAATGCGTAATTTTTACGTCGACTATTTGATCGAATCTCCATTAAACATTTGTTGCATATTGCGGTATCAGTAGGTATGCTAACTCCACTGTTTTCATAGTTTGATGAGATGATGGAGAAATCAGTGTATTTGCTGGTATCTGACTCCAAAATGTCAATTGAATCAATTTTAGCTAAAGGTGGAAGATTCTTTAGGAGCTCTCGCTTCAAATTGTATATATCACTTGCGTCTATTATTACCCTGGAGCCGTCGTTCCATACTGCCCCTTTTAATTTTAAAAGAGATGCAACACGCTTTACTGTGGGTCTGAATCCAACTCCTTGTACAGTACCTGTAATGATCATTCTCATAATTGTTTCGGAATAGCCCATTGCTTTATTATATTCAATGATTGAAATGTGTGATTTTTAGGCTTACTATTACGAAAATGTTTATTGAGGTAACACAAGTTTCTATGTAGAAAGTACAGTCTAAGGTGTATATTTACCATTTACTTATATCCGGAACAAAGAATTAATCACAATATACGCATGTGTGTGGTTTTCTAATTATCAATTGATAGGTTTATTCGGTAAAAGCGATGACGAGTTGTGATCGTTGCTTAGTCATGATTTTTGTAAAATGATGTTATTAATGCCACTTACTTTTAGTGGGGACCTAGCTATCAACATGGGACAAATGTGTTACAAAACACTTTTTATGAAATTAAATTGAAAATTTGGTGGAAGATTGTAGAGGTTGTGTGATGTAGAAATTAATTGTTATCTCATGTCATACGAGATTGTGCAATCTTTTTTAATGCTGTTGTAAAACGCATTATGTCCTCCTTATTGTTATATAAATAAACGGAAGCTCGAGCGCTTCCATCTATTTTTTTATTTAGAAAATACGGGTGTACACAGTGCATTCCTGATCTTATCATAATGTTATCCATGCTATCAAGCATCATTGCAACATCATGCGAATTGAGGCCAGCAATATTGAAAGAGAATACCCCATTTCTTTTTATGGGATCTTCTGGACCAACAATCGATAGCCCTTTTATGTCCTCTATTTCTTTTTGGATGAGTTTCTGAAGGTAATGTTCATGTTTCTCTACATTTTCCATGCCTATTTTTGTAAGATATTTTATAGCCATTGAAGATCCTATGATTCCTGAGTAGTTTCCAAGACCTGCCTCAAATTTTTCTGGAATACTAGACATTTCGACTGAATTATATGTGGTTAGACTGACCATCCCCCCTCCCATAATTAAAGGATGTAAATTTTTGAGTCTTTCAGATTTTCCGTACATGAAACCGACTCCAGTTGGGCCGAGCATCTTGTGGAGAGATGCACAGTAAAAGTCGACGTTGAGATCTTTTAAATTTACTTTTTGATGTGGCGCTGCCTGAGCGCCATCAATGGCGACTGCAATATCGTTGTCGTGGGATATTTCGACTATCTCTTTCACTGGTATTGAACATCCAGTAATATTGCTTGTTTGCCCCATTGATACAAGTTTTACACTTTTATCAATTGTTTTTTTAAATTCTTCTATCTCAAACTCACCGTTAGTAGAAGTTTTGCAGTATTTTCTTCTGATACCTGAATTAATGGCCATATCTAACCACTGAACATGATTAGAGTTATGTTCAATGTCAAGTGTTACCACTGCGTCTCCCTTTTTTAATCCAAAGCCCCTAGCTATTATATTCATGCCTTCTGTGGTGCCTCTGGTAAATATAAATTCACTGGAATTATCGCATCCAAAAAATGTGGCGAGGCTATCTCTTGCTTTGTCTATTTCTACGGACACTCTGGTAGCCATGGAATGAATACTTCTTCCACCGCAGGCTGGATACTCGTTATAGTACTCTAATATTTTCTGAATGACGCAGTCCGGTTTGAGACTCTGGCATGCATTGTCTAGATAAACGCCTCTACTACTTCTGAGAGTTGGGAAATCTTGCCTGACAGAAGATATGTCCATGATTGCGTAATGTTAACTTTACATTTCATTATTTTGGAGGATAATTATATTTTGTTTGTTAATGTACCGTGTGTGGGCCCAGAATTATCGAAATAGATCATTGCGTAGCATTTTTAACATGTACGTCAGTCGGATGAGGAGAGCGGAAGAGTTATGGGTTCTCTGAAAACTACCGTTGGCAAATTAGAATTCAATAATCCGAGTATCCTCGCGTCTGGTATTATGGACGAGACGGGACTTTCCATGATAAGAGTTTTGGATGCAGGCGCAGGAGCAGTTGTCTCTAAATCAATAGGCACGAGTGCAAATCTGGGTCATGCTAACCCTTGCTTTCTTGAAGTAACGTCCGGATACGTAAATTCCATGGGTCTGCCAAATCCGGGCATAGATGTGTACAAGAAGGAAATGGAGATTGCTGTTCCGAAGGGCAAAATTGTTGGTTCTATTTATGGGGCATCTGCTCAAGAATTCGCAGAACTTGCGGGAAAAATGGAGGATTTCGGTGCCTGTGCAATTGAGCTTAACCTTTCATGTCCTCATGCAAAGGGATATGGTATTGAAGTCGGTACTGATCCTAAAATTGTAAAGGACATAGTGGTGGCTGTAAAATCGACTACAAAAATACCTGTGTGGGCGAAACTTACACCAAATACGCACATTCTTTCAGATATTGGTAAGGCAGTTGAAAATGGCGGGGGGGATGCTGTTGTTGCAATTAATACATTGAAGGCCATGGTAATTGAGCCAGAATTTGCAAAACCTGTCCTTAGTAATAAGATTGGAGGATTGTCAGGAAACGCTGTTAAGCCTATCGGCGTTAGAGCCGTATATGACTTAAGGGAATCTATATCGATTCCGATAATTGGTACTGGGGGAATATCAAGCTATAGAGACGCTCTTGAGTATATAATGGCAGGTGCGTCTGCTTTCCAAATCGGATCCGCTATTTTTAATGACGGTCCGGAAATATTTAGGAAGATTTGTAGTGGAATATCAAAATTTATGAAACGATCTGGTTACGATTCGATTGAAAGTATGGTGGGAATAGCTCATGAATAGGGTTGTAGTAGTTAGAGAGAACAAAATTCTGGATTCCACCACGCACAGAATTACTTTTACGTGGGATGCTGATTGTAGGCCAGGACAATTTGTGATGGTTTGGATTCCTGGAATGGAAGAAATTCCAATTTCTCTTTCTGATGTAAAAACGAATAAAAGCATTACATTTAAGATTGTTGGAAAAGATACGGAGATGCTTGGAAATCTGAAAAGTGGGGACAAAATGCATATTCGAGGTCCGTATGGCAAAGGGTATAGCATTGATTCTGGTTATAGAAAAAAAGTTCTTCTTGTTGGAGGAGGTATTGGGACAGCTCCCTTGATACCTGTAATGAAGTGTACGTCAGTAGATGTTGTTGTAGCAGCGCGAAATTCAAAAGAGATTGAGTGTTATGTACCTACTGTTAAAAACTTTGCCATGAAATATTGGGTTGCAACAGATGATGGGAGCATGGGATTTCATGGCAATGCAGTTGACATTGTGAAAGAAATTGTGAAAAATGAACAATACGACGAAGTTATTGCTTGTGGCCCAGAAGTAATGTTATTTTTCCTTCATCAATTCCTTAATAAGAAACATATTGAACATCAAATGTCTCTTGAGAGATATATGAAGTGTGGATGTGGAGTATGTGGCTCATGCATAATTGATGACAAGCGTGTGTGTAGAGACGGACCTGTCTTTAACAATTACGAGATAGATATGTTAAAAGAGTTTGGCATATCAAAAAGAGGTATTGACGGCTCTGTTATTCTATTTTAAAAAATATGACCACTTTGCTAAAACTAATGTCATATTGGACAATATTTTATATAGTGAAGTTAATGGGCCGCGCGTGTCGGAGTAGCACAGCGGCCATGCAGGGGACTGCAGATCCTCAGATGGGAGTTCAACTCTCTCCTCCGACTTTTGTTTTTAGTTAGCGGTTTGCCTGTTTGACAGGTTTGTGAGTTCTGGCTAATATTTGGTTTGCACAAATCTATTTAAATGGCGTGTAAGTACAGTCACGTAAGGGGTAGGCAGATGGGTCGGATGAACATTGAGAACGTAGTCGCGTCCACATCTCTTGGGCAAGAGTTGGACCTGAACGCGATCGAGGACGCACTCGATGGGGCGGAGTATAATCCACAGCAATTCCCAGGGCTCGTTTATAGACTAAAAGAGCCAAAAACGGCGATACTTCTCTTTAGGAGTGGAAAAGTTGTTTGTACAGGTGCTAAGAGCCTCGATGACATTAAAGTAGCTATTGAGAAAGTTAAAGAGGATTTGAAGAAGGCAAATGTTCAAATTACAATCAATCCGAAAATTGAAGTCCAAAATATAGTTGCTTCGTCAGACCTTGAGCAGGAGATTAATCTTAATACTGTTGCTATTACACTTGGACTCGAAAAGGTTGAGTATGAGCCGGAACAGTTCCCCGGGCTCGTTTATAGATTAGACTTGCCTAAAGTTGTCGTTCTTCTTTTTGGATCTGGCAAGATGGTTTGTACGGGTGCCAAAGTGCCGGAAGATGTGGTGCGAGCGGTTAAGAAAATCGCAACTGAATTAAGATCTGCAAGTCTTATGTCTTGATTCCCATAAAACGTTTTATTTTCTTGTTACCACTGATAAGGTTCACGTTACGGTATTTTAGTAAGGAAAACTTCTCTGTTATTCCGAGAAGTGAGTGGGACGGGGTTGTATTGGGTTTTCTAGATGTATTGTTGAATGCATTTCAGCTTCTGAAAAGAATGATTTATAGAACAGAAGTTCTAGGACTTTTGGCGAATAGGATTACGTGGAATAGTTTTGGTCTGGGTTATTACTGATAGAGATGAGCGTGGTTACTTTTTAGGGGAATAAGTCAATGTGTCCCAATCCCCATTTTATATCACCATAGCTATAAGACGAGATATGCCACTAACAATATACAATACACTTTCCAATAAAAGAGAAGAGTTTATTCCAATTGAAAAAGGAAAAGTCAAAATGTATGTGTGTGGGGTCACAGTATACGACGATATACATATGGGCCATGCGAGAAGCATTGTTTCGTTTGATGTTGTCGCTAGATACCTTAGATACAAGGGTTATGACGTCACTTATGTCACAAATTTTACGGATGTGGATGATAAGATTATAATTAAAGCAACACAAGAGAATATTGAACCTCTGGAGCTTTCAAGGAGATATATTGAAAAATATTTTGAAGAAATTGAAAATCTCGGAGTTATAAGGGCTAATATATATCCAAAAGCCAGCGAAAGTGTAGAGGATATTATAAAGATGGTTAGAGAAATAATAGATAATGATTATGGATATGTTACAGACGGCGGCAGTGTATATTTTTCCGTTGAAAAGGCAAAAAGTTTTGGATGCCTTACTAATAAAAAAATCGGAGATATGATTTCATTTGGGCGTGTTGACGTTGATTCTCAGAAGAGGAATCCTTTAGATTTTGCAATTTGGAAGGCGGCTAAACCAGGGGAAATTTCGTGGGATTCTCCTTGGGGTAAAGGAAGGCCAGGATGGCATATAGAATGTTCAGCAATGATCAGACATTATCTTGGCGATCAGATCGATATTCATGGTGGTGGCAACGATCTCATATTTCCACATCATGAGAATGAGATTCTTCAAACGGAAGCAGTTACAGGGAAGCAACTCGCCAGATACTGGATGCATAATGGTATGTTACAAGTTAAGGAAGAAGGTACCAGTAAAGAAGAAAAGATGTCAAAATCGCTTGGAAATTTCTTTAGAGTAAGAGATGTTGCGAAAAAGTATGATAAGTACACTATTCGGATGTTCTTTCTGAGTACACATTATATGAGTCCACTAATCTACAATGAGGATGGATTCCGAGAAGCTGCTGCGTCGTTGAAAAGGCTTTGGAATAACTACCGTGAACTTCAGGCTTATTTTAGATATGCAAACGGAAATAATGATGCAACAGATCTTGTTTCTTCACTGGAGTTAGAATTTGAAAAAGCGATGGATAGTGACTTTAATACGCCGGATGCGCTGAAGGTTGTTTTCAATGCTATAAGAGTGACTAATAGGATGATTTCTGAAAAGACACTTTCGAAAGAAGGGACAAAAAATATTATAAAAATGTTTAACAAATTTAATGACGTGCTGGGTGTCTTACCACCGACGAGGAATGGATCTGATACTATAGGGGCCCTTGTTGAAATTCTCATCGATGTTCGTAGTGAGCTTAGAACACGAAAGATGTATGATCTTGCGGACGATATTAGGGATAAGTTGGTATCAGCTGGAATTCGGCTAGAAGACTCAGCCGATGGTGTCAAATGGAAAGAGATCTGAGTTAGTTATCTCTTCTGGTTGTCCTTTGTTCAACTTTTTCGTGGCCTTTTCGGCCAGTTCACATGCTTTGCACTTTTTGGATAACGACGGTTCACCACATTTACATTTGGTTAGTGTCGTTTTTTCAAGATTATTGACGAGTATTGGACATATCTGGTCATACGATGATAATATGCTGAATTTGGAACCTGGGGACCTCATATCTAATTCATTTATTATACTGCGGTACTGATTTCTGATGGCTTTTTCTCTATAAGGACATGTCATGTTACAGAAGTCTATCTTAGAGACCATTGCGTATAGCAATGACTCACTCTCTGGAATCATACGTAAAGGTATGAATCTTGGTATAAGTCCCGGTTGGATTCTTTTGTGAGGCCCTAATCTTGTTAGTCTTTCTACATCTCCTCTTACAAAATTCATTAAGATGGATTGTGATATATCATCTAAGTTATGACCAGTTGCAATATAATTTGCGTTTATTTTTTTAGCAACAAGATTCATGCATTTTCTTCTGAACACTCCACAGTATGTGCAAGGAGAATTTTCTTTTGCAATGGAAGCAACTTCATCCATCGTTAATCCAAATATATCCTTAAAAGATACTAGGTGGAATGGAATTTTTTTGTCCTTGCAATATTTTTCTGCAGCGTTTATGCCTGAGAGTCTGTATTTCTCGATTCCTTCATCAACAGTAATACAATGAATTTCAATGTCATTACGCTTTTCAAATGTTTTGTATAGGAGGTGGAGCGTAGTCATACTATCTTTTCCTCCAGAAACAGCGACACCGATTTTGTCTCCAGGCTTAAGGTTTATTTGTTTTCGTATTTCCTTTTTGACACGTCTTTCAACGTACTCCATGAAATGTATCGCGCAGAGATGTGCCCCATTGTATCTAACAAAAATCACTGCATCGTGCGAACATAAGTCACATTTCATTTTATATTCCCCTATACTTCATCTTTTGTGAATTTGTAGCAATATGTTTTGAACCATAATGTTTGTAGCTTTGCATATTTTCATAATGAATAAATTGACTACTGAAGACAATTTTTCATGTATTATAAATTTCGCGCGTTCTAGTATTCTATGTTTATCATTAAATAGATACTTGGTAGAGGCGTTCTGCATGATTCTACTAAAAGGCAATTTATAAGTGATAAATTCGCTGTTGAGACGGAACTTTCTTTTCGTATGATAAAATGACTTGATGTTTAAACTGTTGGATGATAGTCAGTGAGAAATTGGGAGGTACATGTAAAACGTGTCATGGATGAAGTCCTCAGCCCCTCTTGAAAGAAAAATCCGCCAAGTGGCGGAATATGTTTTATTTTACTATATTGGGAATCGAAATTTCGTCTTGATATCCCTTTGATTCTCTTTCCTCCTCTCTGATAATTTGGTTTGGTTCTTCGATCTGTTTTTTAATGTCTTCTATTGTAGGTATTGAGCCTAAAATATCGTCAGCTTTGCCAACTGCCTTTTCAATGTCTGACACATTAGATATCTCTCTCTCGGGAACGTTGGTACTTGCACCCATATACTGAGAGATACCATCAACGAGCTTAGTCAGTTCCAATGGGAAATATACCTTTGATGATTGCCCGTCGCTAACCTTTTTAAGAGTTTCCATTGAAAGTATGGACAACGCCTTTGAGTCCATAACGGACGCTCCAACAGACATTATGCGGAGTTTTTGTGCTTCACCTTGACTCTCAAGGATAGTTGCCAATCTTTTACCTTCCGCTTTGAGGATCATTGACTGTCTTTGACCTTCCGCTTCTAATATCATTGATTGCCTGTGTCCTTCTGCGCTTAGAATTGCTGCCCTTTTTTCTCCATCAGCGCTTAGAATTGCTGCACGACGTCGTCTCTCGGCGGAGGTCTGTTCTTCCATGGATTCCTTAACCTTTGTGGCAGGATCAACTTCTCTAATCTCGACAGCGTCAATTTTAACACCCCATTTGTCTGTCGATTCATCAAGGACGTCCCTAAGTTGAAGATTAATTTTTTCTCTACTAGAAAGAATCTCGTCTAGCTCCATTTCTCCAATGATTGACCTGAGAGAGGTCTGCGCCAGATATACAGTGGCCCTACGATAATCTGTAACCTCAAAAAATGCATTTTTTGGATCTGTGATTTTGATGTATATGATTGCATCGACATTGACTGGAGAATTGTCTTTTGTGATGACTTCTTGTCTTGGAACATCTAATACCTGTGTTCGAAGATCTAGCTTAACTACTTGGTTAATTAACGGACATACAAAATTGAGGCCTTGATTAAGAACTCTGATGTATTTTCCTAGTCTCATATAAACAGCTTGTTCATAAGGCTGAACAATCTTAACTCCGCTCAGAATCGCCGCAACAGCCATGGCGGCAAGTAATAATGCTATGGTTACTGTATCCATTATTTGTTACCCTCCTTCTTTTTTACTTTGACGTGAACACCTTTGGCATCAATGACGACAGCTTCTGTTCCTATTTCTAAGGATTCGTCTGAATTGGCACTCCATATTTCAGAACCGATTCTAACTTTGCCTTTAAGATTGTTAGAAGTCGTCCTTGCTATAATGGTGCCATTCTTTCCAATTAGGGAACTCGCTACAGTTGTCGTGGGTGGTGATGGTGTCGCTAACAGCTGGTATGCTTTGGTAGTGATTAAAGTTGCAAGAATAGCTACAACTGCACCCAATATTGGAGAATTGATACTGTATAGAAAATCGGGAACAACACAACCAATTATTCCTATTACCATGAGTGTTGTCCCCGGTATTATTAAGAATGCCCCAGGGATTAATGCCTCGCCAACAATCAACAACGTTCCAACAATGATCATTGTCAGAGTTGCTACTGTTACCTCCATGATGCTACAATATTGGACTTTACTTATAAGGGTGACCTTCTTGTGCTAACCGTATTGTTTATTTCGTTCTAGATATATGGCCAGTTTGGTTTACATGAGGGAGATATGGACAGAGAAGTACAGACCTAAAAGTTTGGACGAGGTGGTGGGCCAAAGACATATAACTGAAAGGTTAAAGACATATGTTTCAGCAAGGAATATGCCACATCTCCTTTTGGCAGGCTCGCCCGGTACTGGAAAGACGACATGTTCTCTTGCAATAGCGAGAGAAATGTTTGGGGATGACTGGAAAGGAAACTTTATTGAGCTTAATGCTTCAGATGAGCGAGGAATAGACGTCGTCAGAGGGAAAATTAAGGAATTTGCGAAAGTGGCGCCGTTGGGGAACGCTGAATTTAAAATCATATTCATGGACGAGGCTGATTCTCTTACATCTGATGCACAAGCAGCTCTGAGAAGAACAATGGAAAAATTCTCAAAAATCTGTCGTTTTATATTTTCATGCAATTATTCTTCAAAAATTATTGATCCAATTCAGTCAAGATGCGCGATATTCAGATTTAAACCATTGTTAGATGATGACATTAGAGTTTTTCTTAAAAATATTGCAAAAAGTGAAGAGACTAGTATTGACGATGATGCACTTGAAGCACTAATTTACATAGCAAAGGGAGATATGAGACGTGCGGTTAATTCGTTGCAGGTTGCAGCTTCGTTAAACGGCGGTGTAGATGTTGATACTGTTTATCAAACATCGGGGATGGCTAATCCTGATGAAATAAGGAAAATGCTTGAAATTGCGTTGTCTGGAGACTTTATTGGAGCTAGAGATAAACTAAATGAAATAATGATTGAATTCGGATTGTCAGGGTTGGATATCATTAAACAGATTCACACATCATTTTTTGAATTAAGTATAGATATCCGGGACAAAGTGAAATTTATGGATAAAACTGGGGAAATTGAATTTAGAATTGTTGAGGGCAGCAATGAGAAAATACAATTAGAATCGCTACTGGCGTTTTTTGTGGCAGAGGGTAAGGGCATGAAGAGTGGTAGTGGTACTTTTTAATCATGTGCCTTTTGTATATCTTCTATGTTGCTTTTATTTAGTACTGAAACTTGGAAGAGAGTGCTGAATATACGATAATCGTGAGTTAGCAGACATGCCTTATTTGTATGACTGAATGTGGTGCAGCCTATTTGTAATACTAATGGTTGTGTTTCTCTCTGACCTTAAAGATTTTACTCATTTTGTGTTACCTTGTGTATACTAGGGTGTTTGTACGCTAGGTGTTGTATTCGATTTAAGGATTGAAGTCATTATGTAAATTGCACCCTTTGAGGTGACATGATGACTGTCTTTTGTCATGTGTAACGGATGACAGTCAGCATGTTTCGTATTTAGTCCAAAGGTCGTTGAATTTAAGACTGTTTACTTTAATCCTGTAATATGTCCATTTTTGTCAATGTTTATGTTAATTGCAGCTGGAGTTTTACTAAGACCTGGCATGAGGGACATTTCTCCGCAGACAGGGACTATGAATCCTGCCCCATTTGAAATATTAACTTCTCTGACTCTGAGAGTCCAACCCGTAGGAGCGCCTTTTTTTTCAGGGTTGTCAGAGATTGATGCTTGAGTTTTGGCAATACACACTGGAAGACCTCCATATCCAAGTTTTTCTAATTTTTCAAGTGTATTAATTGCTTTTGAGGAATATTCTACGCCGTCAGCACCGTAGACTTTTGTTGCGATTGTATTGATTTTTTCTTTGAGTGGAAGGTTAACATCGTAGAGTGGTTTATATGCCGCTTTTTTTTCTTTGATTGTTCTAATAACTTCTTTTGCAAGGGCTTCTCCCCCTGCACCTCCATTCATAAATACATCAGCGAATGCATAGTTTACATTCATCATTTTGCAGTGGTTCTTTATACAGATGATGTGCTCTTCTTTATCTGAGGAGAAGCGGTTAATTGCGACTATGATCGGAACACCGTATTGGCGGAGGCCGTCTATGTGTTTGTCGAGATTACTAAATCCGCTAGTGAGAGTGTGAACATTCATG
Source organism: archaeon (assembly GCA_024399215.1). Taxonomy (GTDB): domain Archaea; phylum Thermoplasmatota; class Thermoplasmata; order Methanomassiliicoccales; family Methanomethylophilaceae; genus Methanarcanum. The sequence goes on along the minus strand of JAKSHT010000001.1, from coordinate 71,483 downwards.
GTGTTTTCATTTTCGAGATTTGCTCCGCCATGCATCATGAGCGCACGAATTGATGTAACAAGAACTACACAGTCTGGATTGTAGCCAGCCTGCCGACAAACAATATTCATGAATTTTTCTGCCCCAAGATCGGCAGCGAAACCAGCTTCTGTTACTACATAGTCTCCAAGTTTCAAAGCCATTCTCGTCGAAATAATGCTATTTGTCCCATGAGCTATGTTGGCAAATGGAAATCCATGAACAAATACAGGTTGCCCTTCGAGGGTCTGGACAAGATTTGGGTTAACCGCATCCTTAAGTATAACCATCATAGCACCAATACAGCCCAATTGCTTTGCTTTAACAGGTTTGTTGTCATAGGTATATGCAACAATAATGTTTTCTAGTCTATTTCTGAGATCGTTAAAATCTGATGCTAACGCTAGAATTGCTGAAATTTCTGATGCAGATGTGATGATAAAACCACTTTCATGAGGAATCCCCCCCGTTTTTTTTCCGCCGAGCCCGACAATAATATTTCTAAGTTCTCGACAATTCATATCTATCGTTTTCTTCAGGGTGATTTGTGTAGGATCTATACCAAGTTCATTTCCTTTTGCAATATGGTTTTCTAGTATAGCTGAGAGTAAATTATGAGCCGCACTGACGGCATGAATATCCCCCGTAAAATGAAGATCAATATCCCACATTGGATATATTTGCGCATATCCTCCGCCAGTGGCTCCGCCTTTAATGCCGAATGTTGGCCCTAATGAAGGCTCCCGGAGAGCTCCAATAACATTTTCTCCAATTCTGCCAAGGCCTTCGATAAGCCCAATTGATGTTACGGTTTTTCCTTCACCTGCCGGTGTTGCAGTGATTGCCGTGACGAGAATAAGTTTTCCATCTGGCTTATCTTTGTGTCTCTCTAATATTGATAGGGGAACTTTTGCTATGGACTTTCCGTACGGTATAAGATCTTTTGTATCGATTCCAATTTTTGCTGCAACTTCTTCAATGGGCAGTACATTTGCTTCATATGCAATTTCTATATCTGTTTTCATATGTTAGCCGTATCCTATTTGTAGATACGATGTACTAAGAATTTAGACTTATATATACGAATCATGCCTTTGTGGCATCGCTGGAATATTTAACACTGCATTTCTTTTCGGTTGCTGGATAAACGCTTGTGGGAGTTCTCTTGTATGTTCGTTCTGAAATGATGGTGCTGTTGATATTTTTAGTTGATTTATTACTATCCGTTTGTTATAATTAGAGATCGGTACTGCTTTCAGTTAGGAGTGATTTTTAAGATTGATGGCGTTGTAAATTTGCGAACCCATTTGTCAAGGTATTTGGTTAATTGTATCTGTACAATTCAATATTTTTTGTGGTTATGGTTCATATGAAAATATGAATGGAACAAAAGAGGAACTGACAAAATATAGAATATATGTCTTACCAAAACTTATTTATCATACATTAAGTTACTTAGCCCGCTTTGGTTGGTCCCATAGCTTAGCTTGGCTTGAGCGTTCGGCTGATAACCGAAAGGTCTTGTGTTCAAATCACAATGGGACCACTGTTGGTATTTGACTCTGTGTGTTATGGCGTGTTTGGTCTGTTTGCGGAGCCTGCGGGAGATGATATGTCTTCTTTCTCTTGCTTAGATTGGTGGCAGGTGGTGCTTGTTGTGCCGGAGGGGTAATGACATATTTGGGGAAATATTTTGAGAATTTACTTGAGTCGTGATTTGTGGAGTTTGTCTAGCTGTGGATTGTGGCGAGCATGATGTGTATGAATTATGACGTAGTGAAGATATAGCTAGCAAGCAGAGTGTTCATAATACGTTTGAATCTTCGTGCATTAGTGGGAACTAATTTTTTATTCTGCGACTCTACACGATTCTTCTGATGTATCCAAGACTTGGCTCATAAATGAGTCCTTTATCTGAAAGTGAGTTAATGATTTCTTCAACTTTATCTTCATTTATGCCTCTTGTTTCTGCGCTTCTAATAATATTTTCAATTGAGGCCCCACGAATCTCATCTCCAACTTCTGTAATTATTTCGAGGATTGTGTCTTCTATATTTGCGTCGTTGTTGTGGCGTTCATTTTTTTCTGAGATTTCGGATGTTTCGTTTGTATCATCATTGATATCCATAGGAACGCCAAGATCGATTTTTTCGTTTGGAAGAAGGATTCTGAGAACTTTTTGTATAGATTTCATACACGAATCGGAGGGAGTTACTCCATAATGCTGAAGTGCCATGATGATGCCTTTTGATTCAGATTCCTTATGACCGCGATCCTTCAGATCTGTAAGCGGGTTTTTATCGAAATTGCCTTCGTAATCAACAATGGATGATCTGGCAAGATTGTCCATTTTAATAGACCGGAACCACATAGATTTTGCTGCGTCTAGCATCCATTCTTTATATTCTTCCTCGGTGGTCTTGACGATTCGTTCAGGACGGACATTTATAAACGTTCCCCCGTCTTCGAATTTGTTCATTTTGACTTTTCCAATGACCGTCACGTAATCGCCAGTTTGAACATCAAAAAGATCCCCTCCAGCTTCAGATTGATATTCTTCGTTTATTGTTAGAAAGAAATTTCCAAGTGGATCGAGAACTTTTAACTTCCATACTGGTCTGACTTCTGATCCACTGTTTTCTTTCATAGTTAATTTTCCGGAAATAAGAACTCGGTTGACCATTGATCCGAAGGGTGTGATTATATATGATGGGGTTTTCAGATCGATGTTTCCTTCTTGATAGAGTGATGATGCGTTGAGCTCTCTGGAAAAAATACGCCAAGCCTGTTCTCTAATGCTCATTGATAGTCCTCCACGATCTTGAGAAGGTGTTTTGCATCATTGTTTATGTTACTGCTTTCAAATGCAATATCTTTGACAATTATCGTTGAGCCATAGTCATCATTTATGATTGAACCTACAATCTTGACTTTTTTGCAGAAGATTTTAAGAGACATTTTTTTAACGATTTCGCTTTCAAGTGTATTATTCATTTGATTTTTGACTGTATCTAACGTTATTCCTGTGATCATTTCGGTACTATTACGGTTAATATTAGCATTTATTGTACCGGTTCCGTCATCAATAACAAGTTTTAGTCTTAAATCATAGTCATCTGGGCCTGGCATAACAGAACCATGAACGCCACATTTGTTTTCACGTACTGCACGTCGACAAACTGGGCATCTTTGAATTAGTCCGCTTCCAGGTTTGATGTGAACAATCGTACCTTTTATGGTAACGTTTGTACCTCCAGTTCTTATGGCTTCTGCAATAGTCTTTTCCTCGGCTTCTGTAAATTTAAAATTGGGAAACTGAGCGCTCTCTTTACTGATTTCGCAGTCATCTCCGAAGCTGAGCTGCAGAATACCTCTCCAAGAGCGGACATATGCATTTTTGACACGAATTGTTTCACCTTTTTTAAGGTTAAAGTCCTTCCATGCTGAATACTGGATGGTTCCAGTGTCATCCGCAATAACACCGGAGAAAACGGTTTTTTCTTTACCTTTTGTTGAGACTACTCTTTCTTCAATGGAACAAATGTTACCAGTAACCGTCACGCTGTCAAAGTCTTCTTTAATATTTCCGATTTTAACTTCTTGTATGGAGTATAAATTTGAGGGCACGTTGATTTCTATATCTTTCATTTTTGCGAATGATCCGTTCTTACCTACACTAATTTGAGGTTTGTTCCTAAATTTTTTAGTGTAGCAATTCCTAAACTCGTAAACCGCTCCAACTTCAATATTGGATATTCCATTCCATATTGTGAATCCTACACTCCCGGTTTCATCTGCAATAGAGCCTTCGGTTATTTCCTTGGGAGATCCCTGGACGGTTATATTTTTTGTTTTCACTGCCGTTACTTTTCCTGTAATGCTTACACTGCTTTCTGAACATGTAAGATCTGATATCTTTTTCTTCTGGCCTACCGTAGAAAAATCGCTGGATGTAGTGCTACTGTGTTTCCTTATGACAAATCTTACGGCTGCGTCTATCCCCATATCATATGTTGCTATGTGATTTTTTAATTCTTCTATCAGTTTTTCATCGCTGACTTTTTCTTTGGATGCTGCTTTTATTTGTTTTAGATAGGGTGTAAAATCTTCTTTATTCATGTGCTACTTCCTCAAAGGCTTGCTTCCTGCTCGAATGGATATTTCTCACTTGTTAGTGTATAATTTTAACGCGAGAGACTACTGCATGTTAGTTCATAAATGTGACGAATCCTTTGTAATTACGCCTAAATTATTTAACAGAGAAATCGAATGGGAGGGCGTGGTTCCAAAGAAGAAGATTGATTCCATACTGGATGGTTACGACTTAAATAACATTACGATTGCTACACTGTGCTCTCATTCGTCTCTTCAGATTTTTCATGGCGCGCGCAAGATGGGTTTCAGGACACTTGGTATTGCTATCTCTCATGACACGAAGTATTATGATGCGTTTCCTCTTGCTAGGCCTGATTCTATCGTTAGATACGACAATTTCGACGAGATGGAGGATGGTATAGAAGAACTTCATGCTAACAATGTTATCGTTGTTCCTCATGGCTCATTTATAGAATATATGGGCCCTAAGAGATTTGAAGACTATACTGTACCTGTATATTGTAATCGTGCGGTTCTACGTTGGGAATTTGACAGAGATATGGAAAGACAATGGCTTACTTCGGCGGGTGTAAGTATGCCACGTGTGTTCACGGATGCGAAAGAAATATCAGAGCCAGTTATGGTGAAGTACTACGGAGCAAAGGGGGGACGCGGTTATTTTATCGCAAAGGATTATCCAGATTTTAAGATGTCCATAGATAATACAGTGCCTTATTCGATACAAGAGTATTGCCTCGGGACAAGATATTATTTGCATTTTTTTTATTCGCCACTTAAAGACGAAGGATACAAGTTGAGTAGAGGTGGCTCGCTGGAACTTTTATCAATAGACAGAAGAGATGAGAGCAATATAGACGAAGTGTACAAACTTGGCTCTATAGAGGATGCTAAACGTCACGGCCTCTATCCGTCTTTTGTTGTGACTGGCAATACACCAGCGGTTATAAGAGAGTCTCTTCTTCCTAAAGCATTTAAAATGGCGGAAAATGTCGTTGAACGCTCATATGAATTGTTTGGTGGGATGTGGGGTCCGTTTTGTTTAGAGACCGTAGTTAATGACAGATTAGAGTTCAAGGTCTTTGAGATTTCCACAAGGATTGTGGCAGGAACTAATCCTTTTATTTCTGGGTCGCCTTACGCCGATCTAATATATCCAGGATTGAGTACGGGGGGAAGGATATCTTTGGAGATTAGGAACGCTATACAACATGACAGAATTAAAGACCTTATGACATAACCGGTGGATGTAGGCCTTAGAAACATGTTTTGTTTCGTATAATCCAGTATGGTGTAATAGTAGGCGCTACGAAATTTTATTGCTCCTACGTAAGGTTGAGGTTTGGAGTGGTTGTAGCTAGGGATATTCGTGTATATCCATGAAGACGGCATACGGTTAATGTTTGTAGTGGGATGGACTACCTATTTGTGGGGTTACTTTAAGAGTGTATGTGGACTGTGTAGTCGCAGTGTTTGATTTATCCCTGAGGTTGGAGTTTAGATCGAGTTATGTACAGTTTTGTGTAACTTTATAGAGAAAGTTTGTCGGACTTGTATTCGAAAATTATGATTTTTGCTAAGATTCTACTGGATGTAAAAATTTATCATTTTGAATGAATTGTTAGTCTGGGGTTTCACTCTATCTTAAACTTTTACTTTCATGTTTAATATGGGGGACATTAGAGTAGTTCCTTTCGCAAGGATTGTATTATAATAGTGGCTTTGTAAGGATGGACCATAGTCTATTAAAATAACTCGAAAAACATTTAAATTAGTCAAACAAGTGGGGAGCTAGCTGTGTAGTTTTGGCTACGTTGTGAAATGACACTGAATAAACGGATAGACTTTAGAATCTGTGGTTTCTTGAGAGGGGACGAAATGAGAGACGTAATCACCGTGGAGAAGTTGACACAGGCTATTGTAAATAGCCCTAATTATGAAGGTATTGCGAGGAATGAAGCGCACGAGCTAGCTAATCATATTCTTAACTTCTTTGGATATTCCGATAGGATAATAGACAATATTCTGGAAACACAAGATAGAGATGCGTTTTATATGTTGGAGGATGCATCGATTCTTACTACTGAGAGAGAGGAAACTACGCTTTATGATGGCAGGGAGTGGAGAATAAACTATTGGCTTTTTCGACGCGATAAAGTTAGGGAACTCATTAGTGGTGTTAAGCCCAAGAGTTCTAAGATCAAAGGTAAATCTACCGTTTATGATGACTTACCATTGGATATTTGGGACCGCGATGTAGAGTAAACAGAAAGAAGTTGTTTCCCTATTTTGAAATAGTGTGGGAAATTTTAGTGGAGCATAATATGTGTGATGGTTACTGATATTCGAGGTCGGCGTATGCTTGCTTACTGTTATTATAGATGTTTGGCTTTGGTTTTTATGTTCTGATTTGAATTGTTCGATGTTGGACACTCGCAAAAAAAAGTTTTTCGGAATTCGTCAACATCATATTATAGAGTTGATATTGTGCCGCAGAAGATATGTTCGAGTTTGCTGATATATTGACATACATAGCTGTTGGGATTTGGTTATGGCTTCCAGCGATGATACCAAATGTGAGTGCTGTAATTATTGGAAGGAAGTTCGGAAGGACAAAGATGGATTTTGGAAGAACATGGAGAGGTAAAAGGATTCTTGGTGATGGAAAATCATGGGCTGGATTTTTTGGCGGAGCTTTTACGGGTGTATTTGTAGGCATTGTTCAGATTTGTGTTGCGGCAAAATTTGGATCTGACGATTACTGGAGATTTGGACCGTTCTGGGGCAACATAGGAATATTATTTTGTCTTTCTTTTGGAGCACTTGTCGGAGATGCATGTGGAGCTTTTATTAAGAGAAGGCTTGGAATGGAGAAAGGGGCGAAGGCGTTAATTTTAGATCAGTATGATTTTTTCGTTGGGGCAATAATTATTACTGCTATGTGTTTTCCAGAATTTGTAAAGTCAAACTACATAGAGGGCATGCATATTGCGGCACTGATTTTTGTTGTGATCCTGACTTATGTTATGCATAGAACCGTCAATATTATTGGGTATAGGATTGGTGTTAAGGATGTTCCATGGTGAAGAAGCAGATGATATAGTTAAAGTACTGAAAGATTGCGGTGCTCTTAGGGTTGGAGAATTTGTATTGAAATCGGGTATTACTAGTAAATATTATGTAGATATCAAAAAGGCAAGTACAAATCCAATGATATTGAGAATTATAACGCAGAAAATGTATGAGAATCTTCAGAAAATGAATCTTAAAGTTGACAGAATTGCAGGCATAGTTCTTGGCTCGATTCCGTTAGCAGTAGCACTATCTCTTAAAACCGGAATACCGTACGTCATGATTAGAGGAGAGAAGAAGAATCACGGTACAGAGGAGCTCATTGAAGGTACCTTTGATTCTGGCGATAAAGTTCTAGTTGTTGAGGATGTAATCACGTCGGCTGGTTCTTCTATCGCAGGTATTAGTGTTCTTAGAGATAAAGGTGTAATAGTAGAGAATGTTTTTTCAGTGATTGATCGTGAAATGGGTGGGGCGGAAGCACTTGCAAGGGTTGGAGTTACGTTTACACCTCTCGTAAAACTGTCGGAGTTTAAGTTGACATGATAGTTCCGGATAATAATTGTAACAAATGTGATCTTTGCAGATGGCGTACAAATATTGTACTTCCTTGTGGGGATTTAAGATCAAAGGTAGTATTGGTAGGTGAAGCTCCTGGAGAGAGTGAGGATTTTCGTGGAATTCCGTTTGTTGGAAAATCTGGGCAAATACTTGACAATGCGATGGCGGCAGCGGGACTTAAAAGATCTGATGTGATGATAACGAATACTGTTAAGTGCCGCCCTCCAAAAAATAGAGATCCTACCGATGAAGAAATGAGTGTGTGCCGTCAATTTCTTAATAGTGAGTTGAAGCACTGTTCGATGGTGGTCGGTCTTGGTAAGTTGGCAATAATGGATCTTATAGGGTACGAAGGAAGTATTTGGAAAATTGTTAACAAGAAAATGAAGGTGGTTGTAGAGGGAGAAGAGAAGATATTTCTCCCAACGTATCATCCTATGTCTTGCGTTTATAGGAAGGAATCAGAAGTCAAGCTCATAGAGGCTATGACGATAGTAAAAGAATTTATGGAACGATGATTCGAGGCTTTGTAATTGATATGGATGGAACCATCTACAAGGGAATGCGTCCAATTCCTGGCGCGATAGATCTTGTACGAGAGTTGAATGAGAGGAATGTCCCTTTTGTATTTGTCACTAATAACTCTTCCGAGAGGAGGGAGTATTATTATGAGAAACTTGTCGAAATGGGGTTTGATGTATGTGTTGAGAATATTCTTACATCAGGCATTGCGACATTAGAATTTTTGAGGAAAGAACGTCAAGGAAAAACTGTGTATTTTTTGGGGACGGATTCTTACTCTGAGGAATTAAGAGAGTATGGCATAGAGATAGATGATGAAGATCCGGATATAGTTCTCTTGTCGTTTGATAAGACGATAACATATGAAAAAATCAATAAGGCGTATCAGTTCCTGAAGTCTGGAGCGGAGTTTATTGCTACACACCCCGACGATCTGTGTCCGACAGAAAATGGATATGATGTCGATATTGGGTCGTTCATTGCAATGTTTAACTACCTTACACAGAGAAATCCGATAATTATCGGAAAACCGAATTCTATTCTGCTTAATATGGCAGCTTCCGCTATGAACGTTAAGTTAAATGAAATTGCAGTGGTGGGAGATCGACTTTATACGGACATTAAGATGGCGTTAAACAGTGGTGTGTCTTCGATTCTGGTTTTAACGGGCGAAACGAGTAGGAGTGATCTTAAGAACAGTGACCTTAGTCCAACGATGACGCTTGATTCTGTCGCAGATATAATTGACAATGTGTTTAGTAATTAGTGGAAGATGAGTTCGAGGGCTTCTTGAACGCCTGCGGAAGAAGTCTGCTTAGAAATAATATTAGCTTTATTTTTTAGTTCATTAGGGGCATTTGATACTGCGATGCCTGTTCCCGCCCATTCTATCATGGGTAGATCGTTCATATCGTTGCCTATGGCTATAACATCAGATCTATCAACGCCAAGGTCTTCTGCGACTATATTAAGACCGTGTTTTTTATCGATGCCTTCAGGTGTTACTTCTATTATTTGGGTGCTTGACCTTGAAATATACAGAGTGCAAAACATCTCTTTGATCTCTTCCATTAGACTTGGCATTTTTTCTTCTTCCGATGCAATAATCATTTTGGGAGTTGGATGTGTTTTAATTTTTGTAAAATTGGCTATTATTTGAGATTCTACCATTTTAGAGTCAGGATCTGAACTGAGGTAACTTGATTTTCCGCTAGCATATATTTTACCATTATGGTACATTTGAAGATATAATTCATTAATTCTACAAAATTTAATCATATTTCTTACTGAACGTAGTGGGATCATTTTCTTTACATAGGTTCCATTCTTCTTTTTTACAACAGACCCGTTATACGAAATAGTTGATGCCCCTCCAATAATTTTGGCGTATTTTTCAGCGGTTTCTGTCATTCGTCCAGTGACTATTGCGAATTTTATGCCCCTGCGAGAGAGATTCTTTATGATACAAAGGAGACTGTCCGGAATGCTTCCATTAGCTTGTATTAGTGTACCATCAAGATCCATTGCGACTAATTTAGAGGTGAGCGCCATTTAGATCGGGTAAGGTGGATTGCATGTATTATAAGACTTCTTGAGTTTATATTGGTCTACGATGGAATTTTATTAGACCCTATACTTTTCTGATAATTGACCTGTATTGGAATTGTGCGATTGGGGGTTTATGAATTGATAAATGTAACACCGTTGCAGGTTCGTTGTTTCGTTATAATCTTTTTAAGTTAGATCTTAAACGAAAACTCACAAATTAATTCTAAAGTGTAGGACTCTTTCTAATGATGTCTATATCTGAAATGTATAGGTCACGAATATCGGTAATGCCCCACCTTAGCATGGCCAGTCTTTCAAATCCGAATCCCCATGCCAATACAGGATATTTCACACCGAATGGAGCGACAACTTCAGGTCGGAAAATCCCAGCACCTCCGAGCTCCATCCATCTTCCGTTGAAGAAAATTTCTAGTTCAAGTGATGGTTCTGTATATGGAAAGTAGGCAGGCCTTATTCTAACTTGATCGAATCCCATTTTTGCATAAAATTCACGGACTAATGAGACTAGCATATCAAAATTGGAATTTTCATCAATGACTATGCCTTCTATCTGTGTAAACTCTGGAAGATGTGTTGCATCAATAGACTCTCTTCTAAAAATTCTTGACAACGAGAAGACTTTTGCGGGGGCCTCTGGATGTTTGGAGATATATGAGATAGTATTGACTGTTGTGTGTGTTCTCAGCATTGCTTGCTCCGCCATTTCTCTTGACCATTTTCCACCCCATCCTGTAGAACCGGTCTTTCCACCATTTTCATGAATATTCTTAACAACATCTACTAATTTTTCATAATTCGAAAGGTCAAATTTTTTTGGGTTACTGAGATAAAATGTATCCTGAAGTTCCCTTGCCGGGTGATCTTGTGGTACATATAAGACATCTAGATCCCAAAATGCTGGCTCAACGAATTCTCCATCGATTTCTGTAAATCCCATACTTGTGTACAGTTCTCTAATTTCCGCTCCAAGTCTTGAGAGAAGATGTTTCTTTGATGGGTAAAAAGAAGGCGCGAATGTGTGAACATCATATTTTTTAAATTCTATATCTCTCCACATGCCACTTTGAATAATATTGTCAGTTACTTGCACAACTTCTTCATTTAATTCAATTCCAGAATCCACTACTTTTTTTCCTGTGACTGTTAGTCTTATGATTCTTTCGATTTTAACATTTTCACGAATTATTTTGTGACGATTTTTGAGGCCAAGAATTACGTTCTTGTCAACGTCTGTTTCCGGTACTGGATGGAGTGCCATTTTGTCAATAAAAATTTCATCTTCTGTTTTTTCAGATAACGCTTTATATCCGGCATCAGTGAGTACAAGGATCTTCTTAGAATCTCTTTTTTCAATGTTTATAAAGCCCTTTTTCTTTAAAAAACCAACAGCAATTTTATCCTCCCCGCCAGGAAGTGCAGTTGAAAGATCGATAATATTCATGACACCTCCGGCCGTACTGATTGCCTCTATTGCACGTCTTTCCGGAAGGCCATTCTTTGCAATACTTTCATCAGCAAGGGTATAAAAGATAGACTGATGCTCCTCGATATCTACCAATTTTTTTATATTAAGCCATGACGCAGACCCCATTATTTCTGTTTCGGATGAAAAATCTCCATTCTTCATGAGGTCTGTGGGTGTTGCAGTTCCATTCATTTGATTAAGTGTGAGAAGCAACTTTTTCTCATTGTGACTGAGAATATCAATGACTTCTGAGCTGTTCATGACATCACCATTTAAAATCGCCGAAGGCCATGCTGTCTATGACTTCTCGTGCCCCTTCTCTTTTAGCTTGGTGCTTTTCAAGGAATATGTTAATTTTCTCTGCGAGGATTGCTTTGCATTCTCCACAGAGTATATCCCCGCCTCTACACCTCTGAACCATCTCTCTGAGTTTATTATCATCGTACTCGAACATATAGTAGTTGTATTGGAATATAACGCAAGAACCAGGATTACCTCCTTTTTGTCTTTGCTCCCTGACTGATATACAACCTCCGGTAAATGCTTTTCCAATTTTCTTGTTAACTACATTCGGACTATCTGTTGTATAAATGGTTACACTGTCATCAGAAGAGGACATTTTGCTCATTCCGTTAAGTCCAGGGAGCATTTTACAGTATAACATTGATGGTTTAGGATACCCTAAGATGGATGCAACATCTCTCGCAGCCCTAAAGTGCGGATCTTGATCGATGCCGCAAGGGATAAGGCATGGTACTTCTTTTTTTTCAATTTCGGATGCAAGAAATGCCGGAGCAGCTTGCATCGCGGTGTAGAATATTTGTCCTATGTTATTTGAATTCTCAAATCCGAAAACTGCCTTTGCAGTAGAGAAGTTTATTTTTTTTGCTACTTTCAGTGCTATAGGATATAATGTTTTGACACACTCGGTATTGAGAATTATTTTTGTGTTTTTTGTGTCGAAACCGATGGCAATGAAATCGAGGGCATTCTCATATGCCATTTTTCTAGTGTCATGTAACGTAAGATTTTTAAAAAGAAATTTTTCATCGTCTGTTATCTGGAAGTACATTGGAATTTTAAAAGTGTCTTGAATCCACTTATTAAATAGCCAAGGCATTATATGTCCTAGGTGGGTGTTACCAGACGGACCTCGCCCTGTATAAAGTAAAAATTTATTGCCTGCGTCGTAGCTGTCGAGGAGCTTGTCTGCGTCTCTACACGAATAAAAGATTCCACGTTTGAGCATTGGATGTAATTCGTTGTATCTAGCAAACCTTCGAAAAAGGGTGCTGCCTATGGGGGATGTCCCGAATTTTTCTTGTAGCTCGGTATAATCTATGTTTCCGACTATCCCCCATGGTGTTACAGAGAATTTTGACATTTACTCGCGTCTCCTCTAGTTTATAGATCTAAATAAAAGCTTGCTCATGACCGAGAAGGTGAAGTCATACGATCGGAAAATATTTTGATGGGTTATTGGCCTGTTAATCGTTGTTACATCGCTGTAAAATGGGACATTAATGGGGTTCGTATCAGGATTAATTAACGTTTGTTCTGAAGTATGGGATAACGATAATATGCGCTCGTTTAAATCAAGTGCTGGATTTTATGGTACTAAATATTTGTTCGAGGGATGCGTGTAGAAGAGGGTTTATTTAACGCTGTAGATCACGTTCACCATGTGGAAAGCACTGGGTAAGGACGCGATGTATGTCGAACTCGGGGATGTGTGGAAGCAGCAAGTTATTGAACTTTCAGCTGGTAAAAACAATTATGAAAAATTTATGGATCTTATGAATAAAACTGATGTTAAACACCTTTTTAATGGAAGTACAGAGATTCATAATTTTATGCTTTATATTCCGAAAGAAACCACGCCTGAAGAAATTCAAATAATGGCAGATGTCATACTTAGTATAGCGAAGGAGAATCTCGATAGACCATTCATTTCGTTAGATGATGAATATCAAAAAAGTCAAGTTATAATTACAAATGATGATGAACCAGAGCTTATAGGAAAGAATAGGACTGAAGGTTATGGCTCTGGGAAGATTTTTATGCCCATCTTTGAGTCTCTTTCAAGGCCGGGGAGGGCAAATGACTCATCATTTGATTAGATTCTGAAATATGAGCTCCCCGTAGTCATCGGGGTCTCTTTTTGGAGTTCCTGGATAGTTTGTTTCTTTTCCTTCGCTGTCACCTATGGACATTAGTATTTCGATAGGTCTAAATAGCTTCCATTTTTGGACTATATTGTCTACTAGGTCGTTCTCAAAGTACCTATAGTAGATTAGAGATACGAATCCTATTACTGAGATATTCATTATTATTGATAGTGCGATAAAACTTAGGACTGAGATAGGATCGTTTTTATTAAACGCGGTGATAATAAACATAAACGTGCCGAATATTGGTAAAATCATTCTCTTGATAGTTTCGATGATGCCGGTATATAGATGGAAATCTCGAAATTTAGTGGATATTCTTACATTTAGGGCTCTAAAGATAGACCAGGGCATAACTGTGATAGGAATAAACAATACTATTGTGAAAAGGTTGATTGGAACGTTTCCGTACGATTCTATTTTCATAAATGTTGGATTCATTGAAAGGTATATCCACAGAAAAATGCCAAACATCAGACTTAAGACCATGGTGTCACTAATTTCTTTCCACGGAATGGATGCTCTTTTAAGGTTGTAATCCATTGTGAGGCCGCGTGTGTCAAGATCTCTGGGAATGTTAAACATAAATGCTGTGCAGTATTCAGAAAAATTGTATTTTTCTTTCATATTCATGTTTTGAACTATGCCAACAATAGGGTAGAATAGAGCCTTTTGTAGAAGTGATACAAGATAGGCTACACCAAAAGATCCAATTAAAATAAAGTTGAGAAAGAATATGGTAGATAGGTAGTTTTTTCCAAGGTACATAAAAGCTAATACCGATAGAGTTGCAAGGATTATGGGCAGGAAAAGCCTGCATCTATCTCTTTGGTCAAATCGATAATACCAGATGACACCAACTATGAAGAATGGAATAGCTAGTATGTATGCTAGCTCGAAAAATTGTTTGCCAGTATTCATGACGATGATTATGTCCAGCAAAAATAGCGTAAGGAATGATGCTATTGATAGTAATAAGATAATGCTGTCTGCCCGAGAAAGAAGGCTTATTGGAGAATCAAGACGCCAATAACTCCATTTTTTCCCTGTGACTAGACTTAGGGCCATTACTACTCCATCCAGGCTTCGATTTCTACATGTGCTAAATCTCCACGAAATACACCCAAAACTAACATCATTGTCCCTTTACCTTCTGTGGGTATTGGACCGAGAATCTTGTTCTTTACAGATTCAACGAATATTTTATTTGTCCCATCAATTCCAACTACGCAGGCGTCAACGCCACTCGTGGATTTAATTAAGACATAAACATCCTTTCCCCTTTTTACGTGGAACGGGAATGTCTTTACATTATTATAGCATCCAGGAGCTTCTACGTTAAACTCTCCAACGATTAGTGACTGATGCTCAACAAGTGCTACCTTTTTGTGGAATAGCAGAGGTCTCGCCCCCTAAAGCTGCAACCTGGCCCGGTATTAATTTTGTGCATATTTAAGAAATACTACAATCTAGGACTGAAGTGGAACGCCACATTTTTGGGTAGTGTCCTGGCTGCATCAAAACTTTTTTAACATTCACAACCTGCCCTACACTCGTAACCATAACTTTTTGAGAGGACATTATCATTTTTCCAATCGCTATAAGTTCTCCGCTTATGGTCATAAGAGCAACTAAAGCATTTCTCCGTATGTCATCATCTAACATATGTACGCCCTGCACGTTGAGGTTTGCTCCGTGGCATATTGCATCTACAGCTGTTGCTTTTACAATAATTTTAGGTAATGGTTCAATTAGCGCTTCTATGGGTTTTATTAAACTACGAAACCACTCCTCTCTTCCATTCTGTTGCCAGAAAACATACGCGTCAACGAGATCTTGTAGCGTTGTTGAGTGTGCTTCGTCCATTTCTCCAGAGCGTAAGCGTCTCAATTCTATCATGTTAGCTCCGCATCCTAATGCTTCGCCAATGTCAGTACATAGAGTCCTTATGTACGTGCCGGCGTCACACGATATTCTAAACAGAATGTTACGCTCCTTTATTTCGATGATATCTATTGTGCTGATATTTCTTATTCTGAGCTGACGCTTTATGGCAGACCGGACCGGCGGCATTTGATAAATTTTTCCTATAAAACTAGATATTATTTGTCTTACTCTCGCTTCAGATTCATCATGATGGAGCCGCATAAGACATACATACTCCTTGTTAGATGAAAGGACGAGGTCTGTTAATTTTACTGCTTTTCCCGTACAAATTGGGAGCACGCCACTAACATGAGGATCTAGTGTCCCTCCGTGACCCACTTTACACATGTGCAAGGCAGTTTTTATCCATGCAGTAACTTGATGCGATGTGGGCCCACGTGGTTTGTTTAGCGGGATGACCCCTGCATCTAATAGTTCGCCGATAGTTCTATTAGATGGTTTTTTGCCCCATCTATCCCGAATCGCTGCCGGATCTTTTATCAGCACTTGTTTCCTCCAATCGCCCTTAAAATTACGTTGACGACTCCATCAGAATCGAGGTTGTCCGTGTCTACGACGAGATCATAGACGCTTATATCGTTGATGTCTATGTTATAATAAGTTTTGTAGCGTTTCACTTCTGAGGCCTGACGTTTAATAGTATTTTCTTCAACATCTTTTAGAGATTGTTTTTCCCTAGTGCTAATTCTTAGCATTCGCACCTTGGGGCTTGCGTTTATGTAAATTTTAAACGCTGAGATCGAATTTTTATCACATATATGCGCTGCCAATCTAGATTCTAGAATGATATTGTCATTTGACTTGGCAATTTCGACGATTTTAGCATCAATATTTGCATCAATAGATGAGTCTTTCTCTGCTAAAATTCCTAACTCCGCTAGAGAGATACATTTTTCTAAGGCGAGTTCTCTGAAAAGCCTTCCAAAAACAACTGCTTTTATGCCTAGTATTTTGGAGAGTTTGTCACAAACGGTAGTTTTACCGGATCCTGGAGGGCCACTGATAGTTATTCTCATGTAACTCTCTCTAACTTACCCGCAAACTGGTCGAGACGCTTTTTAAATTGAATATATCTGACGAATCTCATGATAATTTGGCTTAAAGGAATGCTTACCAACGAATAGATAAGAATCCATACTGGAATGAACCAAACATTGTCTGTCAAAATAACTCCGGCATCTGGGATCATTGACCATGGTAAATTGATTGTGCGCATAAGATCTGTTGCAAGTGTAACGTTGACGAAGTACCTGACCCAAAGAAAGACGGGAACAATGATTATCATGGTGTAAGGCATGCTGTTCATCATTTGCCCGCTTGATTCCATAGTTTTTGCCATTATTTGTGGCTGCATGTCTGTCAATTTTTTTAATTTATGAAGATTATTTTCAATTCTGGCTTGACGAAACTCTTTTTGAAATGCTTTGCTGAATTCTTGTGTCTTTTTTTGTTCTACGGAGTCTGTCATCATTGTTCTTACAATGGTACTTAAAATGATCATGATTGATCCCATGATCATGAGAGTCAAGATTGGATATTTTCCGTCTAATTCAATAAACTTAAAGAAATGATTTAAAAACTTGCCAACTACGTATTCGTCCCCATCTATAGCATAAAGTCCGAGAAGAAGACCCATCACAATTAACATGCGCCATATGAACGATTTTGATGATTTTCCCTTATTTTGACTCATTTCTTACTCATCCCCCAAAGAATTCTCGTACCATAGGATTCATTTCCATCATTTGTTCACGACCAATTGTCTCATAGAAACGGATTAAAATTCCTACGGTGAGAAGGACACCTGTGCCACTGGCACCTCCTGTTGTGCCAATTAAGTCAGCAAAGGCTGCTAATGCCCCTACAATTGCACCAGAAAGAACAGTGACTGTCGGTATGTACTTTTCGAGAATTTGTTCAATAACTCGGGTGTCACTGCGAAACCCGGAGATATGCATTCCACTTCTTTGTATTTTAGCTGCCACTGCCCTAGAATTCATATTTGTAGTATTTACCCAAAATTTTGCAAATAATACTGACCCGAGTATCATGACTGATGTATAAATGACAACGCGCATTATGTTCATTAGTGGCGAGTGGATGTTTCCATCGATAGTTGGATTAAAAATAGGTACTAACCATGACGTGATACCAGATGGTGCTGAGAGATACCAAGCTAATCCTCCCGCAGCTGACGTATTTCCGTCTCTGAAATAGCCTAGTATAGGATTATGGCCTAAAAATGGGATTTTGCTTAAAATGTCGTTGTTGTAGAGTAACAGTGCGAGCATACTGATATTTGCCAGCAATGCAGACATGAGGATAACCGGGATATTGCTAGCGTATATCAGTTTAATTGGATATTTGCCCCTGACGCCTCTGGCACTGCCGTGCGATATTGGAAGTTCGATGCGTACTGATTCTAGATATGCTACAACCAAAAAAATACATATTGTGCCTATTAAAGCAATCAATGGATTTGGTTGTCCTATTAAAATTTCTTGATAACCATAGTCGCTAAATTGTGCCGGTGAACACGCTACAAGAAAATAGATTACCTTAGGAATCGTGCCCGCGGGTGGGTTACTTAGACTTGTTTCTGCATTTGGTAAAACGGGATTCCAGTTTAGAGTTCCGGTGAATAATGATTCCGCCACGCCTGCTGCAATGAATAAAGAGATACCGCTGCCGATACCCCATTTAGATATAACTTCATCCATCAGAAATACAAAATACGAACCAATTGCAATCTGGAGGACGATAAGTGCTCTCGCCCCACTTAAGGTAAATTTAGATGCAAATTGGTCTGAAGGTATGAGATATCCAAACACCTGCGGTATTGCTTCAACGAAAATCATGAATATTACTAGCAGTTTGAGGACAGAATGATAGCAGTCTTTATCCTCCTTTTTCGTTAAATCTAGATTTACAATCTTAGATCCAACTAGGAGTTGCATGACAATGGAAGCGGTGACAATTGGCCCGATTCCAAGTTGGAGAAGTGAGCCGGACGAACCTGCCATGATCGTCCTATATTGTGCGAATAGATCCAATGTCTTTGTCTGATCAAGGCCGTAAACATAAACATTGGATAGAAAGAAGTATGTTATCAACGCGGCGGCGACCCAAAGAATCTTCATCCTAAAGTGAACGTGACCTTCAGGCTGTGCCACTGACGGGAGTCTGTCGGACAGAGGTTTTATTTTATAGAATAAACTTTTTGCCTCTTCCGCCATTGTCCCCTAGTCCGTGTTCTTATTCTTTTTCGTCTGTTTCGAAGCCTATAACTGAACCCCCAACAGCCTGAATTTTCTTTAAAGCAGAAGCGGATATATCCGCTACCTTGACGTTTGCCTTAATGGAAATACTGCCGGTACCAAGAAGCTTATCAATACCTGCACTTGTCAAATCTACATCGCATATATCTCCATTTTTCTTTGCGAATCCAGACGAAATCAAAAGTCCAATTTTTTCCTCGAGCTCGTTTACGTTGAGAACATTTGCAGCGGATGTAGTTTGTTGTGGTCTTTTAAATCCATAACGTCCGAAGTGGAATCTGTCATACTTCAGTGTGCGTATTTTCTTTGTTTTTCCAAGACCTGCGTTACCATGTCCGCCAATAATCCCGGCTCCCCTTCCAGACTTTTTTCCACGTCCGTGTGTTCTTAGCCCCCTAAATTTTTTGGTTCTGCTTGGCACTTATCCCACCTCATAACATTCTAGCGATGAGCTCATTGATCTTACTCCCTCTGTATCCGAGAGAGCCTCCATTTTGGAATGAGCGCTTGTTTCCTTCAAAACCCTTAATTGGGGGGTGAAGACGAAAGACGGACTTAGCTCCTTTTATGTCTTTCATCCTGCCTTTGTTACAAATTATTGCATTTGCCACGTCGTCTATCGTTTTGAAATTTGAGTTTTCTAGCAAATAGGCGTCAGTAATTGTCTTATCACCAGCAACTTTTCCTCGAATTCGAATCATATCTGCTAGAGTTTTTTCGTTTATTTCTCCCCATGTGATATAATCTTTGGATTTTTGGAGCATCCCCCTTACCACGTCGTTCTCTGGGACAATTGTACAATGGTTAACTCTTGTAAGCCCTAGTAGACTCATGGTGTACTCAATGTTGTAATTGACATCTGGCTGACCACGGACACGTACTACTGCATAAGTCATACTTATTCCTCCGCGCTAGCATCGGTTTCTTTGATTGTAAGACCTACGGGTCCAGATACAATATTTTGATTATTCGTCTGTTCATCTGTTACCCGTATTTTTGAAGTCATTTTCAGGGCCTCAAATGTAGCAAGCGCATAGTTCACCTTTGTTTTTGTGTTACCTCTAGCGAATCCCCACGCGTCTTTAATACCTGCAAGTGAAAGCATACTTTTTGCAACATCCCCAACTGCGAGTGTAATGCCGCGTGGTGCTGGTTTGAATGTTACTTCGACTGATCCACATGTACCCTTAACTTCAAAAGGTAGCGAATGAGGTTGCTGACAACCACATTCCCATGAACCGCACCCTCTTTTAATTTCAATGATGTTGAGTTTAGCGTTATCAATTGCTTTTCTAATCGCAGGTCCAACTTCTTTACCTCTTGCTCTTCCTATTCCTATGAAGCCGTCCCCATTTCCGACAACGCATGTGACGGCAAATCTTACTCTTCTTCCAGAATCTGTCATTCTTTGTACCATATTGAGATCTATGACCTTATCCTGGAGATCAGGAAGGAGTATATCGGTAATCTGGGCTTCGCGAAGTGGGAGTTTTGTAGTAAGTGCATCACTCATAGTGGTAATGTCACCGTTAAGAACCATTTGCCCGAGTCTTGTTTTAGGAATCCAGTCTGACATCTACTCAGCCTCTACTCTTCTTATAGTTTCCGTGACTGCCGCTGCAATATTTTCATTGATGTGCGCTCCATTTAATCTGCTTTTCTCTGGGAGAACGTTGTCTCCGTGGGGAATTTCTAGACCAGCATCGCACATTCCAGCAACTGTTGCAAAGAGAACTCCTCCGTATTTGGGGTTCTGCATGCCTATATCAAGAATCGCTAAATTTATACCTGCTTTTAATGCCTTCTTTCCGGCAAGATATCCTGTAAGATAGGCTGCAGGGATATTAGAGCGCGACTGGTTCCATCCATATTTAATTAATTCTTTGGATGTTGCTGCCACAATGGCTCTATCCCCCTCCATTTTAAACTCCTCGAACTGAATGTTAACATTCCTACTCGATCTTCGAACAACTACCCTTAATTTTCCACCTGTGAGGAGTTTACGACGGGCGTAATAGTTTGTACGACCTTCTCTTCTTCTCCTAAACGCGACATTATATCTGGGTCCTGTAGCCATTAGTTCCCCTCCTTTAGGTGTCCTGTGCTGGATATATGCACCCTAAGATTTCTACGACTTTTGTAAACACCGCCTTTTGCTCTGTTATAATACAGCCTGTATATAGATGGTGTAATTTCCCCCTCAGACCGAAGTGTTTTTAGCTCATCGCGAATAGGCCGAATCGTTGAAATCCATTTTCTCTTCTCTGATACGCGTGCGTTGTCAGTACCCTTCTTGCTTCCTGGACCTTTTCTCTTGCCCTTTGTTTTTTGGCCTTGTGCGTACCGTATTCTTCCGTATGACGTGCCGCTCTTAGTCTTTGCCTTAATTAAATCGGACTCGATCGCAGAGCGGATATTCGCACGAGTGATATATCCCGCAACATCTTCGACCTTATCAGGATTAATCCAGACTCTATTTGCACCACATTTGAGAATCTCTGCTGCCATTCTCCTCTGATTCTTGAGATTCATATTTGTACCACCATATTAAGGACTCTTATACCGAGTTCTTTGGCTCTATTTTGGATGTCAATCCTTTTCTTTGTACCGACTGTGCCACTAATGCGAGCTGCCTGTGTTTTAATATCAACAACTTTTTCGAGATCTGTAACATTGCAGACAAAAATTTCTTCAAATCCTGAAGAATGGAGACCTCTTGCTCTGGTAGGACCGCGGAAGCCTATATCGACGACCGGAGGACGTCTTTTAAGGTTTCTTTTCATTTTTGAATGAATTCCTTTTGGTCTTTTCCATCCTTCCTTGAGTTTGGAATATCTAAACCACTCCTGTCTTTTGAAGGTGGGTCTCCGTTGGCTAATAATCTCTCTCTTTGCAATTGCACTTTTAGTTTCTGTGTCCAGAGAGGGTTTGATTGATGGTGTATATTTTCCCTCCTCCTTCCTGTTAATACTTTTGGATTCGGATGTTATATCCTTAACATCCTCGCTTCCTTCTTCCACAGCGCCTTCTGTGGCAGAAATCTGTGACTTCCACTTTTCGACTGTCTTAGGACCTACTCTAGACAATGTTTTGATTATTTCTTTGACCTTATTTTCGTCGTTGAGTGCATTTGCAAGTGCATCTATCGTTGTAATCCCGATCGATTCCAACTCTGCTACATTTTTCTCTTTCAGGCCTGGGAGATCGGTAAAGCTTTTGATAGTCATTCTTTCACCTTGTGTGATTTATGGACAATGTAAATGCCATCTTGGAAAACTCTCTTATCAAATCCTCTTCGAGACGTTGCCCTCTCAAGGTTTGCAGAAGTTTGGCCAACTGCTTCAATGTCACATCCTTCGACTGTTACGTCTGACCCACTGATTTTAACCTTACATCCACTAATAATGTCTGCATAGCGAAGAGAGTGCCCACCCATGTAGTTGCTAATTTCAATTTTATTTCCCTTGACTGCTGCTTTCATTGGAAAATGGGAAAACACGATTTTTAGCGTATATGTGTAGCCTTCCGTTACCCCTCTGATCATGTTTCTTACATGTGCGCAGAAGGTTCCCACCATTGCCTTTTCTCTGATGTTCGGATATTCGCAACCTACGACTACACTGTCTTTTTCGGCAACTACACTCACAGTAGGGTGTGTGAAATTTCTGCTTAATTCCCCTTTGGGTCCCTTGACTCTTATGGTGCTGTCTTTCATGGAGACATGCACCCCTTCGGGCACAGCGATGGTACTTTCAATCTTTCCTGCTACTGTCATTCAAATCCCTTTTTAGTATACAAATGCTAGTAATTTTCCACCAACGCCAAGTTCCCTGGCATTGGACTGCGTAATAACGCCAGCCGTAGTTGTGAGAATTAAGACGCCGAAATTTTGAGCCGGAAGATATCTTGCCTCGAATTTTTCAAGATCAACTGCCTTGACCGAGTATCTTGGCTTAATCACACCACAGTTGTTGATCGCCCCTTTCATGACCACGCGAAGTTTACCAGCTTTGCCGTCCTCTATACGCTCAAATTGGCTGATATACCCGTTGTCTTGCATAACCTTTAACACGCGACCAATGAGTTTTGATGATGGTTCGATAACACATTCCTTTTGTCCGTTTTCTGCAGCATTTTTCATAACTGACATTGCATCGTTTAATGGATCACTTTGCATCTTCTCAT
The DNA here is from genome assembly GCA_024399215.1 of archaeon. Classification (GTDB taxonomy): domain Archaea; phylum Thermoplasmatota; class Thermoplasmata; order Methanomassiliicoccales; family Methanomethylophilaceae; genus Methanarcanum. The sequence goes on along the minus strand of JAKSHT010000001.1, from coordinate 48,585 downwards.
CTCACGAATACTTTTTAAATCCAAGTTCGGGCGCCATCTCTCTGAAACATTGCCGGCAAAAGTGCATACCATACCTTCTAATAATACCCCTGCGACGACCACATCTGGTGCAACCTTTGATTCTGCCGAACTCTTTCTTTGGCTTCATTCTATCACTCTCACCTTGAAGTTATCTTTCATGAACTGTATGGCTTCATCTCTCTGAACTCGATGTGATTTGGAAATTTTTCTTTTTAATAACGATCTCTGATTGATTCTGCCCCCAAGTCTTCCAAGGACGACACATACATCCATTCCGAAAATACCAATTTCGGGATCGTACTTCATACCGTCAAAATCAGTGTAGTCTGTAATGCCAAAGGACATGTTTCCTTCTTTGTCAAAAGAGTATTCGTGCATACGATACTCTCGAATCGCAAGTGCTCTTTCGAGGAATGACGTTGCAATGTTTCCTCTCAATGTAACTTTACAACCAAGAGGCATACCTTTACGGATACCGAGATCTCTGTTGACGGTTTTGGAAACTGTTTGAACGGGTTTTTGGTTTGTGACCATCTCAAGAACTTTGAAAGCTTTCACGAGTCTTTCGCCAGCTTCGCCGACGCCAATATTAACAACAATTTTCCCTATCTGTATATCTCTCATACTCATGTTGAGGCCTCAGGAAGTTTAACTGCTAATTCTTCGTTTCCAATAACAAAGACGTTGTCTTTGATTGTCTCTGTTCCGTCTGTAAATTTTACAACGTTTGACGACGTGCTTTTTGTAGTTGTGTATTCGTCAACAACTGCTATTTTGCCAGCATGGCGTCCTTTTCGAACAAGGACTGATGCTCCTTTCTTAAGTTCGTATAGTTCGATAATCTTCTGATCGGGAACAGAAATTTTGAGGACATCTCCTACTCTGTATTCGTTTTCATTGATCAGAATGTTCTTTCCGTCATGAAGATTTACTTGAATTTTTTCTTTTTTTACTTTTGTCTTGTTTTCGATAAGACAAAGTTTCCATAGTGCATCATCTTTAGGGATTGGGATAGCTGTAAGTTTCCCTTTATCAGTGAGCATAATACGACAATGTATCTCCATCAGAGGGATTGATACAACATCCATAAGCCCAACGGGTGTTTTAACAGATCTGACAGGTCTTCCATCAATCATGAGCCTGCGATTTCCAACAATTCTCTTTGCTTCTCTTGCAGTGTCGCATACCTTGAGTATATCTCTAAGTATCATAGACACTGGTAGGCTTTCGTCAATAGAATGCGTTCCCGGACACTGTTTCGTTATCCATGTACTGGCTTTCTTCTCTATTGGCCAAGACCTGGGTGCAGCCAGTCTTTTCAAATGATTACTCACTGTCTAAACCCCCTTTTCTTGAGAGCATGTTCTTTCTCCACGTGTCGTTAAGATTTAACTTGGTAATAACCACATTTGAGGCATGAATAGGTCGAGCAACGGCTGTTCCGTCTGCCTGATTGATGGTAACTCCATCAATTGCAACGCGGCCATCTGTAGTTGAGACTTTGACAACTTTACCCTCTGTTCCGCGGATATTCTTTGCGCCGCGGAGGACAGTGACTGTGTCTCCTGTGCATATTCTTGCTGTGCGCCTATTAAACTGACTTTGAAGACTTTCGCTAAGATGAGCTGAAAGCTTTTTTCCCGCGATGTGTGTAGGTGCGTTGATCTGCGACTTTCTTTGGATTCTTGATTTGCTGCTTGTCATGTTTGTACCTCACACTATGATGCTTGCCGTTGCCGCAACACGAGGCCATCTTTCTGCTGCCTCTCTTGCAACTGGTCCTTTCACATCAGTGCCTTTAGTTTCTCCCGTTTCTGTTGTTATGACAGCTGCATTGTCTTCGAAAGAAATCATTGTTCCATCTGGACGCCTCATTGGGCGCTTTTGTCTTACAATGACTGCGAATACTACTTGCCTTCGCATTTGAGGAGTTCCTTTCTTGACAGACGCTATGACAAGATCACCAACGCCTGCTGATGGAACACGCCTTGAAACTCCATGATACCCAGGTACAGTAATAATCTCAATGACTTTTGCACCTGTGTTATCCACAACGTCGACTTCAGAACCATTCTGAAGACCTCTTGTTTGGTTTCCAGCAACTCCCTTCATTCTATTTCCCTCTTCTCGATTACAACGAAGGAAACTGTTTTTCCAAGAGGCCGGCACTCCATAATCCTCACTTCGTCACCAATTTTTAGATTGAGACAAACCGGTGCATGTGCAGCATATCTACTTGTCCTCTTTTCGTATCTTTCGTACTTTTTCTCATATTTCAAGTAGTTGCGCTCGATCATTGCAGTCTTGTTCATTCTGACCGATACGACTTTTCCATCAATAATCTGCCCTCTGACCGACAGATTTCCGTGAAACGGACAGTTCGGATCACTGCATGTTGTTTCAGGGGGATTAACGTCGATTCCTATGTTTTTAGTTCTTGTTATCATTGGACCTACCTGACCTTCTTTATTCTATCTTCTGGTCGATACCGAACATCTGTTCCCATAATTACGAACTTTTTGTCCTCATGTGTGAATTCAAACATGTTGCCAGGTTTGGGTATTATTTTTTTGTATCCACCCGAATTAACGACGAACGTATTCTTCGTTTCATCGACTACGACGCCAGAAATTCCGGAGTAGCATGGTGTAGATAACACGCTCACATTTAACCCAATGAATTCCATTCTCATGAGATCCCTTTTATTCATTTTATTTTGTTTCCGTTCGAAAACCCATATCTTCCAGTACTGCCTTCACCCTTTTTTTATGGTCGCCTTGAAGCTCAATACGTCCGTCTTTAGAGGTGCCTCCTGTGGCACACTTATTCTTTAATTGTTTAGACAAGTCGTTGATGTCGATATCATTCTCGTCGATTCCGTCGATTACTGTTACAACTTTGCCATACCTTCGACTATCGACCGATATCGTTACAGACTGTTGCTCACGTGCAATTTCTTCACACATGCACAACTCTTTAGGTAAACCGCACACTGGACAGATTTCCGCCATTAGAGTTCTTCCTCCTCTCTCTGAATGGTTAAGATACGAGCGATACTTGTTCTCAGCGCACGAATTACGCCTGGGCTTGTCGGTGCGCCGCCCGATGCAGAATTTCCCCTCTCTTTCATGAGTTCATCATGAAGTTTTTTGAGTTTTTGGTTGCGTTCTTCTGCAGTCATTTCTTTAATTTCTGGGATTTTGAGTGCCATTTATTTTTCCTCTTCAACTTCAGGCGTATCGGTTATTGGCATATCCTCAGTAGCTGACGGTATTTCTTCCTCCATAAAAATTTGGGGGAATTTCTCTGCAGCTTCTGTTTTTCCGAGAACTACTGTATCTGCCGGAAGTCTTATATTAGGCGCCATAATCTGTACTGTTACGCCGATAATTCCCATTTTTAACTTGGCTACTGCGTAGCCGTGGCCTATAAAGTTTGCTTTTGGTTCGCCGCAGAACTTAATGTTGCCCTCTTTAAACTTTTCTGTTCTGTGCCGCTGACCAGTGAGTTTCCCAGCAACAATAACATAACATCCCTTTGCCCCTGAGTCCATGATTCTGCGCACGGATGAGTGTCCAGCTCTGCGGAAATGCCAGCCTCTTTCAAGCGAAAATGCGAGTTTTTCTGCCATGATTTGAGCGTTTAAGTTTGGATTTTCCACTTCCCTGACTTCAATTTGAGGATTCTCAAATCCAAACTGTCTTTCGATCGCTGTCGTCAAATTTTTGATTATCTGACCCTTTCTTCCAATGACTAGGCCGGGCCGTTCTGTTAGAAGTGTTACACTTGTTCCCATCGGTGTCCTTTGAACATTGAGGCCACCGAATCCTGCACGGTTAACCTCTTTCATAAGGTATTCCTTCAGGAGAACTCTGCGGGCATTTTCAGCGACAAATTTCCTCTCCGCTGCCAAATTACTTCACCTCTTTAGTAATCACTTCGAGGTTGACCGTTTCCTGATTCCATTGGGTTGCTCGTCCATGTGCCCTCGGCATGTGACCGGGCGTGACTCTTCCTCTTGCTGCGGAAATAGTTTGAATGACCATATTATCCACGCTGAATCCCTTATATTCTGCGTTGGCGGATGCTCCTTTGATAACATTGAGAATCGCTAGAGCTGCTTTTTTTGGGTATCTTCCAGGACCAACTCCCTGTTTGTGCGAAACGCGTTTGTTATATCTTTTTAGTGGGACTGGAATCTTAAGCGCAATAATGCCCTCAAGAATTTTGATTGCGTTGTTGATTTTTAGTCCACGAACCATACTGCACACCTCACGCGCAAATTTTGGAGAGATTGGTATTTCTTTCCCTATCGCTTTAGCTGACGTGTCAGGATCTGTGTTTGCCGTATATCCTTTCATAGTCTAACACTTCACTTTAGAGGCATGAACTTAGAAGATCTTGTTGCACCGACACCAGGTCCAGAATGAATCGGCACCTTTCTTGTTGTGACGAACTCGCCAAGAAAATGACCAATCATTTCGGGTTTGATCTCGAAGCTCTTAAATTCTTTTCCATTGTAAATGCTGACAGATTTGCCAACAAATTCATGAGTAATTGGAAGCGACTTAACATGCGTCCTAATTGTCTCTCCCTCACCTGCCGACTTTAAACTATCGAAAAGAATCTGCTGCTCATAATTGAGACCTCGAACATATGTTCTTCTTGCTCTCGACGGCATAAGTCCTAATACATCCACGAAAGACATCGCAGAAAGTTCTTTTATGCTGTAGCCACGGTAGAGGAATTCCTTCTTTCTTCTTGCTTGAATTAGGCTTGCCCGCTTTCTAGATCTTCTTCTAGAAGCTTTTGCCGATCCTGCAATCTTAATCTTTCCCATATTTACCTCCTCTCTTTCTTCTCTGGTGAGAGACGACCTACTTTCTGACCAGGCCATGCGTTACGGCTCTTAGTACTCGGCCCTCCAATGTGTGGATGACTTCCTCCTCCATGCGGGTGATCCACTGCATTCATAGCGACTCCACTAACGTGAAAATTCGCTTTTGATCTTGTATGAAGTGCGTGATAGTTCTTCCCTGCTTTTACTAGGGGTTTGTCCATCTTTCCGTTGCCAGCAACAGCGCCAATAGCTGCGCGACAGTTGGGATTGAATTCTTTAAGTGTACCAGATGGCATTTGAACAATAACGGTTGATCCTCGGCTAACAATCACTGCTGAGACCCCCGCAACCTTGGCATATTTGCCACCATCGCCGGGGGACCCTTCAATGTTGTGTATTGCTGTTCCCTCGGGAATGCTTGTGAGTTTTGTGATATTGCCTGGGATAATTTTTGTTCCACCGATAGCAATTCTTTGCCCAACGCTTACTCCTTCCGCTGCAATTTGATAGGTCGACGTGCCGTCGTAATCGATGATTGCTAGAGGGGATGTTCTTCCAGGCGCGTGTATGAGATCCTTGACAACTCCGTCCTTCTCGTCAAAGACAGGGAGCCGAACATCGTTCACATGCCTATGGCTAGGAGAACGATATCCGTTTCCCCCGGCACCTCTTCTCTGTGTTCTCAGTCTCTTTGCCATATTTACTTACCCTAGAATATTCCAACTTTCATACCAACGTCTTCCGCCGAGTAGTCGTCTGTGAGTTTGATTATTGCATGTTTTCCATCTTTCTGAATCTTTGTTCGAATGTTTTTGATTTTCACTTCGAAGCGCTCTTCAAAAACGGTTTTAATTTCTAATTTACTTGCGTTTCTATGGACGATGAATTCGATTTTGTTACCGCTTTTGGAATCCTTTGCTGGGACTCCGATAACGCTCATTGCTTTCTCTGAAAAGACTGGTCTGATAAGTATGCTACTTGCGTTCATCGGCTCCACTCTCCAATACTTGCGATTGATGATTTAGTGTACACTGTTAGTCTTCCTGCATCGCCCCCAGGTGCCAGAATCGCGGCACTTATACTGTTAACGGTTTTGACTTGAACGCCAGGTAAGTTACACGCTCCTCTTAATATGGGAGCATCATCGTCCGACACAACAAAGAGAATTGATGTTGGTGTACGATACTTTCTGTTTCTCATCTTACCTCTACCCGCGCGAATTTTTGTTCCTCTTTTTGCACGGTCAATATCGCAATCGATTCCAATCTTTTTAAGGAGATTGTGGATATCTGATGTTGTCGAAATATTTTGGACAGTATCATTAACAACAATAGGGAAAGAAATATCTTCACTGAATCTATGTCCCCGCGCCTTCACGCATTCCGCGTGAGCTGTAGCCGCGATGGCTGATTCTCGTGCAATGATGCGCTCTTTCCGATTAACTTTAAGTTTCCAAACTTTCTCCGGGACGGGCGGATGTGCTCTGCGCCCAGAAACATTGTTGGGTGATTCTGAAGCCTTTCCGAGACCATGGATCCTTTGAGCGCGTGAGGACCCTGTCCCTTTTCCACGTGTGCTAACTGCGTGTCTCATGCCAGACATTTTTGCAGGCCCATAAGGCTGCCGGCCGTTTGCTGCGGCGGCAAGAACTGCCCTCTTGATTATATCTGGCCTATACGCAGCCTCAAAAATTGCGGGGACATCAATTTTTTCTATAATGTTTCCGTCGATTGAATAGACATTTGTTTGGATTGTCATTTACTTATGCCCCCTGCTTAGACTGTTCAGAAACGAAGGTAATCTCTGCTGATCTGGTACTAGCTTTCTTTGAAATCCTTACGGCATCTCTGAATCGAATTAATCTTTTCACTGGACCGGGGACGGACCCATGAACGAGAACATAACTGTTAACAACATCTCCATAACATAAGAATCCGCCTTTGGGAGTAACTTCTGATCCATCTGTACCTATTTTCATGAGCTGTTTGTTAAATTCAGTTCTTTGATGATATCCCATTTGACCTGATCCCGGAACTGTGCCTCGGACATAACCTGGTCTCTTCGGACCTAGATTTGCGATTCCACGGCGGTGTTTGCTGTTCTTGTGTGACAAGAGTTTAACCCCCCATCGCTTCGTTACTCCCTGAAAACCCTTACCCTTTGTAACTGCAATAACATCGATAAATGTCCCTTCTCCAGCAAAATCATTGATTGTGATGTCATTGCCGAGAATGCTCCCCGCATAAGCAATCTTTTCACTAATTGATCCTCCACCGATCCTAAGTTCCATTATATCCGGAACCTTCTTAGGTATTCCTTTGACCATTTTTGGTTGAGTATATGCTATAACGCGGACATCTTCTATGTCGGCGTCGTCATATTTGGAAAGTACATCGCCATTATGCGATTTGGGTAAACTAAAACGTTTTGAGAGCAAAGGATCAAGATTTTGGGCCCACACTTCACCTAATGTTCTTAATCCGTATACTGTGTTTTCATATAGCCTGACCGCAGCTATCTTCATTGGAGGCGACTCGATAACAGTCACTGGAACTTGAAGTTCCATTCCTGACGTAGTCGTGTTTGCACGCTTATCGATTACAAGAGCGTGCGTCATTCCAGCTTTGTACCCGGCAAACCCCTGAATTTTGGGTACCCCTGAGGTCTCTGGCCAAGAGTCAAATCGAGGTGTTTGCGACTGGGCTCTTTTCCTCGGCCCGTACGCGCGCGACCCTCTTGTCGGACGTCTCTTTTGTGGCATCTTTCACATCCTGCGGTAACTGTGGCTCCGCATTTCAGCTGATCTGAACGTCTCAATCCTCGACCGTGACACCGCGTCCGCATCTCGATAAGTAATCGATATGAGACTGGGATTTGGGTTGCTTTGCATTGCCCGATGTGTCTGGTCGAACATCTAGCGCATCAATCTGGATGGTGGTACTGTCATTCGATATATAAGCATCTCGTCCAGTGCTTTGAGGGATAACATAATGGATTGATTGATCAGAGTATGCCCTTTTTGGCTTTTTCTTGAATTCTTCGTTTTCTTGCCTTTACATCGAAGCCAGTAGCTCTTTCGACAAAAATGTTTAGTTTTTTCTTACTGTCAATGATTGCTTCATCTAGTGCTGCTCCCGAATATTTTGTACAGAGTTCGGGAATGTTCTCGATCTCAATGTTCATTGCTCCTTCCTGCGTAATTTTTACTTTGATTTTAGCCATGACACCATAAGATGATACAAATTGGTCATTGCAACGCTTTACATTTCCAAAGATTTCTTTCATAATGTTGGGGAGGAGATCTCCTTTAATGTTCTTCATCCAACCTTTTTTAATATCGTAGTCCATTTCTGCCTCCGATTGTCAGTTCGCTTTTGAATTCTCTGTCGAGGTCTGCGGTAGTTCCGAGCATTATCTCTGACGTCATGTAGTTTTTCCACTCTTCGATGCATTCGCATGTGATGTCGAGATTTCTGGGATCCTGAGAGTGCGAAAATTGTACTAAAGCGTTTAACACTGCTTCGTCACATTTTCCGCAATTATGGATCCCTCTTTGACTTCCACCTCCAGAGGGTGATGTCATGAGCCTGGCAGTAACTGTGCCGGATAATCTCTTCATAACCTCTATCAACGACCATATCCATGGCGTTCTATAGTCTCCTTTTCTCCATATTCTCTCAAGCATTGTCCCTTTCTGAACGTTTATGGGATTAATTGATATTTCATCGGAGAAGCTATCGGCAAATTTCGCAGATGTGATTGTGTCTTTTATGGCTGCTCTCTCCTGTAAGAACAGGGGCTTTAATAGAAGATACGAGCGAACGGAGAGATTACTTTCCTTTATAAGTTTACCTGCAAGTTGGCACTGAGTTGGTGTAAATCCTTTTCTAATGCTTTTTTCTATGACTAGAGGGTTGCAGCTTTCAAGCCCAAGTGCAATGGTCGTTGATGTAGGAAGATTAGATATAGTTTCTTCTGTTATGAATTCTGGCCTACTTTCAAATAAAATACGCTTACATTCAGAAAATGATTCAAAAATATCCTTTCTGACTTTTGCTGGAATCTCGTCTTTATCAAGGAAGCTCCCAGACGTGTATATTTTGACAAATGGTTCTCCGTTATAGTGTAAGAGAGCCTGATCCAATTGCTTTAGGAGATCCTCGGACGTTACGTTTCTTAGTGATGCAGAGTGATAGCCGCACATTGTGCACCCTCCGCTTCTTGCCCAGGCGCAGCCATTTGTGCGCATGATTATTACCATCGTATCTGCGATTTTGCCATCGACAATGTCCTTTTCTTTCCAAATGGCTTCTAGCTCATGTGGCGTTCTGCTTTTCATCTAGATTCGGTGGGCGGATTGATTCATTTCTATAAAAGAGACGCGAACATGTCATGAGCAGGGTAACTGTTATAAACTGGCCACGGCTGTGCTTTGTTATTTTATGGTAAGGAACATAATAGTAATTGGGTCCGGTGCAGCTGGCATGACCGCAGCGTCTACCGCAAAGAGGAGTGATCCTGACGCTAGTGTTCTTGTTTTTACAAAAGATGAGTATGTGGCATATTCTCCCTGCGCAATTCCGTGGGCAATCGAAGGAAAAATAAAATGGGAAGACATCGTGATGCATGACCCGTCTTTTTACAAGAAGGAGAGAGGAATCGACGTTTATGTTAAAACGACAGTTACTGCTATCGATGGTGTGAATAAGGCTGTTGTAGCAAATGGAGAAACATACAGGTATGATTCCCTGATTATTGCTACGGGCGGAATTGTTTCTGTTCCTCCTGTTGATGGTACAAATTTGGAGGGGGTATTTACTGTAAAGACCATTAAAGATGGCAAGTTGGTTCAGACTGCGGCCAGAGATTCAAAAACTGTAGTTATAGTCGGTGCTGGTATTATTGGCCTTGAGATGTCATTAGCTTTCAGAAGAATGGGAAAGAGAGTCATTATTGTCGAAGTAATGAGTCAAGTGATGTCTCGTATTGTAGATGACGATATGGCTGATTTAATTCAGAAGCATTTGGAGGGGGATGGCATTGAATTTATCATGGAAACATCGATACTGGCAGTTAGAGGTATCGAAAGAGTAGAAGCTGTTGTGACAACAGGTGGAGAGTACTTGTGTGATATGGTTGTTTTTGCGACTGGTGTTCGTGCCGATCTTTCAGTCCCGGGTTTGCTGGGTCTCGACGTTGGGCAATTGAAGGCCGTTGTAGTTGCACCTACTATGCAACCATATAAAATGGGTTGCATGGTTTCGGACGTGTTTGTTGCAGGTGACGTTGTTCAGTGCCAATCGGCAGTGATGAAAATTCCCGTGATGAGTCAACTTGGTTCAACAGCTGTTAGGCAAGGAATTGTCGCAGGTATGAACGCGGCAGGTTGTAACAAAGTTATTGGACCTGTTGTAAGCCCGTGGGTTAGTGTTATCGGCAGTCTGCATGTAGCTGGTTCAGGATTTTCGCGAGATATAGCGTTGCGAAATGGAATTAAGACAGTTGATGGTAAAGCAGTTGGATTTACATGTGCGAGGTACTGTTCTGATAAAAAGAAGATTGTTGTCAAAATTATCGCAGACGTTACATCACATAAAATAATCGGCGCACAAATTGTTTCAGGAGAAGACGTAACGGGGCGTATCAATTGGCTTGCTTCTGCGATAATGAATGGCATGACAGTAGAAGATTTCATAGCAAATTCAGAAACTGCGTACTGTCCATTAGTTTCTACGGTCAGAGATGTAGTAATTTTAGCAGCCAACGAGCTATGCTCTAGATTCTAGGAAAGAGAACGTGGAATATCAGGAATATAAGGAATTGTATGATAGACTTAACTCTTCTCAGGATGTATATAGGTGCATTAGAGAGGGATATACTCCCGATCTCGTCAAAGTATTGTTCACGCAAAAAGTGAACAGATGTGTGAAGAGGAGATTTTACATAGTCAGAAAGAGAGTTAAACAACTGTTCAGTGGGTGGACAGGGGATCCATCAATTGTGAACATAGCTAGTAGATTTAATTTTCCTCCGATTCTTGTCGCAATGTTTCTTTTTCAGGAGCGTGGCGTTACTAAGAAGGAGTTTTGGAAATTTGTTAATGATCCATATGGAACACTTGACATGGGTACCGCAAAAATAGTAAGAGAGGCTGTGGAAAAGGATCTTGTCTATTCTCCAGCAGCAAATGCAGAGGGAAGAAAGAGGGGAATATGTGGAGAGAATCTTCTTCATTCGTGGCTTGATAGACAAGGAATTAAATATCGTACGGAAAACGATTTAAAAGGAATTTGCAAAAAAACCCCGGATGTGCTTTTTGACCAGCCTATGGAATTTGATGGGAAAAGGGTGTGCTGGGTAGAGAGTAAAGCATCGTTTGGCGATAATATTGAAGTGAGATGCGACTCTAAGAGACAATTGATTCCATACACGGAGGCTTTCGGTCCAGGTATTGTAGTCTATTGGGCAGGATACATTGATGGAATAACATGTTCCGAAGGGATATACGTGTGTGATGCGTCGATAATGGATCGGGCTCTACATGTTACTAGTAACCGATGAGTGCCTCGTGATGTAGGGGGAGAAAGTGGTAGCGAGGAGTCGATTTGAACGACCGGTCTCCGGGTTATGAGCCCGACGGGATATCCTGACTACCCCACCTCGCTTTGGTATCGCCTATCCTGATGCCATATATATACTTTTTATAAATATAGGAGGCATTCGGCTGCTGAACTTTAGTCACTACTTAAAAATTTTTTTAGATGTAGGAGGTCTTGCATCTTGCCTTTGACTATAACTTTCTTTGTTATGTAGGCCTTCATAGGGCGAAGGGTTCCGTCAATCAGCTTTTCTAGACTTTCTGCTGTTGTTGCAATGGATATATCGGCACTATCAAGAAGTGTGGGTTTGAAGTTGATAATTTCAGCCTTTTCTAATTTGAAGGAGTAAACTTCGTTGTCTAGGTTGATATTAACAGTTTTGATTAGGTGTTCGACCTCCGCTCTGGCTTCTTGACTTTCAACCATTTTTCTGTTGAATTTATTTATTATATGTTGAACTAGTGACTCTGCACTCATTTTTACCAATCCGTAATTTTTGTGTTAGCATGTATGATGGACAATCGATGGATGTGCTCCCACGTGTTCCGAGTATATTTTGGTGGAGTTCCATTCTTTTTCATCCATTCTTTTATAAAATTCATGGTAGTTGGATCGCTTGGATAACCGCTTCCAACGTCTGCATCGAATTCTGCTGCAATGTCTTGGATCATTCTGTCTCTAGTGACTTTGGCTACTATGGATGCCGCTGATACAATAGGATATATTTCGTCTGCTTTGTGTCGACCGATAACTCTGATACTTCCTAATTTGAAGGAGAGTACGTTCGAGAATATATTTTCATTTATGTATAAGCAGTCTGCGTATACTTTTACTACCGGAAGTTTGGATGCCACCTCTACAAACATGTCCAGTTCTATGTTGTTGAGAGATGCGTTCTTTCTACGTTTATCGATATCTTCTGCAGTAATGATGGATACGGAATGACTTGATGCGGCATCTATTATTTGATCAAACATCAGTTCTCTCTCGTTCGGTGTTAGCTGTTTGGAATCTTTAACGCCTATGTCTCTAAAAATTGTGTCATCCTCAGCGTAAACTGCTCCAACAACTAGTGGACCTAAAACAGAGCCTCTACCAGCTTCGTCAATGCCGCAAAGCATAAGCCGGAACTTGGTTGATGGGTATTAATATTAATTCTACAACTTGTTGGTGTCTAAGCCGTTGGACCTATTTCTTTATTTATAACTAGTGTTTTGGCACTATTACCATGACCACAATCTGTGACGTTCAAAGCCTTAGAAATGAGAAAGGATTTAGTCTTACCAGGGTCGGGGTTATCGGTGTGAGGAAAATCGTCCAGGTTGGTAAGCCTGGATATGAAAGGGGATCTGTTCCCATGATATGTTCCATCGATGCTTTTGTGGATCTTCCGGCAGATCAGAAAGGATCACACATGTCAAGAAATCTTGAGGTTATTGAGGGTATCATTGAGGAATGTATCGATAAGCCGGTGATCGGAATTGAGAATATAGCAGTAGCTATGGGAAAAATGTTGCTGGATAAACATAGCTATGCATCAACCTCAGGTGTTAATATTGAGGCTGAATATTTTAGGGAAAGTGTAACTCCGCGTGGAAGAAGAACTACAGAAGTTTGTAAGCTTATTGGTAAGTCTAGGTGTATTAAAGGTGGAAAGGTTACTAAAACACTTGGAGTTCAGGTTACTGGAATGACTGCTTGTCCGTGTGCTCAAGAAAATGTAGCACGGATTCTTGGATGTTCGAAGGAGTGGCCTGTTATCACACATAATCAAAGGAATGTATGTACTGTTGTGATGGAACTAGAAGATAGTGTGGATGTGGAAGCTGATGATCTAATTGATTTGGTGAACGATTGTTACTCATCACCTACATTTGGGATTCTTAAGAGGGATGATGAAGCGGTAGTCGTGATTAATGCTCATAATAATCCAAAGTTTGTTGAAGATGTAGTAAGGGAAGTTCTCAAAAAAATTGTGAAACAGTATACGCGCGTGCCGGATGATACCGTGGTTATAGCGAGAAGTGAATCGGAGGAATCGATTCACAAACATAATGCCTATGCCGAAAGAATAGCGACAATGAGAGAGCTCAGGAATCAGCTTTAGAAATTTTGTGTTTATAGGAGTGCTTTCGCCTCTTCTGGATCAATTTCTAATGCTTTGAGCATGTATTTGAGGGCTTTTTTTACGTATGGAGCTCTCGCTTTTGGATCTTCCATAATTTCGCCGTATGATGCCATGATGCTGTTGAAGTATTCCACTGCAAACTCTGAGTAAAGATTGGCTGCCCGCGATTCGTTGATTTCAGCGGCTTTGCAGAATGCTACTTCTGCTTCGTCATATTTGCCAATGGATATACAAAACATCCCGTATGACTCATAATAATCGCATTGAGGATCGAGTTTTATGGCTTTGTCATATGCTTCCAAAATTTCCTTGTCATCGATTTTTGTGCCAAACATTCCGGAGGCCATACTTCCACATTCTGCTTTGTAATACCAGCATTCTGCATTTTTTGGATTTTCATTGCAAAGTTTTCTAAAATCAGAGTATGCTTTTTCAAAGTCACCAGTATCCATTGTTTTCATACCTGCCGCCAGTTTTTCTGTAAGATCTTTAGCCATTGTAGTCAAACATTTCGATAGAAAAGATACGTTTAAAGATTGTTGTTCTTTTATCGGCTCGGATATAATATGTCAAAAAATTGGCGGTTGGATTTTTATGGACAGGAAGATTGTTGAAAGGGTGGCACGGGTCGCTCATCTTAGTTTAACAGAGGAGGAGGTAGACAGGTATAGTCTTGAGCTTAAGGATATTCTTGGATATTTTGAGATATTAGATGAAGCTCCGGAAGTTGATAGTAAAGGTTTCAATCCGGTGGAGGTTGCAGATGTTTTTAGAGATGACGTTCCATTAATGGAAATACCTGCAGAAGAATGTGTTAAGGGCATGAGATTGTATGATGGATATGTAAGAGGACCAAAGATTGTATGAAGATCGAGAATCTTGAGTTAGTAAATGAGAAGTATAGTATATTCTCGTCGTTCGTAGAAGGTGTAGAGGCGGACGCACAATTTACCTTTTCTGCTAAGGATAGTTTGGTGGCAAGGGGATTCGAGGCTACAGCCGGATCGATGATCCTTAAGGGATACATGCCTCCATTTGATGCGACGTCCATTAGAAAGATGAGAGAAGCGGGGGGATTTCTTCTCGGAAAGACTAATATGGACGAGTTTGGGTTTGGGACTTTTTCTGTTAATTCAGCATTTGGAATCCCAAAAAATCCATTTGATATTAGGAGGTCGTGTGGTGGTTCATCTGGTGGTTCCGCCTGTGCAGCAGCTGTTTTTGATGATCATGTTTCATTAGGGGTTTCGACAGGAGGTTCTATAGCGTGTCCGGCATCGTTTTGTGGGGTGTACGGCCTAACACCTTCGTATGGTCGGGTATCAAGGTACGGGCTTATCGACTATGGAAATTCTTTGGATAAAGTTGGATTGCTATCATTTAGAGCGTCTGATTTAAAGAAATACCTGCCAATAATTTCTGGTGTGGACGATCACGATCCAACTTCTGCAGTGCAACCCGATCTTAAGTTAGGCCGAAAAAAGTTGAAATCTGTTGCAATCCCTAGAGAGGCATTAGAGGGAAGTATTAGTAAAGATGTTTTGAAGTATTTTGAAGAATCGATTGAAATTCTGAAGGGTATGTCTGTGGACGTTGAGTATGTATCAATGCCTGTTTTGAAATATTCAATACCTGCATATTATGTCATAGCAACTGCTGAAGCGTCTACTAACCTTGCAAGGTATTGTGGTATGAGATACGGACAACAAGAAGGAGATCTTACGGCAAAATTCGATGATTATTTTTCATCGTTCCGTTCACGGTATCTTGGGGTAGAGGCAAAGAGGAGGATTCTTCTTGGGACTTATGCTAGGATGGCAGGATATGCGGATAGATATTATTACAAAGCTATCCGTGTTAGAGGGGCAATTATTACCGACTACAAGAAACATTTCGAAAGATTTGATGCAGTTATGACGCCAACAATGCCTTTTGTGTCTCCAAAATTTGATGATATTTCTTTAATGTCAGCGCTTGATTCGTACAAAGCTGACTTTTTAACGGTCCCACCAAACATAGCAGGAATGCCTCATTTGTCAGTTCCATGTGTGTCTTCAGAGGGGATGCCAATTGGACTTCTGTTTACATCTGCGCACTGGGACGAAGATGTCCTCATAGATATTGCCGAAAAGTGGGACTCGGCGTTTGATGTTAGACATGCGGATGTGAGAATATGAGGATAGGATTGGAGATTCACATTCAGCTTCCAACGAAGTCAAAAATGTTTTGTTCGTGTCCGACAACCGTTACGGATGTGGCAAATACATACGTGTGTCCGGTGTGTCTTGGGCTTCCAGGATCAAAACCGTCTTTAAATGTGCATGCAGTGGAATTGGGCCTCGTTATTGCTAAAAGGTTGAAATGTACGATACCTGACACCACATGGTTTTCGAGAAAAAGTTATTTTTATCCGGATTTGTGTAAGCATTTTCAGATTACGCAGTATGATGTCCCCATTGGAAAAGACGGTGTATTTTACCTCGAAAAAAAATTAATTAGAATAAGAAGGTGTCATCTCGAGGAGGACCCAGGTAGAATTAAGAGAACTGACAGCGGGTTGTCGTTGATAGATTATAATAGAAGTGGGGTCCCACTTATTGAAATTGTTACAGAACCGGATATTTCGTCCCCCGCGGAGGCTAGAGAGTTTTTGTCTGCACTTCTTGTTGAAATAAGGAGTGTTATTGATCTTAACGATGATAGACGGAGCATTAGGTGCGACTGTAATATTTCTGTTGGAAAGGAGAGATGTGAGGTTAAAAATGTTACTGGGTTGAAAAATGTTGAACTCTGTTTAAGGTATGAGGCCGTAAGACAGACAAAACTTATCAAAGCTGGAGGAGCGATCGAGCGTGAGACTAGACGTTTTGATGAAGTTAGAAAAGCGACGTTTCCCGCAAGGAAAAAAGAGTTTGAAGCTGACTATGGATATATTGGAGAACCTGACCTTGGAATATATCATCTATCAAAAATTGTAGATGGTATTCATGTTCGAGAGGGCCCGTTGGTTAGGATTGAAAGGTTTCAAAAGGATTATTCAATGAGTGAGCTTGCAGCGAGGCAGATCATTAACACCTCAATGAAACTCGCGGACTTGTTTGAAGAGTTAGTAAAAATTTCTGATGTTGGCGTAGCTAGATCGTTGATTACTGGAGTAATTGCTGCCAATTGGAAGACATTTGAGCCTGTTATGAGTGAGAAAATCGAAGAACTGAAGGAGACGGTCGTCGAATTTTTTGATGGAAAGATTACTGATGTAGAGTGTAATTTGAAATTAAAAGCACTTATGACTGGGGGAAAAAGTACGGGAATGTCCCCTATAGAATCTACGAATCTTGATGTACTTGTAGAGAGAATAATAAAAGAAAACCCCACAGTTCTTGAGGACTGCCGGAAAAACCAAAAAGCTGGTAATAGAATTATTGGGATGGTTATGAAGCAGACTAATGGACAATATTCATCATCTGACATTGTTGCTACGACAAAGAGGATGATTGAGAGAATGTGTACATCTGTCAAAGATTTGTGAGACAGTTTTACGTTCCTCGTGTGGTGCTGAGAGTAGGTCCAACGCCGTTTGAGCATTAGGGAGCTTACAGCTTGAGAATCGGGTTGAAGCTATTCCTCGGTATATTCTTCCATCGTGAGTGAATCCACGTCGTTGTCGGATAAAGATATGAGTTGAAGTTCTTCGAGTCTCTCATCATCAATTTTGCTGGGTGATTTGTCAACCAGTGATTGGGCCTTTTTGTTTTTTGGAAATGCGATAGTGTCTCGAATTGTTTCTTTGTTTAAGAGAATTGCAATGATTCTATCGATTCCAATTGCAATGCCGCCATGAGGTGGCGCACCGTATCCAAGCGCTTTAATAAACCAACCAAAATTTTTTTCTATTTCTTCATCAGACATCCCTATCTGATGGAGAACCTCGACCTGAACTTCAGGATTATTAATTCTCATTGAACCTGAGCCTAGTTCGTTTCCATTGAGAAGAATGTCAAAACAGGCGCCTTTTTTAAAGTTATCGTATGGCAATACAAACGGGTGATGGAATGCATCTTTTTTACCAGATATAGGATCTACCTCAAACATTGGGCAGTCTACTAGCCAATGAAACTGGAACGTATTCTTTGGAATAAGATCTAAATCGATTGCAAGTTGCTTCCTTATTAAGCCTGCACCTTCTAGTGTTTTTCTTTTTGGTCCTGCCATTAGGAAAATAAGGTCGCCGTCTTTAGCATTCATAATATTCTTGATGTCGGCCTTGTTCTTGGGCGTAAAATATTTCACTATGTTGCTTTCCAGTTCTTCATTTGCAATTCTTACCCATGTAAGACCACCGAGACCGAACCTTTTGGCAAGGTCGATGTATCTGTCCACGTCGTTCCGGCCAATTTTCTCTTTTAGTATAGTGTGACTCACATTTATGCCGACAACAATTCCACCATCTGCAACAATTTTTTTTAATATCCCATAATTGGTTTCCTTGAAGGTATTTGTAAGATTTTCGAGCGGTAATTCGTATCTAAGATCTGGTTTATCTGAGCCGTATTTTTCCATGGCTTCTGTGTATGATATTTTTGGGAAGGGAGTCTGAAGATCTTTGTTGTATAGACCTCTCCACACATGAGCGAGCATATTCTCAATACAACTTCGAATATCATTCTCGTCGATAAAAGACATTTCTACATCTAACTGCGTAAATTCTGGTTGTCTGTCTTTGCGAGAATCTTCATCACGGAAGCATTTGGCGATCTGATAATAACGATCAAGTCCTGCTACCATTAACATTTGCTTATAGAGCTGGGGTGACTGAGGAAGAGCATAGAACCTTCCGGAATTTATTCTAGATGGGACAATATAATCTCTTGCTCCTTCTGGTGTACCTCTTGCTAGTATAGGTGTTTCTATTTCTAGGAATCTTTGGGATTCGAAATATTGTCTTGCAAGGTGGAGGAATCTGCTTCTAAACTCCATTGCATGAATCATTTCAGTTCTTCTGAGGTCCATGTATCTATATTCGAGACGAACATCTTCGTTGGGTAGAGCTCCTTCCTTTTGGTCTCCGATCTCAAATGGCGGGATGGCCGACTTGTTAAGTAGTTCTGCTGACGTGATTAGGACTTCTATTTCGCCTGTATTGTTTCGATCGTCTTCTGTTCCTGCTATTCTTTTTCTAACGATACCATTTACAGAAACTACAGATTCACGTGTAAATGTTCTTAATGTATTAGACAACGTACTTGTATCAGCGCCAATTGGGAGATCCTCCGGATCAAATACAATTTGAGTGACCCCGTATCTATCAGCTAAGTCGATAAAGGCGACCCCCCCGTGATTTCTAGAGAATCTTACCCAGCCCTCTAGACATACTTTACTGCCTATGTCAGACGACTTGAGTTCTCCGCAGGTGTGTGTCCTTCTCATAATTTATATCCCTCGTGCAGGGCCAGCTAATCGGTCATTATAGGTACTATATTAATAATCTTAGGATATGCTAATGGATGTGGGGAGAAAACTATTGTGAAAAAGGCTTGTTTAAAGTATTGTTTGTTGGTCACTTGTTAAATGAGTTTGTTTTGTTTAAAAGAGATTCTCGTGAGTCTAGATAGGTGTGTCAAACTTTCCAAAAAAGGTTAAAAGAGACACAGAAGGTTAGTCATTAAGGATGTGTTGGTGCCCATATAGATGGGGGCATCATTGCGCATAAATAAGGAATGTTTGGAGTTTGAGAGCGCTGGCATTTGTTATTCGAATGAGATAAATTCTTTTAGATTCTCTATGATATTTCTGTCATCTATAGCTCTGGAGAGTTCGTTTAATAAGTGGTAAGGTCTGTTTTTGATAATGCTAGCAGCTCTTTTTTTTCCAATTCCCGGAAGAGAGGAAATGGCATTCATAGTTGCATGGTTAATTCTAAAAGGGTATTCCACGCCTGTCACAGATCGAAATCCCCAGTCAGTAATTTTTACGTCGTAGAATCTTCCGCATTCAAGATGATATGGGATGCCAACAAGAAGAGGGTATGAGCCAATCTGTCTTCCAAATGTAGTATTACCATCGTTAATTTCCATGAATACTTTTCTAAGAATCGTCCCTTTTGGAACAATTGTTTGTAACATGTTGTGATCTATTGTTGTACGAATGTCGTGTTTATATTTTTTGAAAAAGTTTAGATTGATTTTGGTGTCAAAGTTTCTTCTGATGGGAAGGACTTGTCTTATGTTAATGCGTCGAACCTTTAGTTCTTCGTTGAGAATTTTTTGAAGAAATTCTTTGTTCATGGAATAGGTCTCTTTGCTTTCTCCACTTAGACCAACAATAAAATTTAGTCCAGGAAGAAGGCGAGGCATACCGTTTTCTCCTATTTCCTTTCCGATTTTGTTAATTATCCTTATAGCATCTAGTACTTGATTTGGAGTGCTGTTGAGATTGTTTTCCTTTATTACCCTCGTGTCGGCACTTTCCATTCCGAGAGCTAGAACGTTGCCCGAAGTGCAACACTTCACAAGGATATCCAAAATTTCTTTTGACTCTTCTGGATATTTGGAGATTACTGTGGGATTGGCATTATCCACATGTAATACGTCAAAATTTAATTTTTTAAGACCATGAAACAATTCATGTATCGCATTGGGATTTGGTCTAGGTATACTGGAGTTATCTTCTGAACCATACGATATGATACATGTTTGTCCTCCAACACGGATGTTTCGTACTCCAAATTTTTTAAGTTCTTTTGCTTCCATTAGGATGTCTTCTGGAGAACGCATCAAAGGTTTTCCTTTAAGAGGCTCTATGCAATATGAACATCCACCGCTAATATATCTATGACAGCCTCTATATGTCTCTATTTCAGCTATCAACGGACAAGGATGGTCTTGATGCTGTGTGACAATGCTAGCACCAAGAATCATCCATCTATTCCATTCATTTAGTGTTCTAAATCGATCCGTGACTTTTTTTTCTGTTAATATATCATACACTAATGCTGCGGGATCATTCTTAGCAGTAAAGTCAAATTCTTTTGAGATTGCGGAAAAGGCGGCGGCACCACCAATAAGCTTTCGTCCTCCGATAAGAGGGAGTATCTCTCTTATTTCTTTGAGAGACATGGGCATGGATCTTATGTACTTTCCAGGAACTGTGCTACCAGATATTAGAACTGAAATTTTCGATTTGGGAATTCTGTGACCTTTTCTTATTTTGTCGATGGTAATGTACTCTACCTTACTACCGGCATCTATGATAGCACCGGCTACTGCTCTTGATACTGGCGAAATATATGGAGGAACACCTAATGCAGCAGGATCATCAATATAACCATCTATGAGGACTATTTTGACATCCATCTTTTTGTAGAGTATACTCAAAGTACTCAAATATTATGGAATTTACACTTCGTATTTGTCAGTGTGGAGTTTATATATCTGGACTAAAAGCAGGATGTCGGAAGAGAATGCGAGCGAATTTTTGTGTTAGCATCTGACTCTGTAAGAATGTCGATTTTTGATAGAATCTTTAATTTGCTGTGACGTGTTAAAGATGTCTGTGTAAAGACCGGAAATGGTACCTGCAAATTTCGTGGTTGCTGACATCACCGATATTTATAGAGAACTGTGTCTTATTTGTCATGAAGAAGTGACTATGACGAATAATGTAAAAGACCGACAATTCGAAGTTCATAAGTCAATGGACGAGGCATTTCCCGATGAAAATGCCCTTTTGGTGAAGGAGCTTATTGCCAAGGCAGAAAAGCCTGGACAAGACGCGATGAAAATGCATCCATATTATGGCGGTAAGATTGAAGTTGCGATTAAAGCATGTGTGAGGTCGTTTAATGATTTTGCAGTATGGTATTCACCTGGCGTAGCAGAACCTTGCAAAGACATTGCAAGGGATAGTGACATGGCGTATGAGCATACGTGGAAGTGGAATACTGTTGCTATAGTTTCTGATGGAACTAGGGTTCTTGGCCTTGGAGATATTGGACCAGAGGCTGCAATGCCTGTTATGGAGGGAAAGGCTATGCTTTTCAAGTATCTTGGAGGGGTGGACTGCGTTCCGATATGTTTGGATACCAAGGATCCAGATAAGATTATGGAGACTGTTAGGCTTATTGCGCCTTCGTTTGGTGGTATTAATCTTGAAGACATATCAAGTCCGAAATGTTTTGACATTCTTGATGAATTAAGGAAAGATTGCAAGATACCAGTATGGCACGACGATCAGCAGGGAACGGCAACGGTTGAAGTAGCCGGAGCCATTAACGCGATGAAGATTGTTGGAAAGAAGCTTGCCGATGCTAATGTTACTATTATTGGTGCTGGTGCAGCATCTGTTGCAACCTTTAGACTTCTTCTTGCGGCGGGATTTAATTGCAAGAATGTATGTGTTTGTGACTCAAGGGGAATCTTGAATGTAGAAAGAAGTGATATTAGTGAAAATAATTCTAGGCAGAAGTGGGATATTTGTGAGAAAACTGACGGTGCTGGAAAAAGAGGAGGTATGAAAGAAGCATTCATGGATGCAGATATTGTTATTGCAGCTTCAAAGCCGGGAGGAAAAACGATTCCTTCTGAGTATATTGATATCATGGCAAACGACCCTGTTGTATTTGCAACAGCGAATCCGACTCCAGAAATCTGGCCATGGGATGCAAAAGCACATGGGTGCAAGGTGTTTGCAACAGGTCGTTCAGATTTCCCAAATCAAATTAATAATTCTATGGGATTTCCTGCTATTTTTCGTGGTGTTCTTGATGTTAGAGCAAGAACAATTACTGATGAGATGTGCATTGCCGCAGCGAGGGAGCTTGCTAGATATGCCGAAGAGGATCATGAAGGGGGCATTACTCCTGATTATATTATTCCAACAATGTCTGAAACTGGGGCCTTTATCAGTGAAGCTATTGTTGTTGGTGAGGAGGCAATCAAACAGGGAGTTGCAAGATTAAAACTCGGTATGCAGGAACTCCATGATAGAATAGAATCTACTATTGAAAGGTCAAGATCTCTTACTGCGAAGATGATGGAACTGGGTCTTATCAAGGAGTATAAGGGGTAATCCCTGTTTCTCACCCTCATTTATGGGGCGAGTGCGGGGCTTTTGGTGAGATGTGGGCTAGAGTACTAGTGAATGCAGAGGGCGTGTACTGGATCCGAGAAATAGCCCGGCTTAGCACTGAGATGCTCAGAGAACCGTGCTGTCAGTACACTCAATTTCACCGACACCATCGATGCTGCGCAGCCCTTTTTCAAGTTTTGATCCTATGCTGTCATATGAGTCGTCTACAATAAAAAATGCAACTATTTTGTCGATTCCGAAGGCTACCGGCTGAATATTGACTTCCTTGAGCTCAACGCCTGCCGGGATGGCGGTTGGGATGCTTTTGATGATCACGCGTAAATCGATACCAGAACCTTCTGGCATAATATCGTATACAGATGCAATTTGACCCATGAATTTCACCTAGGGGCCAATGAATCCACATTTTTTACATTCATACTTGACGCTCTGATCACGACACTGAGCGCATCTTCCAATCTCCTCGTTTCCACAGTCTGGACATTTAAAGAAAGTACTTCCCGAATCTTGAAGTCTTATGCCGCAAGATGAACACGTTTTCTCAATCGCCATGCGCGTGCGATTATTATTACTATATATAAAAAATACCAGGGAAGATACGACAACCAGCTCTTCAAAAAGTTGTCGGGATGAAACAATTGCTGGGAGTATTGTGGGCGGGGTTTAGGTAATTTGATTGGACACTGACGAAGATCAATGCAATCAAAAAGTTGCCTAGCTCTTTAAAATTAAAATTAAGAATATAGCTATAGCGGCAGCAGCCCCAAACACGACAGCTATCATGTTGATGAATGCGTTTACGAATACGTGCCAGGCGTCGACATTGTCGATAACGCCATCTATGCATAGATATATCCACGTTATCCCAACGAGCAGACCTGTAATGATCATACCGAATCCGAAAGATCTGCTTTTCCCGTTACCGAAGTATGCGGCAAAAATCCCGGCAAGTGCTAGGACAATGGCAAATGCTAAAAGAATAACTGTAAGGAAGTCAAAGTAACTAAAGGCAATATCTGCGACCATCTTTTATCACTCTGCTGGTATGGTCAGGAGCATGTAATAGTCCTTATTTAACTTTTTATAGTGATGTTGGAGAAAGATTTTGGGGCACTCTCCAAATGTACGAAAATGTTTTAAGTTCAAAATCGTGACTATAATTTATATAAGACACAAAGTTGTGTGAGGAAGTGACGTAGCTATGCTGAATTTCCAACACATACAATGGGATGTGGGGGTTTTAACGATTATTTTTTGAATATTTATGTAATAAGACGAAAAATTTTCTGTAATAGTTTGTTTAATGGCATGGTAGAATTTTGGGATTGTATTGACAGTTCCAATTGGTGAGGCAGTTCTCTTTTTATGTCAATGATGTCAAGTACGAACATGTCCATGGATTTAGTGAAGTTATCTCGTTTATGCAGATGATTGTCTACTGGCAGAAAAATTTCTATGAAGAAAGAGGTTTGAGGGGGCGAGTATTGTCTGGAGTTTATAAAACTAGAACGTGATTTTTGGTGTATTGGATTTATATTTACGAGAACATGGACGGAGGTATTGGATTGATATATAGGGCTATTTGATGGGTGTGAAGCGTTTTACGAATAGATGTATAGAGTTTTAAAAATGGTGAAGAGATAACTTGTTATGAATGAACAGTTTATTCCGGTGTTCGTAAATGCGTCTAATTTGAGAGTAATAGTATTTGGAGGAGGGAATGTTGCATTAAGAAAGTGTAAATATTTTAGGAGTTCGAAGATAACTGTAATGTCGAAAAATATTCTCCCGGAATTGGAGGAGTTAGCATCAGAAATAATTGTTGAAGAAATTCCTGCGGATGTGAAACAGATGATAAAACCTTACAATATTGTCATTGCTGCTACCGATGACAAAGCAATTAATGATTCTATACGAGACGATGCTCTTTCCGTGGGAGTTGGTGTGAATTCAGCTCACGGAGGAGGTAATGTCCTAATACCGTCTGTCCTTAGACGTGGGTCTTATACTGTGGCTGTATCATCTGAAGGACGTGTCCCTATTTTTCCGCCTTATGTTGTTAAAAGGCTTGACACACTTCTTGGCAGAGAGTATGATTGCATGTTAGATTTGATGATTGAAATGCGTGATAGAGCTAAAAGAGAATTTAAGTCACAAAGTCAAAGGAGTGAATTTTTAAAGTCGATAATATACGATGAAAAAATTCAGTTTCTCGTCAATAATGGGTATATTGAAGAGGCTAGAGTAGCAGCTTTGAAGAAGGGGGGATTTGTATGCTAATGAGTTTGCATGTTACGCATTCATCTGCGGGCCTGGACACGATTGCTGATGTTATACCAATCATGGAGAGTGGTGCTAAGAATTTTGTTTGCAATACGACCCTCATAAAGGAGTATATTATCCTTAAGACCTGTAACAGATTCGAAATATATCTTTCAACAGATAGTCCAGAGCAGATGAAGGCGTTATTGGAAGGATACGCCAGAAGGGAGATTCCTTTCGCTGGAAATTCAGTTATTTGGTATATTTTGGTGGATATGGCATGTGTAAGACATTTGTTTAGGGTTACATGTGGGTTGGATTCATTGATGGTCGGTGAGGATCAGATACAGAGTCAGGTTAAGAATGCATATTTGAAGGCAAAGGAAGAGGGCCATATTTCCGGTGTTATGGGCATGGTTTTTGAAAAGGCCCTTTATACGGGGAAAAAAGTGAGAACAGAGACGAAATTAAATGTTGGTGCTATATCTGTTGGATCGGCCGCTGTGCAACTAGCTGAGAAAAAACTTGGGAGTCTTTCTGGTAAAGTAGTTGCCATTGTGGGAGCTGGTGATATGGCAACAGTTATTGCTAAAAACTTGAAGGGAAAAGGTCTCGATTCCATATTTGTGTCTAATAGGACATTTGAGCATGCTAGAGTACTTGCTAATGAGATTGGCGGTAGGGCAGTGAATTTTTGCAATGTCGCAAAAGTTCTTAAAAAATCTGATTTGGCCATAGTTGCTACGAATGCTCCACATATACTGGTAAGTAGAGAGATTATAGAGGAGGCTATGGAGGGCAGATCTTCAAAACTCCTGATAATAGATATTTCCGTCCCACGTAATGTATCCGATGAGTTGAACAAGCTGAAGAATGTTGAGGTTGACTCGATAGGAGATATAAATGCAATTGCACAGGAAAATCTTTCGAGCCGACGGGATGAGATAGTATCAGCGGAACGGATTGTTAATTTAGAGCTTAAAAACATTGATGATGAAATGAAGGATCGGAGAGTTAGCGCGATAATTGCTAATATATTGTCCATGTCCTCAGAAATATGCTTGAGAGAAGCTAATTTTGCTAAATCGAGAGTGAGGGGAGGGGCGGATGTAGATGAGGTTATAGATAGTTTATCTCACGTGCTGGTTTCTCGACTTTTTGCTAGGCTATTTGATAAATTAAAAGAGGCTTCAAGAGGCGGACACGTAGAGGTCTGCAACGTGGCTGCAAGTCTTTTCGAGGTTGATAACAAATGAAATACCCAGAGGTAAGAATGAGGAGACTTAGAAGAAACAGGATAATAGAGGATCTTGTCGCGGAGACTTCTGTTGCTTCATCTGATTTTATACTTCCATTGTTTTTTGATGAGAATATCTCAACAGATAGGCCAGTGGCTTCAATGCCAGGGGTTGTAAATCATCCGTTGTCAAGATACGAACAAGTTGGAAGTAGTATAGAAGAGAGTGGCGTAAAGTCTGTAATAGTTTTTGGCACACCTAAAAATAAGGATATGTATGGATCCCAGGCTAGTTTATCCAACGGTGTTTCGCAAAGAGCGATACGTGGATTGAAGGATAATTCGAATCTTGTGGTTATTTCTGATTTGTGCATGTGTGAATACACAGATCATGGACATTGCGGTATTGTGCACGATGGTGTTATTGACAACGATAAAACATTGTTGCAGTATGGCAAGATAGCAGTTTCGCAAGCAGAGGCAGGTGCAGATATAATTGCACCAAGTGGAATGATGGATGGACAAGTCAGTGCAATAAGGATGGCATTGGATGATGCCAACTTCTCAGACGTTTTGATTATGGCGTATAGCGCAAAATATTGTAGTTCATTTTACGGGCCATTCAGGGATGCTGTGAATTCTTCGTTCAAAGGCGATCGTTCTACTTATCAAATGCAGTGCAGCAATAGTAGAGAGGCAATGAGGGAGATAGCATTAGACGTTAATGAAGGGGCGGACATAATTATGATTAAGCCTGCGCTGCCTTATATGGATATTATTCACGAAGCTCGTAATAGGTTCGATAACCCGATTGCAGCGTATCAGGTATCCGGAGAATATGCAATGATACAGGCTGCAGCCGCTAATAACTGGATTGATGGAGACCATGCGATGATGGAATCTTTAATTTCTATTAAAAGAGCGGGTGCAGATATGATAATAACATATTTTGCAGAAAAGGCTGCGGAAGAGCTTAGGAGGATGTTATGAATACTAAAAGATCGGAAGAGATGTATTCGGTGATGTGCGATTTAACACCAGCAGGCGTATCCAGTCCAGTGCGCGCATTTAAGCCCTATCCATTATTTGCGAAATTAGGAGAGAAAGACATTATAGAAGATCAGGACGGGAATAGGTATGTTGACATGTGTATGGCTTATGGCCCTCTGATATTGGGCCACTGTCATCCTTTGGTGGTAACAGCAGTTAGGAAACAGATGCTTAAAGGATGCGTTTATGGCATGCCATCAGAAGCTGAAATGGAACTTTTAAGAAGAATATGCAACGATGTAGCTTGCGCCGATTCCGTTCGTCTTACTAATTCTGGGACGGAGGCAACTATGCACGCAATACGTTTAGCTAGAGGATTTACGAAAAAAAGTGCAATTGTTAAAATTGACGGTGGATTTCATGGATCACACAATGATCTTATGGTTAATGGAAATAGTCAAAAAATAACGCCTTTTTCGGGAGGAATCCCAGAGGATTCGATTCGTAACACTCGAATTGCACCGTACAATGATGCAGAGTTTCTCGCTAGTTTGCTAGAGTCTGACAAGAGTATAGCGGCCGTTATAATGGAGCCAATTCCGGGAAATATGGGAGTTATATTACCCAAAAAAGATTATCTTGGCGAAGTGAGACGTATCACGAAAGAAAATGACGTCCTCCTAATATTTGATGAAGTGATTACCGGATATAGAGTTGCAAAGGGTGGAGCACAGGAGCTTTTTGGTGTGGTACCAGATATGTGCACAATGGGAAAAATAATTGGTGGGGGATTTCCAGTTGGGGCATTTGCGGGCAGATCTGATATAATGGAAATGATAGCTCCGTCAGGCCCTATTTATGAAGCTGGAACTTTTTCTGGTAACCCAATTACAGCTGTTGCTGGATTGACAACTATTAAAAATATGACGGATAGTAGATATAAGAAATTGAGAAAGAAGACAGAGATAATATCTAAAGCTGTGAGGGATATTATACATGACAAAAACATAACAGCGACGTTTAATAGCGCACCGTCTATGTTTCAAATATTTTTTGGAAAAGAATCAGTACTTAATGCTGTGGATGCGAGAGAAGCCGATTCCAAAGCGTTTTATGACTTTTTCAGATTCATGTTAAAAGAGGGCTTCTATCTTCCTCCATCTAAAATGGAGGTTGAATTTCTATCGACAGCGCATAGTTATGGTGTTGTAGACAAGTTTTGTGAGAAGTTTGGCCAATATGTGGAGACCATGAAAAATGAAGATAGGAACTAGGGAGAGTGAGCTTGCTTTAAGACAGGTGGATATATTTTTAGATGCACTAAAAAATGTGGCTCCGAATATTGATGTAGAAATAGTTCCGATTCGTTCCTCTGGTGACATTGATCTGGAATCCCCCCTGAATAAATTTCAGGACTCTGGGGCTTTTGTTGGAGCATTAGATATTGCACTTTTACACGGGGAAATAGATGTTGCTATTAACTCTATGAAGGATATGCCTATAGATATTCATGAAGGTTTATGCGTACCTGTAGTGCTTCCTAGAGCAGATGTTCGAGACGTATGTATTCCGTGTTCGTTAGAGGAGTTGAAATATGGAGCAGTGGTTGGGACATCGTCAATACGCAGAAGGGCTATTTTAAGAGACGTTAGGCCGGACATAAAAGCAAAATTACTCAGGGGAAACGTAAGAACCCGTATTTCGAAATTAGATTCTGGACAATATGATGCTATCATCTTGGCGAAAGCTGGACTAGACAGACTGGATATAGATAGACCCATGGCGATTCTTGATCCGGAGGTTTTCGTACCAGCGCCTGCTCAAGGAGCTATTGCTGCTGTTTGTAGGTCTGACGATAAAGAGACAACTAATTTGCTAAAAGGTCTTGATAGCGGTAAAACTCGTCTGGAAGTTGATACAGAACGTTATTTAATGAAGTTAATGGGCGCAGGTTGTTCATCGCCGATTGGTATTAACGCTAAGGTAATAGATGACAAAATATCAGTTAATGCAGTCTCTTTTGAAACAGGTACTAAAACTTCCTTTAAGAGTACTATGTCTATCGGGTGCAGTAGGATGATTCTAAAAGATGCAGTCAATACTCTTCGGGGCAGGAATGGGGGGCACGTTTACTTAGTTGGTGCTGGTCCGGGAGACTATGACTTGATTACGGTAAGAGGCTTTGAGTTGCTTCGGTCGGCCGAGGTTGTTGTCTATGATGCATTAATAGATCTATCTCTTCTCAAAGAGTGCCAATCTGCGGAGCTAGTAGATGTTGGTAAGAGAGGTAGTAATCATACTAAAACACAGGCTGAGATAAACGAACTTTTGATTGATTACGGAAAACGCGGAAGAAGAGTTGTTAGACTTAAAGGAGGCGATCCGTTTTTATTTGGAAGGGGAGCAGAAGAAGTTGCCGCTCTGAGAATGGCGGGCATACCTGTTACAGTGGTTCCAGGTGTGTCTTCATCTATTGCAGTTCCTGAATTGGCGGGCATACCTGTTACACACAGAGATTATGCATCGTCGGTAACAATATTGACTGGACATAGTAAGGCTGGAGGCAATATT
Organism: archaeon; assembly: GCA_024399215.1. Classification (GTDB taxonomy): domain Archaea; phylum Thermoplasmatota; class Thermoplasmata; order Methanomassiliicoccales; family Methanomethylophilaceae; genus Methanarcanum. The sequence continues at coordinate 18,850 of JAKSHT010000001.1, read as the reverse complement.
AATTGGACATCAGCCGCGAGGATGGATGGTACACTTGTAGTATTGATGGGGATGGGCAATGCAGCAGCAATCTCAAAGAATCTTATAGATGGGGGAAAGGCCCCGTGTACCGAGGTCGCAATTATATCCAGTGGTGCAAAATCGGAGCAATGTATTGCTATAACCACCTTAGACAAATTGGAGGAGACTATATGTGAGAATAAGCTGAAAGCTCCAGGAATAATAGTTATTGGTAATGTAGTTTCAGAGCGTAAAAGATTGGGTGATCTTCGTTGAGAACATTGGTATTTACTCGGCCTTCTAGGCGGTTGAAAGAATCTATAGAACAGGCAGAGAGGTCAAATTTTAATGTTATAGCTGCTCCGTCTCTCGACATAATTCATGGAAAAAAGGATCAATACCTTGATATTGAGAAGAGACTGGTGGATGGCTTGTATAAAATGGCGATATTTTCTTCCTCAACTGCGGTTGAAGAATGCTTTACTGAGTGGGAAGACAAGTTTGCATCCTTATTTTCTGGAGTAGATGTGGTTGCAATTGGTCCAAAGACTCGTTCATCGCTTTTGTCACATGGTATTGAAACGTCATTAATGCCATCCGAATATACGTCATCTGGCCTTGTAAGTTGTATGGGTAGATATGAAAATGAAAAGGTCCTGATAGTGCACTCCGATAAGGGGTCGCCAGTTCTTAAAAATGGATTAATCGATTTAGGATTTTCTGTCGATGAGCTTATTGCTTATTCTCTGGAGAGTCACAAAGGGGACGTCGATGATATAAGAAAGGCAGTTGTAAGTGGTGTAGTTGATGTATTCGCCTTTACTAGTAAAATGTCAGTGAAATCATTTGCTGATGCTATGGAGATGCCTCTAAAGCAAGTATTTTCAAATGCGGTCGTCGCTGCAATTGGTGAGCCTACAAAGACTGAGTTGGAAGATAGAGGAATACATGTGAATATTATTCCAATGAGGGCTACGTTCGATGAACTTTTGAAATCTATAACTGAATACTTCGACAAAAATAGTGGCGATTTCTAGGATTGGTACATTATGTCTAGAGATTTGGATTGTGCGTCTCGCCAGGAGAGGGTATCGGCCCATGCAAATTGCCGGGCGTTGCGTGTTTTCAGTAAAGTTGTTCAAGGATTAGATTAGCCTTAGTATTGTCGGAGCTTTGTATTCGTTTTTATATCAATGTTCGTATTACCATATTATTAGAATAAGTCCGATTACGAAAATTATTACAGCCCAGTCAGTGTAGTTAAGGCCGATTGTGTAAGTACATATTCCCGATAAAAGAATAACAGCCCCAATAAATTCCACAATAATGGTTTTATTCATTTCAAAAATAGAAAATGGATTCACATTCCATTTATGTTCTATATTTTCGATATGATTGCCTTCATAATATTTTGGCGTGAATCCCCAATCTCCGCTAAATACAATTTTATTATCTATTATTTTGCCTAAATCTTCAGTTTTATTAACATCATTGAATTTTAAAGAACATTTGTCATTTTCATATAAAATGTCAATATCTTTAAGATTATATGGCTTTTCTAAATATATTTGGTTATTTTCTATTTTATAATCGTACGTATTAATTCTTATTGAATCGCCACATTTTATAAAATTGCTTAAATTGATTTTGTAAAATTGGGCATTTGGATATTTCTCTTTAATGTTTATAACAGAGTTTGAAAATGTGTTATTATTTTTATTTTCATGCCATTTAATAATATAATCTGCTGATTCGTTTAATTTTAAACTGGTCGTTTTTAATGCCGTTTTATATAATAATTTATCATAATGATGCGCGACTTTTAAAGCATCAATTGGTAAGTTAACGCCGTCGGTGCCTGTGTATCCAATTTCGTCATAATATTTAAGATAAATCTCGGACGATCCCGGAACGTAATTAAATATTACATTGTTTAAAACATTATTAGGGCCGTTGTATCCCATTGGTATTAAGTGATGGTCGGTTTTCTGTATACATAAAAGGGGTGTTAATGGATATATAACAGAATGTTTATCCCATGTTTCAGTTTTTAGATTAAAATTAACTGTAATAAACGTACAATCTTTTGAATAATTTAAAGAATTAAGAATCGTTTTAAGGGGTGTTATTTCAGAATTTGATAAACTGGCTTCTTTAAGATGTACTAAATGCCCCGAGCGAAATAATGTTACGTGTTGTGGTTCCTTATTTTCCTTATTTCTGGGAATTATATAATCTTTATATTCAGATAAATTAACTGCATCTGATTCAATAAAATCATCTGTTATAAATTGATATTCTGTTTTTCCGTTGTCAATCTGTGTTATATTGACTGATGATAAAAGAGCGACTGCTAAAAAAGAAACGATAATAATGGATACTCCGACGGCGCCCGAAGACTTCATTTTATCCCTTTTTTCTTAATTATTCTTAATTTTGCATTTTTCGCACCATTTAAATTTATATTCTGATTCATTTAATGCCAGATTTACAGTTTTGCTGTGCGATACAGTGCCGTAATGATGCCCAATAAATAAAGTATCAATTTGTAAATTTATACCGCCGGCGCCTGTATATTTCATATTTTTATCAAAATTTTTAAGATAAATAACAGAGTCGCCAATTTTATAATCGAATATGATGTTATTTACATCGCCTTTATATTCGGTCGGTATTCCAAGGGGTATAAAATGATCTTCTTTTTGTGTGCATAAAATGGGCGTTGTTGGGTATTTAATATACCATTCTTTCCAATTTTTCATTTTTAGATTTAAATCAATGGTGATCGATTCGCAATTTTTTGAATAATTTAAAGAATTAAGAATCGTTTTAAGGGGTGTTATTTCAGAATCTGTAAGCCCTGCTTTTTGCTTAAAAAAATGGCCTCTATTATAGAATATTATGTCTTTTTTGTCGTCTTTTTTTTCTTTAGAAATTATATAATCTTTATATTCCGATGTTTTATAGGCCGATTGATCTTTAATAATATCGTCTGTTATAAATTCATGATTAGTGCGCTCATTATAGGTTGATTCGACATTAATAGCCGAAATAAAGGCAACCCCGAAAAATGAGATAACTATAATCATTATTCCAATTGATCCAGGGGATTTCGTATTAATCTACCTCTCGAACTGAACTTAGAATTATCAAGGGCAATCCTCTCCTGTTGTAGTAGTCAGTATTAAGGACATTATTTTATTAAAGATGTGCGTGTTGATATTTTGGGTTTTGGTTATGACCAGTGTGCTGTTTTTATCAATCGGGTTGTAAGCGCTGCCATTCGTGCTTATTATATTTCCTTCGGCGTCATGATCATATTCTTCGTTATCATGAAAAAAACATGGTTGAATTAGGAATTATTATGAACGTTGTGTGAGCAAAAGCAGGAATGCTTGTGGTGGCGGCCATTCTAATCTAATGCCTTGTCCCCTTTTTCTGCTAATGCTTCATTCGTTTTGTTAGATATAATTTCCCTTTTTACTCTGCGAATATTCCAAATAAATTAATTGTAAAGCGGTGTTCGGGTAGGGTTTATTATCAATACGGTTAAAAAGAATTTGAATACGGTGCTTAATAGGGCATGCTAAAAAGCCATTTTTGACTCTGATGATTCTTATTAATCCTTTTTTCCATAATTTAAGCATTGTGTCAATAATATCGTTAATTTTTTGTGCGACATAATACCCTTTTCCTAAAAATTGGCATTGTGAAATTTCGACATATTTGCTAGAAATAAGGTGTAAAAATTTATTCGTATGTTATTTTATTATCTGGCTTTGCCTTACGATTCAACTATGCATAAAATTGTTGATGTGGGCATGGAGTTTGATGTGCTTAAAGAAAATAATAGAGTGGCCTACGAGAATTCTCGAATGCTTAGAGAGCACGGTATTGTCTCTGTGGATTTTATGGGGTCAATAGGTTCCGGCAAAACTGCTATTATTATCAAACTTGCAGAAAAACTTAAAATTAAAGGTAAGAAAGTGGTTGCTATAGCAGGTGATGTTACCGGAGCGGATGACTACACAAGGATGAAAAACTCTGGTATTGAAACCATCAATTGTAATACTGGGAAAGACTGCCATCTTACGGCGGGTGGCATTCATGAAAAAATCCATTTGATGAATTTGGATGATACTGATGTCCTTTTTATAGAGAATGTTGGAAATCTTATATGTCCTGCAGATTTTCCATTGGGAACTGATTATAGAGTGGTCGTGATTTCTACAACCGAGGGGGATGATATGGTTAGAAAACACCCTGAGATTTTTATCCACTCTGATTTTGCAGTCCTTAATAAAGTTGACATTGCTGATGCTGTTGATGTAGATCCTGAAATAATTGTTAAAGACTATGAGCAGCTTACGGGCGGAAATAAGAAGATTTTCAAAACAAGTGTGAAGAAAGACGTTGGTTTGGATGGTGTTTTGAAAAAATTAGGGTTGTATTGAGATGAGAGTACTTACAATTGGAGGTGGAGGACGTGAACATGCAGCGGTAGAGGCACTCTATAGATCTGGAGCCGAGGTTTATGCTGTAATGAAGAATATGAATCCTGGGATTATCAGGAGGTCCAAAGGATATAAAATAGTTGAAGAGACGAATGTTGGGATGGTATGTGCATATGCGAAGGAAGTTGGAGCAGAGTTGGCATATATTGGCCCAGAAGCTCCGTTGGAGGTGGGATTGTCTGATTCTCTTAGGGAAATTGGCGTTTTGTGCGCTGCCCCCACAAAATCTGCGGCGAGAATTGAAACGTCTAAATTGTTTATGAGAGAGTTCATCAACGAACATAATATTGCAGGAAATGTCGACTATGCATCGTTTGATAATCCAGAGGATGCTAAGAGATATATTGACAGTGTAGAACACGAAGTTGTCGTAAAGCCAGTGGGGCTCACAGGTGGAAAAGGAGTGAAGGTACAAGGTGAGCATTTACATTCTGTCCATGATACGACAAGATACATTGATGAAGTTTTTAACACAGGTATTGGTGGATCTGGAATTATTATTGAAGAAAAGGTGAGTGGGGAGGAGTTTACACAGATGGCCTTTTGTGACGGAAAACATGTAGAGCCTATGCCTCTGGTCCAAGATCACAAAAGGGCATATGAAAATGATACTGGGCCTAATACGGGTGGGATGGGGTCTTACTCAGATTCGAATCATCTTCTTCCATTTGTCGAGAAGAGCGATAGGGCTGCTGCACTTAATATCATAAAGAATGTTGTAAATGCTATGAACAAGGATTGTTGCCAATATTGTGGGCCAATATATGGACAATTTATGCTTACTCCCGCCGGACCTAAGATTATTGAATTTAATGCGAGATTCGGTGATCCCGAGGCAATGAATGTTCTTTCGATTCTTGAGAGTGATTTTGTCGATATTTGCTATAGAATGGCTACCGGCACGTTGACTAAAGCAGTGGAGTTTGGGAGGAGGGCATCTGTATGCAAATATGTAGTGCCAGAAGGATATGGTACTAAGCCGATATCAGGAAGCGAGATATTCGTGGACGAAGAGAGTATTAAGCGTGCAAATGCAATCCTATATTATGCCAATGTTAATCAAGATGGCAGGAAATTGTTAACTGGAACATCAAGATCCCTGGGTATAGTTGGTATCGCGGATACAATAGATAAGGCAGAAGAAAACTGTGAGAACGCATTAAAATTTGTTAGAGGCGATCATATTTTTGTGCGACATGACATTGGGAGAGAGAATTTGATACAGAATCATGTTGAACATCTAAAGAAGTTGTGTTTAGGACAAAATGAAAAGAGTAGCAATTAAGATAGCTTATCTTGGCCGAGATTATAGTGGTTCTCAGTATCAACCGGGTCTCAAAACCGTTGTGGGTGATGTTTACTCGGACCTTGAGTCAATTACTAAGGATGTAGATAGAAAATGGTTTGACCTAAAGGTTGCTAGTAGGACAGATGCGGGAGTTAACGCTTTAGACAATGTCATTGTTTTTAATACTAAATTTGACAACGTTTTTGTTCTTCTTGACGCACTCAATGGTGTTTCCAGGAGAATATTTTATAAAAGTGTAGCTGAAGTAGATCGAACATTCAACCCTAGATTTGCTGATTTTAGAACGTATAAGTATAATCTTTATTCGGAGGGAATTGATTTTAATAAGGTAGTGGAGTGTAGCAAATTGTTTGTTGGAAAACATAACTTTGTGAAATTTTGTAAATCAGATGCTAGGAACACAGTGTTGAGTATAGAGTACATAAATGTCAGCAGAATTGATGGATTTATAGTTTTAACTTTTCGTTCGAGGTGTTTCTTGTGGAATATGATTAGAAGAATTATGTCTGCAGTAGAGTCGGTTGGAAAAGGTATGCACTCATTGAACGACATCAAAGATGCGTTGAATGGAGAGAATATTAATTTTGGTATGGCCAGACCTGATGCTCTGACCCTGGCGGAGGTGTCATACAACAATGTAAAATTCTTGTATTCAGGAAGTAAGCAATATTATAAGCGACTAAAAGAAGAGAGACTTAGGAACGCGTTGGAAAGTAGTTTTTTCTCTCAGTTGTAGAGTGTGTGTAAAGTTTGGAGGTTGTGCATTTTAAATGTGTGAGGTATAGGAGATAGTTTCATGTTATATAGTTTACCTCCTCTTTTTGCTTCCACGGGACTTTCTAGTAAAATACCGGTAGACTAGGATTGCCATGAAAAAAGCAGGCAAGGAAAGAAGAATTACGGTTAGAGGGCCGTGGCTACCTCCTAGGTTATGAAATTCCTTTGAATTGATGTCAAAATTTGATACTGACAGAACTACAATGTCATCTGTGGAAACACTGTAAACGACGTCTTCGGACTTCTTCTGTATACATTTGTATGTAAAATTGGTTTGTCCCCCTGCAGCGATATTTAATGTTTGTCTGCTGTCATTTATTTTTTGGCCATTGACTATAAAATACGCATCAAATGTGATGTCAGTACATCCCTTGTTGGCTATGGTAGCTGTTAATTCAATTAAACTACCAGCTTTTTTATCTTCCTTCTTACCACTACTATCTTTCTTATTGCTATCTTCTTTCTTATTTTCTGCCTTTAGAGGTTTATCGCTTTTACCCTCGAGAGCACCTTCGGGATCGTCATCATCGGGACCAGGACCCTCGAGAGCACCTTCTCTCTCTAACCTTAGTTTACTGTTCGGGTTGTCTGTAATATCTATATTTTCACTAGTAAATGAAGGTATATTAGATAGACAAAAACAGGTAGTAAATGTCAGGATGATGATTAGGATCCCATATATGGTCACTTTCTGCGTGATAACATCCCCTTTAATGAGGGCCATAACAGCGATATTACAATAAGTGATACAAGTCCGATAAGTATCCAGATGTCATGCCAAATAGTGCCTTCTATGTATACATCTTCTCCAGAAGCAAACATGTTGCAAACTTCAATGACTCTTTTGTGTGTTTCTGATTTAATGATAACAGAATTGGTGGTGATTTGAATTTGACCTTCACTGTCGGTTGTTGAGAATGATTCGTTCTGACGGCTAATTTCAATATTGGCATTGGGGACTCCTGTTTCCTTACCGTTGATTGTAGTAATTCTCACATGTACTGTTGCTTCTTCGTATCCATGTATGATAAGATCGTCGTCGATATTGTAAATCTTGTTTCCGTTGACCAATGTCTGGAACCAATGATTGTCGATTTCACTCGTTGCAATTCTGTACTTCTTGCTAAAGTTATCACAGTTCTTAATTTTTATAGAGTAAGCGTACCCTTGATCTGTAACTGAATTGGACCCATAACTGACTAAAGATGTATTGTTTATAGTTTTGTTCCAGTTTGAGTCGTCGTCAAGTGTTCCGATACAAACCATTCTATTTTGAATGTCGGTAATACCAATTGATAAGTCATCCGAGCCCAGTCCAACTGTGTTTCTATCAATTATACCAATGGCATGCACTTTAGCAAATTTGTCGACAGTTATCGAACTTATTTGCTCATCTGTACGTTTACCAAACTCATCGGATCCATAAAAGTTTAGATCAGTCCATCCAGGGCCTGGATGCATTAATAAAGTTGTGCTATCACCCGTGTTGTTTGTAATAACAAAACTAAAATCAATTTTAGATTTCGCATTAGCTGTCATTTTCTCAATATGAATGTCGCTGATGGTTGTGTCATTCGAGCTATATTCCTGTGACGTCACGATTAAGTCGCGTGTGTATGTTTTCTCTGGCTCAAAATCCTCATCTAATTCTCTTTGTCCCGAATACACATAGTGGATGAGTTTATCTTTATCTTCGACTAGAACATGTGCGTAAAGTTTGTGCTTATATGATGGAGACAGATCAATACTGTATCTTCCATTGGAATCGATGTCGTATTGCGATTCAAATTGTTCTTTCTCATTATACGATAATACTTTGAGAGTTCCAGGTTTGGATATCCCTACATATCCACGAACATGGAATAAGCTATAATCGTTAAAGTCACTGATGTTAAATACAGTGTCTTCTGACAATTTTGTAATTTTGTGGACTGCTCCAATTTCCGGGCCTGTTACGATTATATTGAATTGTTTGTTACTTTCAATAAGATATTGTGTGCCTTTGGCTATTGTCTTGTATAGTATGGTATTACCATCTAGTGTTTTGAACGTTACAGTACTCTTGTCTGTGGGACCTACTAGAGTAAGCTTGGAGAATGCATAGTTGGTGAAATGCGACGGAATAATCTCTGTTGTTGAGACGGGAATGATTGATTCAGGAGTCACATATGGTGTTTCTTTGTAGGGAAGTGCTACTTTCCACGTGGGCCCTTTAGCCGGTATTACGGCATGTTCTTTTGCACTTACAAGCGTTTCGTTGATCCAAATATCACCGCAAGTATTATTGGTGATTTCGGCCGCTTTGACATTTGCTTCAAAATTTGTTTCCCCACTGCTGATCTCTAGTTTTTCTATCTTTGTAATTCCTATGGGTTCATCGTAATAGTAGTTTGAATCTTCTGCATTGATAAGCCCTGTCAATGTACAAGTACTATAGCTAGGAATTTGGAAAGAATAGCGTCCATCTGGTCCAGAAAGCGTTGTAAATGACACTCCTTCAGCTCCAGTAATTGAAGAGACTTTGATAGGAATATAGCTAAGCGTTACTGGTTGTAATTTATGTGATAGGGCAAGTGTATGTCCAAAAATCTTGGTCCCATTTGATAGATTGATGTTTTTATCCTTGATGTCTTTAAGCCCAACGGATACGAATTCTTTTACTATGCTAACTTCGGAACCATGATTTGCATAGACTGAGTATGTTCCTTCAGGAAGTAAAACTTTGTAGAATCCTCTGGAATCAGATGATGTGGGCACCTCCATTCCATCCTTGATGAATATAATGGTTCCACTGACTGCCTTGTTAGAACTATTCATCATTGTCCCGCTAACCTCAACCGCTGGCACAGATAAGGATAGTAGATTAACCTCGTCTGTATTCCTGTCAATCTTAGAAAGACATACGCCACGCTCTGTAACTGAGTAAAGAGTATATGTTGCTGTATTACCAGAGCCGACCGGCACGTATGCTTTATTGCCTGTGCATAGTTTGAGGTATCCTTTTGAATAGATGATCGCTGTCCCGTTACCTAGACCATTTATTGTTATTTCCTTTGAATTATGAAGTTTTATTGTGACAGAAGTGTCACTGGAGATCACAGACGTTGAGTGTGTGACAATCTTGCCATGTTTCTCGCTGTATGCGTATGTTCCAGGTATAACATCTATTACCGCGACTCCATTTGAGCTTGTTCCCTCAAATTTTACACCGTGCTCTTCGGTCATTATTATAGTGTCGCCGGAAATCACACCTACGTCATCGACAGTATTAACAGTCACTTTACATGTGGCAATTTTCACGTTAATATCTTTATTGTTTGCCCCAGCAATCACTTTGTAAGATTGCGTATCACAAATGCTGTTTCCACTCTCGTTCGTAATTGTAATGTCGTATGTATCTGGGACTATTGATTCAAATGAAAATTTTGTGTTGTGGTCCGGTATTGCAGATAAGCTATTGCCTGTACTTCTTCCTGTAAAAGTCACTTTAAGTGGCGATGATATCTTGAGTGGCTCGTCATTGCTGCCGACAATTCTGCCTGATAGAGACGTTGTGGGCAGCATTATGTCGGGATTATCAGAAATCTCATTATACATTTTCGTGCAAATCACATTTTCAGCGTCGAATGCGTCTATTGATGTTGCAAAGATAATTTTTTGGTCTTGGTCATCGTGTGCTGTGATCTCGTACTTCCCATCTGCATCAGTACAATCATAGGAGTGTATTATTCTGTTTTTATCCATTGCAGCAGCATAGATTCCCTTAACCGGAACATCTCCCATTTTGACGTGCCCATTAATGGTGTGGTCAATATTGGAATCGTTGGTATATTTTAGGATGACGGGGAATCCGCTAAGGTAGTTGATGAGCCCTCCGTTAGTTATTTGTTTATCTTGTGCCTCTGTGGCTGTCATTTTTACCCAACCACTTGAAGAAAGCGTTGCATTTGGATCGCTATTATACATAACATACCAGTGCTGGTTGTCAACAGTATAGTTGAAAAGTCCATATCCAGGGGTTGTTTTATATTTTCCATTGCTTAGCATCAGTGAAGAAAGATAGTCATGTGGTGTAATTTTCCCTGCTTCCTTTGGCGACATTCCGATGTATGTCTTCCATAGAGCAGTTTCATACATTGCGTCTGTATAGTTGTAGGTTTCTTGTGCTTCGCTGTTTACATCGAAAAATCGAGGAATAATCCCCTGGTCATTCACAGCGTATCCGCTAGCGTTTGCTAATGCAGTAAAACTTGAATCTTTGTTGGGGGATATTGGAAACATGCTACTCGTGACCATTATGTATTCAATGTTTTTGCCGAGTGTATTGCATAATTTTCTGTATAGTTTAGATAGTTCCTGCTCTGAGAAACTATCGACGAGAATGTTTTCTGCTTCTAAATATGAGATACTTTCATTAGAAATGTCTGTCTTGATGGCGCGGTATACTTCGATATCCTTAATAGCTTTCTTATCAGGGGAATCAAAACAATGTCTTATTTTGGTAAATTGGTCTTCAGTCATTCCAGAAGTCAAAAGAATATTTTTGGATTCGTCGAATCCATTGCATTTTATGCCGTGTAAAAGTAGAGCTGCTGATGGTGATTTTGAGAGGAATATATTAGATGTCGATATTGCTCCGTTTCCCTTTGAATCAACTGTAACTTTAAAATCGCCAAGGGCTGCAGCTTCGTCGGCGTGGTCGACCCATGTGGCCATTGCACCACATTTCAGGACGTCATTATATTCCAAGAGCACACTATTCTTTTTCCATTCGTCATCTGTCTTTATATTATATCCAAGAGCGCCTGAATCGATACCGTTGTACTCATTGGAATTATTGGGAATACTAGCATCAATTGCGTGCAGTGCGTTTGGTGAACATATGATGGCTAGAATTATAAAAATCGAAAGGAAAGGTATAGGTTTGAAGATTCTTCTAGTTACAAGGCCTATTCCTTTAGCTTTTAGACTTGTGAAATAGGATTGAAAATTGATATATGCAAATAGCCGAATGGTAATGTAGGCGAAACTAATGGCAAATACAGGCGCGAATATTGTTGCTAGTTCAGTGCTCTGAATGGCATATTTGGTGGTGAAACATAGCAGTACTGCGGCACATACATACGGCGATGATGAGATTTTGTTTTTGATGCTGTATAATATTATGCCAATTACAATGAATGGGGACCACATTGTTAATGGTCCAAAAAAGACTGCAATTTTAGAGAGAGAAAGGCATGATTCTACGGTTGTTGTGCTATGTATTTCTCCGGATATACTATCATTAAGGATGGTGTTATAAAAAAGGGCAGGCTCAATGTAGTAAAGGACAGTAAGCGCTGCGACAATGAGAATTGCGAATGTGGGAATTGTAAATAGCGGTTTGTTATGCATGGATGAAAAAGCTAGGCATAAGATCGCTGAAAATGTGGATAAAATAAAAATTTCAGGAAAAGCGGGCATCTGAAGATTTGTTGATGTGCTGTATAATTCGGAGACAATGGTTGCGGTAAATAAAATTACTGAAAAGAATAGAGCGGATACTTTTGGATCTTTACCTGTCAGGCGGTCAGTAAGCACGAGTGTTATCATACAAAAAATTGTTGTGATGACGATAGGACGGAATTCACTCCATGATAGTGCCACTACTGAGAGGATAAGACCTGAGCAGAGTGCATACTTCAAAGATTTTTTGTTTTCTTTGAGGATGGAGGTAAAATTTGGATACTCTGAAAAATTGTCGTAGTTTTTTATGCCTCTGAATACAAAATATACAAAAATTGTGGATAAAAACGCTAAGAAGGAAATCCCTGTACCATTCGAGAATATTGACTGTGCGATAGAAATGGGACAAAGTGCAATAAACAAGGATGTTAGAAACCCTGCCTTTTTTGATTTGAGTATTTCTTTACCTAGAAAATACGCAGATACTGTGCACAAAACACCGAAAATTGCACCAGACCATGCTAGTGTCATAGATATCGACGTGGGTGTGTCAAATCCTAAGCTCCTTTCGATTATTACGAACGGTACCATAATAAGATCGAACAATGCCAGATATGTGTTAGGTGATCCAAATGGATAATTGAGTGATTTATCTATTCCAATAAATGATTGTCCTGTAACGAGTTCCGTGATTCTATGTAGGTGTTCGGAAGAGCTTATTCCACCAGAAAGCGCGAAATTACTATTCGCTGATATGTTGTATGAGAATGCGATTCTCATCCCCATTGCTACTAGTGCAACTAGTGCGATGGCGAGGGCTTGGCCTAGATCTTTTCTGGGTTTATCTCTTGTATCAGTTATTTGACTAAACTCTGCTGCTTTATTAGAGACGGATTTTTTGTTACTGATTCCCAGCATTTTCTGGCTCTTCCCTTCTAGAAATGGCAGTCGATTGTACGCTGTATATATAACGCTTAGTTTTGCATGGACGTTCGACTGGCGGCAATTGATTTGATAAATTTTGTACTATATTCATTGAGATTGCGATTAATCAAAAAGCGTTCTTAATTTCGCTGGCGATTGTGGCTGCTACTGTTTTAGGATTATCAGCCTTATAGATTGCTCTGCCAACTATTACATAATTTGCACCTGCTTTAATTGCAGATATTGCTGATCCCCCCTGAGCTCCAACTCCAGGAGAAAGAATTTTTTTATCACCAACTATTGCTCTGACGAGTGCGATACGGTCTGGACGCGTAGCTGGCGCAATGAATCCTGCTACACCACAGTCAATTCCGATTTTTGCCATTTCTTCGGCATGTGGCGCAGTAAATGTCATTCCGCCTGGATGACTCATTTCTGTAACAGCATAGATTTCTGCATCGCCTGCTGCTCTCACTGCGGCTTTAAGGGAGTCTTCTCCAATGAAAGCATGGACAATAACAGCTGATGCTCCCTTTTTTACGGTATTGCTTACAATAAGATCTACTGTGTTCGGAATGTCAGCGATTTTGAAGTCGCAAATTACATCTGTTAATCTAGACAATTTTGTAATTATGTCGGGGCCTGCAGTGAGAATTAATGGCCAGTTAATTTTGACTGCGTCGATACATTCGATTAGATCTTCTGTAATGGCAATGGCTTTCTTGACATCAGTTTCGTCAAGTGCCAATATCATTCTTGTGTTCATCTTCATGCCTGTCACGTCTGTTAATAAAGTGCGAATTATAAAGTATCGTACAACAATTTCTTTATGATGAATATGAGACATCAGAGGTGTGGCTCGTTCTATAACGGTTCCCTTGCTGAAGGATGCAAGCATTGTATTAATGGAAGTAAAATGGTGCTTTTTATTACAGGGAAATGTAGAACGAATTGTTTTTACTGCCCCATATCTCTTAAGAAGAAAGATTGTGACGTAATATATGCCAATGAGATGAAAATTTCGAGTAAAAATGACATTTTCAAAGAGATTGAAATGATGAGGGCAACAGGAACGGGTATCACTGGTGGCGATCCTTTGATAAACATTGATCGAACATTAGATGTTATCAAAATCTTAAAAAGACAGTATGGAAAATCGCATCATATTCACTTGTACACATCCACAATTGATCCCGTAAAAGTTAAAGAACTTGTAGAGGTCGGACTTGACGAGATCCGCTTTCATCCAAAAGTATCAAATTGGAATATAATGGAGACAACCAAGTTAGAGGAAATATCGACGATGAATATTGACATTGGGGTAGAAGTACCAGTACTACCAGATTATGAGAATGAATTATCGTCACTTCTCAGTTATGCATTGAGAATCGGAGTAGGATTTGTAAACTTAAATGAACTAGAATTCTCGGAGGGAAATTGGAGCATGATGGCCGGTCATGGATACGAAATAAAAAATGACACCTCAGCAGCTATTGCTGGATCCGAAAATTTGGCGTTTCGCATGATGGAGAAGTATCCTGAACTTTCAATACATTTTTGTTCGTCGAGTTTTAAAGATGGTGTACAATTGAGAAATAGACTCGTCCGAAGAGCGAGTTGTGTTGCCAAGGAATACGATATAATCACAGAAGACGGAACTATAATCAAAGGTGTTGCTTATCCAAAAGATCTAGACGCTGCATTTCTACTTCTTAAGGATGATTTTGATGTTCCCGATAAACTTATGCTTGTGGATAGAGAAAGGAATAGGATCGAAATTGCCTCGTATGTGTTGGAAGAGATTGCGAGTGATCTTCCGTTCGAGTGTTATGAAGTCGAAGAGTACCCGACTGCCGATAGACTAGAAGTAGAGCGTAGGCCTCTTAATTAGGCTACTGTAAAAAGTTATGAGATATAGTCCCCATCTCTAATTGAAAATTTAGTCTACGCTGATGCTTTGGATTTCATGATATCTGTTGACGATGTCTCTGGCAATTCTAAGATTTTTACCTGCCTTACCGATTGCTCTACCCTTGAATTTAGGGTCTACAGTGATGGTTGCATGTGTTATTCTACCACGCTGTTCAATTTCAACTTTTTGAGGATTATATATGTGGAACACATTCATGATGAACTGTTTGGGATCTGTTGATTTTTCAACAACTTGTATGTTTTTTCCAGTCTTTTCTTTCAGCATTATCACGTGTTTGCCTTTTTTTCCTACGGCCACATTTCCCTTGCCTTTCTCAACTAAAAATATTAACTTGTCTTCTGTCTCTATGCAGTCCACGGATGATGTTTTCGTGATTTCTCCAAACAGCTTAATGCGCCTAATTGCGTCCTCAGTGAGCACGATTTCAGATGGCATGTTCCTCACAGCGTCAGGATATTGGAGGTTCCTTTGCTAATCACTGCAAGTGCGGAGACCGAAAATGGCTTTCCGCAAAGAGCTCCTAATTCCATGTTATTGCCGTCGTATACGTGTATTTTTACACCAACATCTCCAGATGTGAGCTTTTCACTAGGGCAATTCTTTGATATTATTACCATTAACGCTTTCCCAGATTTTACTGCCCTTTCTGTCTGGTCTACTCCAAATTCCACGTGTCCTGTGGTAATTGCAGCTTTTAACGCTTTACCTATGTCGATCATTGTTTATCCCCTGATTTGAATTTTGGTTTATAAATGAGTTTAACAGCACCTGTTCCAAGTGTAACTGGCTGACCAACAATGATGTTCTCAGCAACACCTTCCAGGTTATCCACTTCTCCTCCTATTGCGGCACGGATTAAGTGCGGTGCCGTTATTTCGAATGCGGCTCTCGCAAGAACACTTGATTTTCTTCCAGAAATGCCATGTCTGCCAATAGCCTTCACATCTCCATCATTTGTCATGAGATCTGCGACTAACATTATGTGTCTGATGTCAACGTCAAGACCGGCTTCACTGAGTGTTCCACAAGCCTCATTTATAATTGCTTGTCTGGCAGCTTCTACGCCGAGAACATTCGATATTTCGATGATATTGTTAGTCGTTACTTTGCTGCAGTCGACTCCATTAACTTTGATAACTTCTTTGAGATTGCTGCCCTCTGTGACAATTTCCCATTTTCCAGAGCTTGTCTTGTTTAGAACTGCCCTTTCTACGTCGTCAATTCCCTTAATTTTTACATTCTTGACTGCCTCAGAAATCTGGTATAACTTTTTGTATGAAGATTCTTTCGATTTTACGACAATTTTATAGCCGTCGACAGAGACTGTGCCTTGTATGAGTTTATTTCCAGAGAGCTTTGTGACTATGTCATCTATGCTTATTACTCTCTCTTTCATCTCATGTAGATCTGGCGTTGCAATGATACACATATTTGAAATATCAGTCACGATGGTCGCGATGTTGGCAAGCTTTATAGATTCGATATCATAGGAAACATGCCGTGCGACACTTTCATCCTCCGCTGCAAATCCTTTGAGAGGGATTGTCATCGATGGCGTGCTGGGCTCATGACGTGCATCAACAATCTCTATGAATCTTGGTAAACCACGAGTAACGTTAATGTTAGCAACTCCTGCGTAGTGGAAAGTACGCATGTTCATTTGAGTACTCGGTTCGCCAATTGACTGCGCAGCAACAATACCTACAGATTCGTTTGGATCCATTCTGTGTTTTTCGCACATTTCTCCGGCAATTTTAATGACTTTTCTTAATTCCTCATCGTTCAGTGGACTGTCACTGCTCTTGAGATACGAAGCGATGTCTACGATGACCCTTAGAGGTATATTGACATTAAGCTCCTCACAAAGTTTTTTGATTCTACACTCTTCTTCTAGAGGTTTACGTGATTTGTTAGGAATTTCCATTTTTGGAAGTTTAATGTCATCTGTTTTTACACATCTGGCCTTAGCCAATGTCTTTTTTGAACTGCCGATCTTGAACATGATATCATTGATAGTTTCCTCTGAAAGCCCAAGATCTGTAAGATTGGAGGTTTCTGTATTGGCGATCATCTTCATTGAGCCAAACTTACTAACGAGAAGTTTTGCTGTCTCTTCGTCTACGCCCCTTCTGATTAATGCATCAACAGTGTCCTTTTTGGCCATTTCATTCACCGTCGTATTCTTCAGTATCGTTTTCTCCGAGTTCTTCTCCGTCACTCTCGTCACTAAAGTCATTTACGTCATCATTACGTATACTGTAGTCATCGCCAACATCTCTGATTTCGTGTTTGAGGAAAGCTTCGGCTCTTTCTTCTCCGAGTGCTTCTCGGAACAGATCGTCCATATCAACAATTTTTCCTGCAACTGTTCTTGCGGGATCACTTCCATCTTCGCCATATACGAACTGAATGACTGTTCCTGCAGTGTTTTTAACAGATCCATCGCTTGTAAGTTTAAGATCTTCAAGTGCCGAAATGAGTCTTCTTTGCATGTATCCTGATCTTGATGTTCTGACTGCTGTATCAACTAGTCCCTCTCTTCCGCCCATTGCGTGGAAGAAAAATTCTGTGGGTGAAAGTCCCGTTTTATAAGAGTGGGTGACGAATCCTCTAGCGTGAGCACCAAGATCGTTCTTCTTAAAGTGTGCGAGCGTTCTTCCTTCGTATCCTCTTGAAAGTCTATCTCCACGAACGGTCTGTTGACCTACACAACCGGCCATTTGCGAGAGATTTAGCATTGAACCTCTCGATCCAATTTTAGACATGATGACTGCAGGGTTTGAGCCGATAGCATCTCTTTCATTTTTATCAATTGAGGACCCAACAAGATACTTTGCTGCGACTTTACCAGCATTTTGACGGGCTTCGTTTAGTTCATCCTGCACCTTAACTTCTAGTGTTTCTTCGAGTGAACGTCCTGGCATTTGTCGAAGGGTACCGTCTCTAAATGAGGCAATAAGGTCGCCTACTTTGTTCATTTGTTCTTCATTAAAACTGGATATCTGTAATCTTGCCTCGATGGGAAGATCTTCATCATCGATACCTGTGCTGAATCCATGATTCATAATTGCGCCCAATGCAATTCTTGTGACTTGGTTGATAAATTTGCATGCTACCGATGCCCCATAGTCACGTGCAATACGGTCAAGAATTTTGCCTTTACTATTTCCAATACCTCTTACGTCAATAGTACCACAAATAAGCTCTCCGTTTACGATTTTAACATATGCATCGTACTCACATTGCTCTTTTTTGCATTTGACACAACTCTGACATATCTGTGCTTTGAAAGATGTATTGAAAGGATATTCCTTGCATTTTGGAAGCACGATTGAAAAGAGCTGCCTTCCATCATAATACTCGTTTCCATTCTCATCTTTTTTAGGATCTGGAATGGTTATATTGTCGAGTCCTGTTAGTATATTCATAGCCTCCTCTTTCGTAAAATGAGGATTGTTATGAGTCAGAAAATAGGCCCCTGTTATATGGTCGTGTATAGCTCCGATAATTGGTCCGCCGTACCTGGGAGACAAGATGTTTTCTTGAACAAGCATGAGAACTCTAGCCTCAGCGCGTGCTTCTTCACTTTGAATTACGTGAAGATTCATTTCGTCACCGTCAAAATCGGCATTATAAGGGGGGCAAACACAAAGATTGAATCTAAACGTACGTCCGCTCATGACTCTTACTAAGTGTGCCATCATAGACATTCTGTGAAGTGAAGGTTGCCTATTGAACAGAACAACATCTCCATCCTGGAGCTGTCTTTCAACCGTGTACCCGGCACTAAGTCCTTTGGATATCTCCTCTGCGTTTCGTTGATTAACCTTTATTCTTCTTCCATCTGGTCTAAAAACATAGTTGACTCCTGCAATGTATTTTCCGTTTGCATCAAAAGGTTCGACTCCTCTTTTCACAAGATCTCTCATTGCTTCGATGTTATACTCG